>JBLRWS010000022.1:0-36746 GCA_047921075.1 Balneolaceae bacterium | reverse complement strand
GAAGCACCATTTTGTATCAATGCTTGAGAATATACTCCTTAACACCATTGTTCCTATGTTCAAGACTTGAGTTTAACAGGTCAGCGACCTGTTCTACGTAGCGCGGATCGCTGATCCGCGGAATAAAGAAAAGAAGCACCATTTTGTATCATTGATTAAGAATAAACATCATAACACGATTGCCCCTTTGTTCAAGAATTGAGTTTAACAGGTCAGCGACCTGTTCTACGTAGCGCGGATCGCTGATCCGCAGAACAATGAAAAGAAGCACCATTTTGTATCAATGCTTAAGAATATACTCCTTAACACCATTGTTCCTATGTTCAAGACTTGAGTTTAACAGGTCGGCGACCTGTTTTACGTGGCGCGGATCGCTGATCCGTGGAGCTTTGAAACTGCTGGATTTCAACCATTTCAATTCATCTGCAATGATGAACTATCACAAAAGAAATTTACCGCACATTCAGCCTGTTGGTGCTACATATTCAATAACGTTTTTACTGGACGGTGCCCTTCCTCTCCAAAAAGTGGCATCGTTAAATGAACTCAGGAAAAGGCTGAAGGACTCAGCTGTATCAGCAAATGATAAATACCAAATTCACCGTAAAATATTCGACAAGTATGAATCAATTCTTGACAACCCCAAGTCGGGCCCTGTTTGGTTAAAAGAGCGCAATATTGCAGAAATTGTAATGGACTCTATTCATCACAGAGATGGTCTCCATTACAACTTATATGCGTACTGTATTATGAGCAATCACGTGCATCTGGTTTTTGAGCACATACCAGACCCTAACAAAAAGCCATCAAATCATCCGATTTCTGATATCCTAAGGGATTTAAAGAAATACACAGCGCGTAAAATCAATATTCTTATTAACCGTTCCGGTACATTCTGGCACGTTGAAAGTTATGATCGTGTAATAAGGAATGATGGTGAATTGGAAAATCAAATAGCTTATGTTATTCATAATCCAGTGAAAGCTGGATTGGTATCTGACTGGAAAAAATGGCCTTACACGTACTGCAAAGAAGAGTTTAAAGAAACATTTAGATGATTGTTGAACAGGTCGGTGACCTGTAACGCGGATCGCCGATCCGCAGAACAAAGAAAAAGAGACACCATTTTTGTACCAATGCTTAAGAATAAACATCATAACACGATTGCCCCTTTGTTCAAGAATTGAGTTTAACAGGTCAGCGACCTGTTCTACGTAGCGCGGATCGCTGATCCGCGGAATAAAGAAAAGAAGCACCATTTTGTATCATTGATTAAGAATAAACATCATAACACCATTGTTCCTATGTTCAAAGCTTGAGTTAAACAGGTCAGCGACCTGTTCTACGTAGCGCGGATCGCTGATCCGCGAATAGGTTTTTTGAATTAATTGCGGTGGTCCACCGGAACAGATCAGCAACCTGTTTTACATTTTTAAAATACTTACCCATGCCGGTACTCAATAACATATCCATTCTTTACACCTGCAAAGATGAAGGCGTGCAGCGTGATGTGCATCCTATAAAAGACGCGGCTATTGCGTGGGCTGATGGCGCAATTCAATGGGTGGGCAAGGAAGCAGAGTTGCCGGCTACGTACAAAGCCCACGAGCGGCTGGATGCCGGGGGCAAAATCGTCATTCCCGGACTGGTGGATTGCCATACACATCTCAGTTTTGGCGGATGGCGTGAAGATGAATTTGAAATGCGGATTCAGGGACGGAGCTACCTCGACATTGCCAAAGCCGGCGGCGGAATTTTATCTACCGTTAAAGCGACCCGCGCGGCCTCGGAAGAGGAGCTGTATGAAAAATCAGCCGGAATTTTAAAGGAGATTATTTCAACAGGCATTACTGCCATAGAGTGCAAAAGCGGATATGGTTTAACGCTGGAAGATGAACTCAAACTGCTCAGGGTCTACAAGCGCCTTGCGGGCGAGTTTCCGGTTCACCTCGTTTCCACCTTCCTTGGTGCTCACACGATTCCGCCCGAGTTTAAGAACCGGCGGCAAGCCTACATCAGCCTGGTAATTGACGAGATGATTCCCGCAGTGGCAGAAAATAACCTCGCCCTTTTTTGCGATATTTTTGTGGAAGATTCTGCATTCACGGTTGATGAATCCCGCACCATTTTCGAAGCGGGGAAAACGCATGGCCTGATCCCAAAACTCCATGCCGACCAGCTTTCCCCCGGTGGCGGTGCGGAACTTGCGGCCGAAGTGGGGGCCATCAGCGCGGATCACCTCGAACAGATTTCCGATTCGGGAATTGAACAGATGGCGGATGCCGGCGTGATTGGCGTGACCCTGCCGATTGCTTCACTTTATACACAACAGCCCTATTTAAACTGCCGCCGGCTGGTTGATGGGGGAGTGCAGGTGGCCGCAGCTACGGATTTTAACCCCGGTTCCGCGCCAAGCTTTGATTTGCGCCTGGCCATGATGCTGACCTGTAATCACGGGCGGCTCACACCGGCCGAAACGCTGAAAGCCGCTACGATTTATGCCGCCAAGGCGATCGGATTGGATGATAAAACAGGATCCATTGAAATCGGTAAATCCGCGGATTTCCTGAAACTGGATGCCCCATCCATCAACTTTTGGCTCTATCACCATCAGCCCAAAAAACCTGATACGATTTTTTTAAAGGGGAAAAAACTGCCTGAAGATTATGAGTGATAAACGGCTCAGTGACTATATCAAACCGGAACAGGAGCTTGCCAAACCGAGGGTGGTGATGATCTGCTTTCCGTCTGACGAAGGCGTGAAACGTAATGGCGGCCGGCCGGGCGCATCCGATGCCCCGAAGCTGATTCTCGAGCAGTTAATGAAACTGACTCCTCATCCGGCGTATCATCACAACCATACAAAATTGCTGGAAACGGTCTCTTTTTGCGAACCCATTTCCTGCAGCGGCGATGTGGAGTCTGACCAGGAATTGCTGGGCGAGACGGTCGGGAGTTTATTAAAAGATGAGATTATTCCGGTCGTCATCGGTGGCGGGCATGAAACATCGTTTGGTCATTTTCTCGGGTATGCGAACGCACATAAACCGGTCCATATCTTAAACATTGATGCGCATGCTGATGTACGCCCGCTTAAGAATGGAAAGGCCCATTCCGGCTCCCCCTTTCGCCAGTCAATCGGCCACCCCTCCGGGTTATGCAAATCGTACAATGTGTTTGGCCTCAATCCTGCATCTATTTCAGCCGATCATTACAACTATGTGAATGAGCACGGCAAAGCCATTTTTAAGCCGGATGTAACCAGCTCTACGGTCCCTACGTTTCTGGATCAACGAAATAACGGACATGTGATGGCTACAATGGATATGGATGCGGTAAATCAGGCAGACGCGCCGGGAGTGAGCGCGCCAAACAGCGCCGGCCTTTCAGCAGACATGTGGCTGAACTGCGCCTTCGAATTCGGGAAGAGCCGGGCTGTCCGGTCGTTTGATATCTGCGAGGTAAATCCGCGGTTAGACCGGGACCATCAAACCGTAAAACTTGCAGCGTACACACTCTGGAATTTCCTGCTGGGCCTCTCGTTTCGCTAAAATCAGAGAACAGAAATTGAGTTGTATCCTGCCTATATTCTGCAACATCAGCTACACTTGTTTTCTGCTTAATCTTCACCCAATTCTCACAGAGTGGCGCTTACCATTTTCTGGTTTATTATCGGCCTCGTCTCACTGATAGGGGGGGCGGAACTTCTGGTTCGCTCAGCGTCGAAGCTGGCTGCATCGGTTGGCATTTCCAAGCTGGTAATTGGCCTTACCGTGGTGGCGTTCGGAACCAGTGCTCCGGAACTCGCGGTGGGCATCGATGCGATGCTACAGGGGAAGAGCGACATCATGCTGGGCAACGTTGTGGGCAGCAACCTCGCCAATACCATGCTCATTTTAGGCCTCGGTGCGATTTTGACCCCCCTTGCCGTACACCGGAACCTGCTCCGGTTCGACCTGCCGGTAATGATCGGATCGGTTCTGCTGCTCTACGCACTAATGTGGAACGGAGTGCTCACACGCCTGAACGCTATGGTGCTGTTGATGGGGCTGGCGGCCTACCTTTTTACCTTGTTCCGGCTCAGCGGCAGCAAGGGGGTGAAAGTGCCACCCTCGCCGGGCGACCTGCCGGTATGGCAAACAGTGGCGTTGGTAATTGCAGGCCTGGTTCTACTGATCGGCGGCGCGAGAGCGCTGGTTTTTTCCGCCTCGGAAATAGCCGTACAGGCCGGTATTTCGGAACTCGTGATTGGCCTTACGATGGTGGCCATTGGTACCTCTCTGCCGGAAGTGGTCATCACTGTGGCGGCCGCGCTTCGCGGAGAGCGCGACATGCTGGTAGGCGGCATTGTGGGGAGTAACATCCTTAACATTCTGGCCGTGGTAAGTATTTCGGGCTTATTTGCCGAAACCACCACCGTATCCGACACCCTTCTCCGCGTCGATATGGTTCTGCTTACCGTTGTGTCGCTTATCTGTATCCCAATTTTTGTCACACGGAAAACAGTAGGCCGTGCCGAGGGAGCGTTTCTGCTGCTCAGCTATGTGGGGTATGTGACGTGGCTGTTTGTCGGGTAACGGTTTGGCGGTTGTGCGGTGAGGCGATATCTGACCAAAGCCTGGAAGCCAAAACGAATCCGCACGAACCGCTTTATGCCTGCATCATTCTACGAGTTCAACTCTGAGCTTCTTTCCAAATGCTTGGGCATACTTCTCCAAAGTTGAAAGCCGTATATCTTCGGCATGATTCTCGATTCGTGAGATAGCAGTTTTTTTTGTGTTTAGTTGTTTGGCGAGTTCATCCTGAGTCAAGCCGGCTTCCTCGCGGGCCTGTTTCAGCAGCACACCAATTTTAAAACTTCGGAATCCTTCGTCATACCCTTCGGCAAATTCCGGATCTCGTTTCTTTCGGTCGCTAATATATGCTTGAAGATCACTCATGTTTTACCTCCTTTTCGGGACAGATAATCAGCTTTACGCTGCTCTGCCAGTTTAATTTCCTTTTTCGGCGTTTTCTGTGATTTTTTGGCAAATCCGTTAGTGAGTATGACAAACTCATTATCATCTATAAAACCCAACAACCGAAAACTATTGGATCCGACTCTGGCACGCACTTCCCATATATCATCAGTGCTTTTCAATTTTTTGAAGTATTGTACCGGAATCTGATCCAGACGTTCAATCAATTCCAACACCCAAGCAACCTTTTGTGCATGCTTCGAACTCAAAGAATCTAAAAATTCTTTGACAGGAACCTTGCCTGATTGGTCCGCCGGCTGGCGGATTGATTTCTTTCACAGATCGAATGTTAACAATAATGTTAACTTAATCAAGTGCTATTTTATTGTGAGAAGAGGAGGCATAACTTCCCAAACGCCGGTTCAACTCAATTCAGCCGAACCGGTTCGCCAAAGCCGAGATTTCGAAGGCGCGGAAGCTGTGTGCGGGCATCGCCCACAACCAGATAGACCATGCGATCGGGATTGGCATACTCGCGGGCCAGCCGGGTGATATCCTCCCGGGTGATGGCACGTACGAGCTCCTGCCGTTCGGTAATGTAATCGGCGCTCCATCCGTTGGCACTCATTGTTTGCAAAATGCCCAGTTTAGCCCCCAGTGTTTCGAACGAACGGGCGCTACTCTTCAGCAGAAAGCTTTTGGTGTTTTGCAGATCCTGATCGGTAAACGTGTCGGGGTAATCCGCCAAAATCTCCTGGATCAGATCGATCGCCTCGTAGGTTACGTTGGTGCGAACGCCGCTGCCGATGGTAAACGGCCCGGGCAAGCTGCCGCCATCAAAACCGGAACGAATGCCGTAGGTGTAGCCGCGCCCCTCGCGAAGCTGCTGAGTCAGGCGCGATGCAAAACCGCCGCCGCCCAGTATGTAATTCATAACGGTGGCAGGGTAGTAATCCTCATGGGTTTCCGGCATCGCCAGATAGCCAATTCGCAGTACCGATTGCGATGCGTTGGGTACATCATAGAAATAGATTGCCGACTCCTCGGGCGGGCCCGGCAGCGACACAGACGGAAGCTGTACATCACGCGCTTCCCAGCGGCTTTGCAGTCCACCGAGAGACCGGACAACCGCTTGTTGGTTGATGGCGCCCACAACATGCATATTCGCCACAGAAGGCGACACGGTCGTTGCGTAGTGCGCTTTCAAATCATCCAGTGTAATGGCCTCCACACGTTGGGCGGTGCCGAGCGGATTGCTTGCCAGAATATGATCATCGCCATACAGAATGCGGTTGTACTGGTTTGCTGCAATGCTGTTTGGGTTGCTTTGTTGCTGGGCGATCTGGCTTAACACACTCTGTTTAGCCAGTTCGAACTCGCGTTCGTCCCAGCGCGGTTCCAGCAGCATCTCTTCGACCAGTGCCATTGTTTCGGAATAATTTCTCGCCAGGGTGTTTCCGGAGATGGTAAGATACTGCCGGCCGGAGCTGATGTTGATGGATGCTCCGAGCAGTTCAATGGCCTCTTCGAGTTCTGCTGGGGTGCGGTTTGCCGTACCGCGATTCATCACGTTCGCCATCAAATTGGCCACACCCACCTTGTCCGGATGGTCGAGCAGCAGGCCACCATCCATGCGCAGGGTAAACTGCGCCAGCGGCAGCTCGTCGTGCTGGATGCCGTACACCGTCATTCCGTTGGCCAGTGAGTGGTTCCACACATTGGGCACGGTAATTTCGGGTTCGGAGCCGAAAGGCGGCTCCACGGTTCGGTCGAACGACGAGGGCGTACGCTCGAAGGGGGTATCTTCGGGCAGTTCAAACGCTTCTCCTTCGGCTGAGGCAACAATCTCTTCAATCACTACTTCGGCTTTGGTGGAACCGCTCAAAACCAAATTTGCTTGCCCGCGTGGCACAAAACTGGTGGCTACGTAGTGCTTGTCCTTTACGTACTGCTCGTACACTCGATGTACATCATCCAGGGTCACCGCCAGTGTGTTTTTGATGTCCTGAGTCACAAATCCCGGATCGCCGGCAAAGATGTTGTACTGCGACAATTGAAAGGCCTTGCCGAGAACACTGGACAACCCGTTGTAGAATCGCGTTTCGATGCCCGCCTTTACCCGTTGCAAATCGCGCTCTGTAAATCCGGTTGCCTCGTACCGGGCAAACGCCTCCTCGATGCCGACCAACACGTCATTCAGGTCGGTTCCGGGAAACGCACGAACACGTACCGATACCTCTCCGGCCAGCTCTGAGTTACTGCTGAACATGTTTACGCCCGGCGCCAGCTCTTTCTCCTCAACCAACACCTCGTAAAGCGGTGCAGTGCGTCCGTCAGAAAGCAGCTGTGTTAAAATCTGCAGCGCGTACGAATCGTTGTGGTAGTTCTCCACCCCCGGCCAGGTAAGCCGCAGCTCGGGCAGGCGGGCGAAATTGTCTTCGTAATACAGTCTTTTGGTCTCGTTGATCACTGCGGGCTGTACGTCGAGCGGCTCAATCTCATTGCCACGCGGTATCTCATCAAAATATTTGCGCACCCACTCGCGCGCCTGACGGGCGTCAAAATCACCGGCAATGGCCAGCGTGGCGTTGTTGGGTACGTACCAGGTATTGTAGAATTGAACCACATCATCCAGCGTGGCAGCTTGCAGATCATCCAGCGAGCCGATCACCTGCCAGCTATACGGATGCCCCTCGGGGTAGAGGTTTTTACTGATCACATAGCTGGTGTGTCCGTAGGGAGCGTTATCTACACCCTGGCGTTTTTCGTTTTTTACGACCTGCTTCTCCTTTTCCAGTACCATCTCGTTTACGGTGTTGATGAAAAAGCCCATTTTATCGGCTTCGGCCCAGATCATTTTTTCCAGGGCGTCGTTTGGCACGGTTTGGAAATAATTGGTGCGATCGCGGCTGGTAGAACCGTTGGCTCCGGAACCGCCAATACGGGCGCTCATTTCATCGAGCCCACCCCGGCCCAGGTTTTCCGACTCCAGGAAGAGAAGGTGCTCGAACAGGTGGGCAAATCCGGTGCGTCCGGGCAGCTCGCGGGCCGACCCAACGTGGATGGTCAGCGCTACGGCTACCACCGGATCCGAATCATCGTGGTGAAAGATGACCTCCAGACCGTTATCGAGGGTAAATTTTTCAAACTCTACGGATAAGTCGGGGGATGGATCGCTGCTGCAGGCAGGCAACAGAAACATCATGACAGCGGCAAAACAGGCAGCAAGAAAAAAGAGTGATCGGTTCATAAAAAAAATGGAGTTGGAATTTGATATCGAAAATGTACACGATTTTAAAGCAAAAAGGATATGGCGTTTGTAAAACTCTTTGATAGCACGTGCCGGCGAAACGTAATCGACCTGCCTGATAAACCTACTTTTACCGGAATAGCAGATAGAGAGCCGCTGCTACAAACAGCAGAAAAAGAACTATGCCGATCGGGTTGCCAAAATTGAAGGTTCTGCCACCGCCGCCGCTCTTATCAACCAAAATACGTTTATCGGAAGGGTTGAAATAGATGCCCGGCCCGTAATAATGCCCTTTCTCTTCGATTAACGATTCTCCCCGGTGTTCTTGGCGCCATTGCCACTCGGCGCGTGCCTGGATCAAAATCAGGATGACCAGTACAGAGAGAAAGAGTAAAACGGTGAGGAGTTCCATGGAAATGGTCGCGAGAATAAATCTGAGTAGTATAAAAATCGAGGCTTAAAATGGCGCGAAGCGCTGCAGGTCCGGCACTGTTGAATTAGTTTTTATCAAACGTTACGTCATGTTTTTCACACATTTCGCGAATGCCTTTCTCTATTGCCAGCATGGTTTCTACATCTGTCAGGTACGGAATCTTCATCGTATCGGAGGAACCGGTTCTTGCATAGGTTATCTTCAGCGTATTGCCATTCAGGTCCACGCGGTCAAGGTTTTCCCACCTGAACGAACTGTTGTCCCGGCCATTTCTCTTCCAGTCCATTTGTTCATTGCTGAGGTGGATTTCCGGCAGGTCCGGTTTTTTCCACCCTATAGCCAGTGGCAAGCCGCCGGCCAGCGCCACCACAGCGAGAAAAAGAGTCGCGTATCCGTCGCCAATCGTCTTTTCTGCAACATAAGAGTATATGTTTCCGACCAGGATAAGCGCACCAATAGATGACACGACTACAGCATACCCTCTGGAAAGCCTTTGATTACCTGTAATGAACACCTTATTCACGGTTCCTTTGCCTGATTACACATCCCAATCTGCAGCAATATTGGTAATTATATCAAAAAAATCACCTCTGGCTGTTGAATCATTCTGCACATTCACGTGTTTCTCTTTTTAGGTTTGTATCTTTGAGCAGTATTCTTTTTGATCACTATAAAAAATTATGGCCCGCAAAGAGTTTGAGATTCCGGACATGTTTCGCTCTCCCATTATCCGCAAGGTGAAGGATGCGAATACCATTACCGACCCCCGTAAAAAAGACCTCGCCCCCGATGAGCTTCACTTCGGCCCGGTCACCTTTCTAATCCCCCGACACTTCGGATTCTGTTACGGCGTGGAGAACGCGATCGACATCGCCTACCGCACGGTAGAGGAGAACCCGGGCAAAAACATCTATCTCCTTAGCGAGATGATTCACAACCCAACGGTAAATGAGGATCTGCTCAAAAAGGGGGTAACGTTTCTGTACAATACCGATGGCTCGGTGCGTATCCCGATTGAGACGCTTTCTTCGGATGATATTGTGATTGTGCCCGCATTCGGAACCACCCTCGACATTGAGGAGAAACTGAAGGCGAAGGGGATCAATCCCTATCAGTACAACACCACCTGTCCGTTTGTAGAGAAGGTGTGGAAGCGTGGAAATCAGCTCGGCAAGAAGGGGTACAATCTGGTGGTGCACGGAAAACATGAACATGAAGAGACCCGCGCTACCTTTTCGCACAGCGCCGACCACTCCAATGTGGTGGTAGTGCTAAGCCCGGAAGAGGCCACCGTGCTGGCAGAGATTATGACCGAAAAGCGTCCTATTGAAGACTTTGAGAAGTATTTTGGCCACAAAAGCACTCCCGGCTTCGACCCCCTGTCTCATCTTGAGTTTTTTGGCGTGATCAATCAAACCACCATGTTGGCTACCGAAACGCAGCAGGTGATGGATATTTTAAAGAAGGCGGCCAAAGAGCGGTTTGGCGAGGAGAATGTAGACAATCACTTTGCCGATACCTCCGATACGCTCTGCTATGCAACCAACGAAAATCAATCCGCTACGTACGCCCTGGCCGACGCAAAGCCCGATCTGGCGCTGGTGGTTGGCGGCTACAACTCATCGAATACCATGCATCTGGTGGAAATCCTGGAGCAGCACTGCCCCACCTTTCACGTGCGCGATGCGGGCGAGTTCGACAGCCCTGATGAGATACGGCACTTCAACCAGTGGAAAAAGCAGATGGAATCCACCGCCAATTGGCTGCCGGCCGATCAACCCGGTTTGCGTATTGCCATTACATCCGGCGCTTCCTGCCCCGATGTGCTGGTGGATGAGGTGCTGCTGAAAGTGCTCGGCTTTTTTGATGGCACCCGCGATCTGGATGAGGTGCTGAAGCCGTTTGCCGAAACAGCGGTGCAAAAAGAGTAACGTTTAGTCCGGCACGATATTGAAGTACGACACCCGGCTTGGCTGAAAACTGCGCAGACGCACGTCAAAATCGGTTGTAATCGTTTCGATTTCGGGAGAAATCAATCCCGTATCATCATCCTGTATGCTACTGTACTCTACAAAGGCAGCATAGGGGCGGATGTTTTGCACATCTGCAAACTGATCGATGGGTACATCGAACCGCACCATAATGGACGACGGATTAAATGTGACGGCCTGTCCGGGAGGGAGGTTTCGGGTGCGAATCGGAATGCGCACTTCCGCCTCAGTAAACTCAGACACAGAGGCGGTAAGGGTAGCCTGTTCGGTGTCGATGCGTAGTCCGGCTGGGGGCTCTTCCAAAGGAATCTGTAACGAGACATCGGTATAGACATCGGTGATGGTACGCGGCAAAGATTCCCACTCCTCAATGGCTTGTACCTGCGAAGCCGGCCCGGAAATGGTTATGCTATCGGGCTCGAATGATGGCTCTCCCAAAAAGCCAAATTGATCACGCAGGGTAATATCCACCCGATTGCGAATCGGCACCCGTACGCTTTGCTCTTCTTCCGTTTCGATGGTAACAAGCACCGGGTCTACCTGTATGATGGTTACATCGGAGGCGGATCCAACCTGCTGGCGAACCAGATCGAGCAGGTTCACCTGTCGCGCCTCTGCAGTCATCTGAATCTGCGGCGGATTGGAATAGAAGTTGATGAGTTTCCACCCTTCGCCATTCAAGCTTACTGATGCGTGATCGGGCAGCGTGCCGCTCAACGCTACTCCCTCCGGAAGGTTCACCACCTGGATCGGCAGTTGAATGGTGACGCTGTAATCGCGCCCCATATTCACGATAAACCAGAGAGAGAGCGACAAAATCAGCGCCACGGTAAACGCGATGATTTTTTTCTTTGTGGTAAAGTTTTCCCGGTCGGGCTCTTCGGCCAGGCCCACTTCTCCCGAGAGGAAAAGTCGAATTCGTTCGCCTATTTTTTTTAGTAATTCCATGGTTACCCGGCTCGCACAATCAGTTCTTTCACAATCTTCCCATCCACTTTTTTATTAAGCTTGCTGGCAATGGAGTATCGGTTGGCATGCAGTTCGTGCCGCCATGCCGGCTGTGTTACCTCCACAATCAGTTTATCTCCTTCAAAGTGCAGGTTTTGGGAAATTTCGGCAATACGTTGCCCCACCACTTCCGGCCAGAAGTGCAGCACCATGCCGCGCTTCAACTCAGTACGGTGCGGAATCTTATTCAGCACCTGCTTTAACACATCGCCGAGTGGTTGTGGTTTCTTGCCAAAGGCCATATTAAAGTTCGCTTACTCTACCGTCGGTAACGGAAAAGAGTTTGTTCTCGTTGTTGTTATGAACCAGCTCCTGCAACAGCGGCAGGCGGGTAGCAGATGTAATCAACGTTTGCCCGGAATGTTTCAGCAGGGTTTCGGTAATGATGCGGGTCTTCTCATCATCCAAATTTCCAAACAGATCGTCGAGCAGTAATATAGGCAAATCGTCAAGCTGATCGGAATAGTAAAATAGCTGCGCCATTTTCAGTGATACCGAAAAGATACGGTGCTGGCCCTGCGAGCCAAAATTGCGCACCTCCATCTCATCCAGGTAAAACACCACTTCGTCGCGATGCGGACCGATGAGCGTCTGTTCCCGTTCGGCTTCTTTCTCGAACTGCTGTTCGAGCAGGTCGAGGTAAACCGCCCGGATCTGTTCGGGGGAGTCGTG
Organism: Balneolaceae bacterium; assembly: GCA_047921075.1. GTDB lineage: Bacteria > Bacteroidota > Rhodothermia > Balneolales > Balneolaceae > JBLRWS01. The sequence continues at coordinate 24,434 of JBLRWS010000022.1, read as the reverse complement.
CCGGTCGGTAATGGTTTGATACTGCAGCGACGGGCGCAGCTCCATCCCCGAAATGGCCCGGTATTGCAGCTCCAGATAGTGGCTGAAGGCGGCCAACACCTCCGCCCGCTTATGAATAATCCGCGAGCCGGTATCGGCCAGTTGTTGGTTCCACGGCTCCAGATAGCTTTGCAGGGTGGCAAGTGGCCCCCGGTACTCCTGCAGCAGCCGGTTGCGGTGGCGGCGCACTTTTTGATAGGTGATCAGGTCGCGCAGGTACGCGGGAGAGATTTGGCAGATCAGGCTGTCAAGAAACGACCGGCGCTCCGCCGGGCCTTCGGCCGTAAGCTGTACGTCTTCGGGGCTAAGCACCACCACCGGCACCATCCCTACCAGATCCGACATACGCTCGAGCGCGCTTCCGTTCACAAACACCTTTTTCCCCTCGCCACGGGAATAGCTGCACCCCACGGTAAAAGAAGAACGAACTTTCCCGCTGAAATCTCCCTCAATCATAAAAAATGACTCCTCCTGATGCACCACATACCGATCGCTCGAAGCCACAAAGCTGCGGCTCATGCACAGGTAGTGCACCGCGTCAATAACATTGGTTTTTCCGGCACCGTTTTGGCCGGTAATCAAGTTGATGCGGGGCGCAAATGAAACCTCCGTGCGCTGGTGGTTGCGAAAATTCTGAAGTTTTAATCGGTGGATCCGCATGGCTCAAGTATACCAATTCGCGCCGACATACCCTTCTACTGTCTGGATTCGTTTTGGAGCAGAGTGGGAAGCCACTGCAGCGTACAATCGGCAATGGCGCGGGCACCTTCGGCACTGGGGTGGGAGTCGCCCGGGATGCGGATGGTGTCCAAATTGCCGGCGGCAGCATTCATCACACACTCTGTATTATCCATGAACGGAACGGCATGCGGCAAGGATTCCGGCAGGCTGTTCATTACGTGGTGCGTGTACTGCTCCCCCGGTTCCGGCTCCCCGCCAAAAAAACCGGTAGTGGTTACAATCAGCCGGCACCCGTTGGCCCGGCACCATTCCTGCATGCGGCTGATCAGTGCGAGCGTTAGCGCCATGCTGTAACCTGACTCCACAGCCAGCTCTTCTGCTTTTGGGATGGGAACCGTACTCTGATTTATATCAAATTCGTTCGTTAGGTCAGTAAAGTAGAGATGACGCCAGAGCAACCGCTCGATGATGTTGGCCAGATGAGAATGGCGCTGTAAAAACAGGTGAAGACGGTTACGCCCAAGCCAGCGGTAGGTGCGGGTGGGGCGCCAACGTTGAGAAGAGATCATCTCACCGGTTTCCCGGTTCAGCACAAAAAGATTTTTCGAGAGGGCGCGGTCAATATCAGCCGTGTTCAAAAAAAGGAGAACCATATCGGGCTCGGCCGCTTCACCAAAATGATCCAGCCAGTGCGGCCAGTCTGCCAGTCCGGCTCCGCCAACGCCTGCATTCAAAATGGTTGCCGGGGGATAAAACGAGCCCACCGCTTGCTGCAAATGGTAGGCGTACGTCTCCTCTTCATTCAACAACAATCCAAAGGTGAAGGAATCGCCCAGCAACAGAATGCGCTGCTCTTCGTCCGCGGCATCAGAACGGCCGGGGTGTTGCCGTAATCGTGTGTCGGTAAATCGGTAGTTGATCTGCTCACCGTCCCACTCCTGAAACGATGCCCCTCCCGATTGGTTGGCCACAAACCCGGAGGGGTGCATCTCTATCCAGGTGGCCATTCGCTCTTGTGGCAACAGCCAACGCACCATCATTTCGGCAATGAGCAGTGACCCGGCTATGCCAAGGCAAATGGCCATCGCCGCCACAACGGCCGGCCGTCTGGAGCGAACATCCATCGTCTACCCGAAGGTGTTGCGGCCTAAAAAGATGGCGCTGTCATCCAGCTCCTCTTCAATACGCAGAAGCTGATTGTACTTGGCAATACGATCGGTACGGCTCATCGATCCGGTTTTGATCTGTCCCGCATTGGTTGCCACAGCCAGATCGGCGATGGTGGTATCTTCGGTCTCTCCGGAACGGTGAGATACCACGGCTGTGTAGCCGTTTTTATGAGCCATTTCGATCGCATCCATCGTTTCGGTAATGGTTCCAATCTGGTTCACCTTAATCAAAATGGAGTTGCCCACTCCCATGTCGATACCTTTGGCCAGGCGCTCGGTGTTGGTCACAAACAGATCATCACCTACCAGCTGTACCTTGTCGCCGATCGCATCGGTCAGTTTTTTCCAGCCATCCCAGTCATCCTCGTACATACCATCTTCGATTGAGATAATGGGATATTTCTTTGCCCAGTCGGCCCAATACTCTACCATGGCGTCGGCGTCTCTTACACTACCGTCGCTCCATTTAAACTCGTACACTTTTTTCTCGGTGTTGTAAAACTCGGAGCTGGCGGGGTCGAGCGCAATCAGGATATCCTCTTCCGGTCTGTAGCCGGCTTTTTCTACGGCTTTCAAGATCACCTCAATCGCCTCTTCGTTCGATTTCAGGTTGGGAGCGAAGCCACCTTCATCTCCCACAGCGGTATTATACCCTTTCTCTTTCAGTACTTTCTTAAGGTTGTGAAAGATCTCCGCACCGATCTGAATTGAGTGGCTGAACGTTTCCGCACCGACCGGCATAATCATGAATTCCTGCAGGTCTACATTGTTATCGGCGTGCGATCCGCCATTGATAATATTCATCATTGGCAGTGGAAGTACCTTCGCATTTACCCCGCCCAGATAACGCCATAGAGGAAGTCCGGTACTTTTGGCTGCTGCTTTGGCTACCGCCATCGATACGCCCAGCAGAGCGTTGGCACCTAAATTGGCTTTATTCGGTGTGCCATCCAGTGCCAACAGCAGGTTGTCGATGTCGGTTTGCAAAATGGCGGGGTAGCCGACGAGTTCATCGGCGATCGGTCCGTTCACATTTTCCACAGCCTTCAACACACTCTTACCCAGAAAATAGTCGTCTCTGTTGTCGCGCAGCTCCACGGCTTCAAATTCGCCGGTGGATGCGCCCGATGGAACAGCCGCGCGGCCCACAATGCCATTGGTGAGCAGTACATCTACCTCAACGGTTGGATTGCCTCTTGAATCGAGGATTTGGCGGGCTGAAATATCTTCAATTAAACTCATGATCTGTTTTTTCGGTTCTATAGTTGTAGTTTGATGAAATGTACTGCGAAATCCGCTCTCAATAAAGAAAAAGCCCATGAATCCCATTTTACTTTACGATATCGATGGCACCCTGCTTCAGGTACATTCCGATTTTTTACGGCAGGAAATCGTATCGATTTTAAAGGGGCTTGGAGTGGTGCCTCCCGTTGCTGCCCGCCAATCTTTTGCGGGGCAAACCGATCGCGGAATTTTTATGGAGCTGATTGGCGATCGAACCGATCGGGAAACTCTTTTTAAGGCGTTTAAGCAGCGGTACATTGAGGCGATGAGCGAGCGGCTTACGCCGCAGCGGGTAGATCCTTTTCGCCCGGCTATCGAATCGGTTCATAAAGCGCGTGAGCGGGGATTTGAGGTAGGGCTCTGTACGGGTAATTTTCGTGAAGTAGCTATGCTTAAAGTAGCCGCTGTAGGCCTTGACGGGATTTTTACATTTGGCGGGTTCGGGTGCCATCATGCCGACCGCAACCATCTGCCCGCCCTGGCCCATGCCGAATATGTTACACGATACAATCGCAAGCCCGACCCCGAACATTATGTGGTTATTGGCGATACACCAAACGACATTCGATGCGCTCGTCATTTTGGGGCCCGTGTGGCCGCAGTGGGCACAGGAGGGATACCTTTGGAAACACTGGGCGCACAAGAACCCGACTGGCTGTTACCCGATATGAGCAGTGCCGAACAGTGGCTCGATTTGCTGTAGCCGGTGCCGGTTATCGCCAGAGACGGCCAAAGGTGATGGTAATTTGAGGCGTACCGAAAAACTTCTGCTTGTCGAAGAAAGGCTTCAGCAGCAATTCACCGTCTTCATCAAATTGGAAGGGGGTTTGATTGGGACCTACCACCTCACGAAGATCGGGTTGGTTCGGCATCATCATCTGAATACCATTGGGGTAGAAATTAAAGAAGTAACCAAACTCCAGAGATGTGACGCCCGAAAAGTTTCGGCCCACATCTACGCCGAAAGCAATCTCGCCGGCTGCTCCCAGGTGCCACTCACCGTCGCTCCATCCGCTGAAGATATCGTTAATGCGCTCCGGCGTGCCGAATGGAGAGTTTGGTGTTGGCCTTTCAAAACCGGTTTCCCGAAATCCGTTATTGTTGCGATCGCGGAAATAGGGAAAGGTAAACGCCGCCACCGGGCCGCTTTTGGCCGTGAGAAAGAACCGATAGTTTTCCTGAATCTGGCTCGCAAACAATCGCTGGCGCACCCCAAACAACAGCGGGAAGGTAAATGCACGCTGGAATTTGTTCGGGGTAACCTGTTGGCCAAAAAACACATCAGTAAACGTTTGCTCGCTGGCATCACGCAAACCGGCAATACGAAAGTTGATCACCCCTTCGGTTTGCCGCCCCAGCACCCGGCGATACTCGGTTCCCACAGCAAAGCCGAAATTATTTAACAGAACGTCCAGCGTAATGCCATGCTTATAATTGTCGTTCAGGTTCACCACGCTTCGCTCTACACGAATCACCTCCGGCTCCTGAATCTGAGCCTGCAGCGTAGCAGCCATCGCCAGTGTAATTACCAAAATTCCAATACATAAACGCATACGTAGAATCATAAAAACCGGAAGTTGAATCGAATGTCATTCACTAAACGCAATAGGAAGCGCCTCCATTGCGTGAGGATGAAAATAATCGCATCCCCTTTAATTATCTATACAAACAATTGTAAAGGTGTATTTGACTCTTGTTTGATTTAGGCTTTTATTCACAGGCAGTTAAAATAGCCTTTTTTTCGAACAATATATTTATGAGTACGGTAACCAAATATTTGATTTACGGACCGGGAAACACACTACGCAGACTCGCTCCTAAAATGCTGGAAAAACTCGAGCCAAAGTATCTGTATCGGTACAAGTCTCCCACCAACAAAGATGAAGTGATTGTGGCTGTGTACGAGCACTACGAGAAACAGCTGAATGCTACCATAACACTAACCTGTGTGATCGAGAACACCGAATCAAAAACCCGCATCGAGCTTAAAAAAGCCGGTGGCAGGATGGGTTTTCGCGGAAGCTCGCTTTCTGAAGAGAAGAATATCGAATCAGATGTGGTCGACTTTGTCATGGACTTTACCAAGCGGTTCGGCCTCTCGATGCAGGAAGAGGTGCCAAAGCCTCCGCCATCGGATGATGACGCTCCTGTAAGTCTGGATGATGAGGACGAGGATTAACCCCGCACCAAAGCGAGCAGACAGAAAGAAGCCATGAGTCAGCAGGAGCGGGTATGGAATGTTCTTGATATGCTGCAGTGGGCAACCACCTACTTTAGCCAGAGCAACGTACCCTCTCCCCGCATGAGCATTGAGTGGCTGCTTGCCGATGTGCTGAATGTGCGCCGTCTGGATCTTTACTTAATGTACGACCGGCCTCTCTCCCCCGAAGAGCTGGACCGGTTGCGTCCGCTCATTAAGCGCCGGCGCGAGCACGAACCGCTTCAGTACATTACCGGAACCGCCTCCTTTATGGATTGCGAGTTGGTGGTAAACCGACACGTGCTCATCCCGCGCATTGAAACCGAGCAGCTGGTGGATCGCCTTCTGGAAGAGACCGTGGCACTGCGCGACCGCCCGCTGCACGTTCTTGATATCGGTACCGGCAGCGGGTGCATCCCCATCGCCATCAAAAAAAAACGCCCGTCCTGGTCCTGTACCGGCATCGACCTGTCGGCAGAGGCGCTGAACGTTGCCCGTCAGAACGCAAAACTGAACAACACGGATGTAGCTTTTCTGGAGCACGATCTGTTTGCGCTGGATGAACTACCGAATCATCACTGGACGATCATCATCAGTAATCCGCCTTACATAACCCCGGGCGACAAGCACCGCGTGGAGGAGCAGGTGATGAGGTATGAACCCGAAATTGCCCTCTTCACCGACAATCCTACCGGTGTTTATCACTCCATACTGACCTATGCCCATCAGTGCAATTCTTCTTTTTTTCTGGAATGCAGCGATTTAACGGCAAGTAAGGTGCAGGAGATGGCTGCCGGATTTGCCGACGATGCCGAGTGCTTGCGCGACCTGGACGGAAAAGAGCGTTTTGTGATCGGTGGATTAGCCGGCCTTAAATGACTATAAATTCCCACTACTGCCCACCGGGATGCATTCATCCATTTTCTAACTTGTTTTTTTCAAAAAAAGGTGATGAACATCTTTTTTACACATGTGGATAACTTGTGGAAAAGTTTTTTAAGCCGCTGGGAGGAAGGGTGAAACTTGCCAAACCTTTATGTTACCTTACCGTTAAGGGGGTTTTTGAAATTTGTTAAAAAACCACTTGAAAAACTTTAACTATATGGCGGGCAATACGTTAAGTTGTTTTTAAAAATGTGGATAACTTTAAAAGCCGGGTGTTTATTTTTTTTGATTTCAGCCCAGGAAATTCCCATTTTCTTCCACCGCACGCATCAAAAAGAAGATTCGCCCGTGTGGATAACTAATGGGATACTACAACAATTGATTTAGGGTTTTTTGGAGGTTTTGAACAGTTGAAAGAGCTTACACCAGAGGCAGCGTGGGATGAATGTCTGGAAATAATCCAGGACAATATCAGTTACCAGAAATTTAAATCGTGGTTCGAGCCGATTAAGGCGATCCGGCTGGACCAGTCAACACTGACTATTCAGGTGCCGAGTCAGTTTTGGTACGAATGGCTGGAAGAGCACTATTATAATATGCTCCGTTCTACCATTGCCAAAGTGTTGGGCAGCGAGGGCAAGCTGGAGTACTCTGTACTGTTAGAAAAGTCGGACAAGCTGGAAGACAACCGCTCCGTTCGCCTTCCTCAGCAACCCATGCCCCCATCGCGCCCGCAAGAAATCAACACCTACAGTGAGTACCACCCCGGAAAGATTGAAAATCCGTTTGTGATTCCCGGTATTCGCAAAACAAATATCGATTCCAACCTGAACAGCAGTTACGTTTTTGAGCGCTATATCGAAGGCGACTGTAACCGCCTGGCGCGCTCTGCAGCAATGGCTATTGCTGAAAATCCCGGTAAAAACTCCTTCAACCCGTTCTTTGTGTATGGCACTACCGGCCTGGGCAAAACACATTTGATCCAGAGTATTGGCAACCGAATCAAGCAGCAGTTTGGCGATGATTTTTCGGTACTGTATGTCTCATCCGAAACCTTCACCAACGAATTTGTTCAGGCTATTCGAAACAACCGCGCCAGCGAATTCACCATGTTCTATCGCCACATCGATGTCTTGATCGTGGACGACATTCAGTTTTTCAGCGGCAAGGAGAAAACCCAGGAGGAGTTTTTTCACATCTTTAACGCGTTGCATCAGGAGGGAAAACAGATTATTCTCAGCAGCGACCGCGCACCGAAGGATGTCCCCGACATTGAAGAGCGGCTGATATCCCGTTTCAGTTGGGGGCTCAGTGCCGACCTTCAGGTGCCGGAGTACGAAACCCGCTACGCCATTTTGGAGCGTAAAGCCAACGACAACGGCATCGCCATCGATCCGGCCATCATCGAATTTATCGCCCATAATTTCAAATCGAACGTGCGCGACCTTGAAGGGGCCATCATCAAACTTTTAGCCACCGCTTCCCTGAAGCATATCGACGAAATCGACATTCAGATTGCCAAGTCGGTACTGAAAGACATGGTAAAGAGCTCCAATGCTCAAATTTCCATCGAGGCAATTCAGAATTATGTGTGCGATTATTTTAGCATCGATACCAATAAGGTGCGCGAAAAAACCCGTAAGCAGGAGATTGTGGAAGCGCGACAAATTGCGATGTATCTCTCAAAAAAATTCACTAAATCGAGCCTGAAAACGATTGGCCTTCAATTCGGTGGGCGCGACCACTCCACGGTGATTCACGCCATCTCTACCATCGAGGAGCGCATCTCTACCAGCCCAAAACACAAGCGCATGGTTGAGGAGCTGGAGCATAAGATAGAAGTGGCTACTATTTGATGACGCCTGCCGACACCATTATTCTTAAGCTTGGGCCCCTGCACGGCAAGCACGGTGTGTATGATAGCGAACGAACCACGGGCAACGAATTTGATGTAGAAATTACGGCAAAAGGCTCTTTTCGGGAGGCCGCTGCCGGGGATGACCTCTCGGCCACCTTCAATTACGAAAACGCGGCTGAGGTTGTACAAACCATTTTGGCGGGCCCATCAAAGAAACTGATTGAAACGCTTTGTGAGGAGATTGGTGACACGCTTTTTCAAAACCATCCGCAGCTGCAATCGCTTACGGTTACCGTACGCAAGCATAACCCGCCACTACCCATTCCGACACGCTCGGCAGAAGTTATATTCGTATGGAAACGGTCGTTGTAGCAGTTGGCAGTAATTTGGGCGAGCGTGAGCTCTATCTTTCCAGGGCTGGGCGCTTTCTGGAATCACTGAGCACTACGCCAGCTTGTAAATCAACGGTATGGGAGTCGGAACCGGTAGGCCCCTCCAAATATCCCTTTCTAAACGCGGTGGCCAAAATCACCACATCCATTTCTCCCGCAGAATTGCTCTCTTCGCTAAAGTTGTTTGAACTGGAGTGTGGGCGCGAATCCAATCCGCCTCGCTGGGGCCCTCGCGTCCTGGACTTGGACATCATCCGCTACGGGAGCTTGGTGCTTCAAGAGGAAAGCCTTACTATTCCCCATCCAAACTATCATGTGCGGAAATTTGTATTGTTACCCATGCAGGAAATTGACGATCAATGGATTGATCCGCGTTTTCATTTATCGATTTCTGAACTGCTTCAATACGCGCCGGACATGGCCATCAACCCAACAACCGTAGACTGGTAACCATGCCCAATTCCTTCAACTTCATCGCCATAGAGGGAGTGATCGGAGCCGGAAAAACCACACTGGCCAAGCTGCTGTCAGAACGACACAATGCCCGGCTGGTACTGGAAGAATTTGAAGAAAATCCCTTTCTGCCGAAATTCTACGAAGACCGGGAACGCTACGCCTTCCAAACACAGCTCGCTTTTCTTGCAAGCCGGTTCAAGCAGCAGCAGAAAATGACCAACCGCGATCTATTCGACGATTTTATAATGTCGGATTACATATTTGAAAAAGATCGCATCTTTGCTCGTCTCAATCTGGACGACGACGAGATGGCGCTGTATGATAATATTTTTGGCATTATGACCGGCATCTCCGCCAAACCCGACCTGATCATTTACCTGCAAAGCTCGGTAGAGCGCCTGATGCGAAACATCGAGCAGCGGGGGCGCGACTACGAACGGCACATCACCGAATCGTACCTGAAAGAGCTGGGCGACGCCTACAATCAATTCTTCTACCACTATACGAAAACCCCATTGATGATCGTGAATGCTACAGAGATCGATTTTCTACACAATCCCAATCATTTGTCTTATCTTGAAGAACAGATATTTGACAAACCAATTCGCTCGAATACCCACATTCACATCATTCCAGAATAATGCTTTTGCGCTGGCTTTTTATTGCTCTGCTGCTTTACGCGCTCTATCGGCTGCTTACAAGAAGAAAGCGCCATAATGGGCCGTTTGCAGCCTTTCGCTTCCAAAATGATCAAAACCGCCGGAACGGGAACCCGCACAAAACAAAGGATTTCGACCGAATTGAAGAAGCAGAATTTGAAGATATAACCGACAAAGAAGCAGACAAGAAATCATGAGTTTCGAAGAAAAACACAAACAGGGGTACGAACTCCTCCACGAAAAAGATCTCGATCGCAGCCTCGATATGGCGCGTGAATTGCAGAGGCTAAACCCCGATGCTCCCGAAGGCTTCACGTTGGAGGCCGAAGTTATGCAAAAGCTCGGCCAGTGGGAGCCCAGCATCAAATCGCTGAATGAAGCCATCGAAAAAGACAGCGACAATGGCCGCCTCTATAACCTGCGCGGCTATTCGTATCTAAGTGCCGATCAGGCCGAGGAAGCTCATTCTGATTTTGAGCGGGCTATTGCGCTCGATAATCTGCCCTCGGCACATCGCAACATGGTTCTCTATAAACTGGTAAGCGGTCAGGGGTCAGAAGCTATTCAATACCTGCTCGACCGCATCCGAACCGATCCGCGCGACATCGAAAACTGGATTCTGATGGGCGACATCATGAAAAAAGGCGGCCACGATGAGAAGGCACGCTCTTACTACGAGCAGGCGCTAAAGATGGATCCGGAAAACGAGTACGTGAAAGAGCTGCTGGAGCAGTAGCCATGCCATCTGCTTTCGGGCGCTGTTGAATCCTTTCCGATTTGGTTTCGTATGCTGATACTGCCTGCTGTAAGATATAGCAGCAGGCAGTATCAGAATCTTTACTCATCTCTGTATGGAAACCGTACTCATTATTTTGGCATCCTTGTGCATGATTGCCGGCCTCATTGGCGCTCTTTTACCGGTGGTGCCCGGCCTGCCTGTCAGTTACATCGGGCTATTGCTGCTTCAATTGGCAAAGCCCGGCACCTTCTCCCTTACGTTTATGCTGCTCTGGCTGGCACTGGTTATAATTGTGATGGTGCTGGAATCGGTTATTCCCGCCTACGGCACACGGCGGATGGGTGGCAGTGCGCTGGGTGTGACCGGCGCTCTTGTGGGTCTGGTGGCCGGTTTTTTCTTCTTTCCACCGTTTGGCATTTTGATCTTTCCCTTTCTGGGGGCCTTTGCCGGGGAGTGGGTTCAGGGCAAAAAATCGAAAGCCTCTTTCCGGGCTGCCTCTGGCACCATTTTAGGCTTTTTAGCCGGCACGTTCCTGAAGGTGGTCACTGCGTCGGTGATGATCTTCTTTTTCTGGCGCGGACTTTTTTGAGGGTGATCTTCCCTCTTGTGCGGTACGAACAAGCGTGCTGAAAATGCGCCGCTGCCGGGCAATCTGAATCAGATATTCCGGATGCCACTGTACCCCCAGCACATACGGATGGTTACTGTGTTCGATGGCTTGAATAATGTCGGTATGTTTTTCGCGCGCTACAGGTATAACCCCCTCTCCAAGATCGTTGATCGCCTGATTATGCAGTGCATTTACATTGCAGATGTCCGTTTGCAGCAACGATTCGAGCAGGCTATTCTCTTTAATCAAGACCCGCTTTTTGGGAAAAATAGAGGCAAGCTGTGGCTCCTCGACGTAAAACCCGCTAATATCTTGATGCAGTGACCCCCGAAAGTGTACGTTCATCAACTGCATGCCCCGGCAGATGCCCAGCACCGGTTTGCCCTGCTCAAGTGCCTGTTGCAGTAAGCTCAGTTCCAGTTTATCGCGCTGAATGTCGATAGGAGCTGCCTTGGTATGCCGAAAGTAGCGGGCAATCCAATAGATGGGGAAAAACAGAATCGATAGCAGCCACTCAAAAACCGTGCGTTTGTTTTTCACAAGCACAGCGCGTTCAATACGCTCCTGCCCATACTGCGTGGGCTCTACATCGGCGCCGCCGCCAAGTATAAGCCCGTCTAAATGGTCCATATTGGCCGGACGGCTTGGTGTAATGCGCTGTGCGTGTCCGCCGGCCAATACCACCGACAGTGCCGTAAAAAACCAGGCGGCACCCCCGCCTTCATCCGGACCGGTAACGCCAATTAATGGGCTTGGTTCAATCGCCTGCATGCAGTCTCCGGTTCATTAGTTCAATCCATTTTCGTTCAAATCCCACCACGGTGTCCCGTTTTAAGGTAAGCCACGCCTTGCAGTAACGCGACAGCTCGTCCGGTAAAGCGGCAAATTCCTCAACCCGTACCCATCGGTTCCATTCTGAAGCCAACTTCCATTCGGGATCTTCAATCGAACAGTTCGGCAGCCGATAGTGATAGGTGGGGCGTGCCGATGTGAGTTTATCATCAATCATGGATTGCGTCAGCTTTTCATCGAGGTGCATAAACAGCGGCAGCAGATCCAGCGGGCGATTTCTTGAGTTCCCAAACGTCATATAATCGCGAATCAGCGTATCTAATGAGGGGTTGTAATCGGGACTAAAAATATGCTTCAGGTAATCCGCTTTGTACTCGTTGATGTAGGGCGTCAAGCTGCGGCTGATGTCGATCTCTGCATCTTCCCGAATCCAGGGATCGAGCAGGCAGTAGGCCTGAAGATGGTGGAGTATGCTTTCGGGCGAGCCGGCGGGCACCTCCGGATTCAGGTGCAGGCCAAATGCGTACAGAACCGAGCTGCCGGTCCCTTTTGCTTTTTTCTGACGTAGCTCGTTCACCAATTCATCGAGCCGATGCATCGATGAAAGCGGGATTGGGGGCGTTATAATTTCAAATGGAACAACCGATGATGCGATCTCCATCAGCGTCTCCTCAATCGACTCTTTTTTCTTCAGGGAATCGAACTCAATTCCAATCTGCCGCAGTTTCGACTCGTAGGTTTTATCGCGCAGCAGGCGGGCATCAATCTCCAGCTTAAATGTGCCCAGCTCGGTATCCGTAACATTGTACTGGTATGCCGACTGTTTATGCACGGCTCCGCCGTAAAGGGAGGCAAGAAGGTTAGCGGCTTCTTCCATCTCCACGCCGGTAAATTCAAATTCATACCCTACAGTGCGCTCCTTACCATCGGAATTGACGGTGACGGGAGGGTCGAGATACTCTGTTTTGGCCAAACTCATATTTGAACTCATTCACCCAGATGGATCACCAGCGGAAAATTGCCCCTGTTTTCGGGTATCTCCGGAAGCAGGTGCAACTCAAACAGTTTTCCCGTGCGCCACGGTTCCACAAAGGCATCGTAGCCAAATGCGCCGGGATTGCCGCTCTGCCCGCCCGGGTACACCCCGTAGGCGCGCACCCCGTCCGGGTCGAGTTCTACCACCATCCGCCAGGAGGGACCGTGACTTCCGCGAATAGCGTTGATCGATTCCGCCCCGCCCCCTGTAAACACATTCGGCACGCCAAGGCCGGGAATTTGCCCCAGATGGCGCAGGTTGGTATTGTTGATGTACCCCCACCATGCGGTGGAGTCAGGGGCGGAACGGCGGGTTAGCCGATTGATGGCTGCCTCAAACGCGCCGGGTATGTGGTCGGCTACGGTTTCTTGTTGTTCTGTTTCGGGAAGGTTAAACCAGTAGGCGTTGGGCTCCTCAATCATCATATCTACAAAGCGGTCGCGGGGCATGCGGCGAAGAGGGCTATCGGTGTTATAATGTCGATTCCATACCGACGATTCCAGCTCTACCCACCATGTATGGAAAATGGAGGGTTCTATGCGATCTCCCTCGTTATGGCGGTTCCAGGACCGGAGCTGCTCCAGATAGCCGCGATGCGTCTCGTCAAGATCCACACCCTCCATGGCCTGCAGCATCACCGGCAGGGCGCGGTCGGCGTGGTAGCTAAAATCGTCCATCAGCATCACACGAAAATCTTCTACCGTAATCGAGTCCATCTCCCGTAACAGATCGTTAATACGGCGCCCCCGTTCAAATGGCGCAAACGACTCCCCCAAATAGTAGGGGTACGATTCTCCTACGGGATATTGATTTGCGGCGCTCAGAAATCCGCGATCAGGATTCAGAGCATAGGGGTTTTCATCGTATGGAATAAAGTCGGCCCAGTCGTACGCACCATCGCTCCCATCGCTAACCGTTCGCCCCTGATACATCCATTTTAACGGGAAACGCCCGCCGGTTTGCATGGCAATATCGCCATCCACAGAGGCAAAGTTCATGTTCTGTGCCGGCGCCACATAACTGCGAAAGGCTTCGCGGAAGTCGTTGTAATTGCGGGCGCGATTCAGCTTGTAAAAGGTCAGTAATTCATTGGACGGATCGTGCCCGATCCAGCGCAGCGCCATGCCTTCCTGCGCCTGTTGCACGGCGTTGTTGGCAGATGTTGCCGTGTACACCGGGCCGTGGTGGGTAAAACGAAGGGTATCGGTGATGGTTTCGCCACCGCGCACGTGAACCGTCTCCGTGCGCACGGTTACCGGTTTCCACTCCCCGTCGTGCAGGTACTCCTGCATCGACTCATCGCGCCAGTTTATATGATACCAGTCCATCACGTCGGCACCGGTATTGGTTGATCCCCACGCAACGCGGTCGTTGAACCCGACAATAACCGTGGGTGTGCCCTGCAGGGTAACGCCGTATACCGTATGCTCCGGTGTGCTCAGCTGCACCTCGTACCAGATGGAGGGCATGCTCATATTCAGGTGCATATCATTGGAAAGAATCGGCACGCCCGAAGCCGTTTTTGTTCCATCCACTACCCAGTTGTTGCTGCCGTTCAGTGGGTCGGGCTGCCAGGTCTCGAGCTCCTGCGAGAAGGGCGGGGCAAACAAGGTGTCGGGAGGTTGCGGCAGGTCGGGGTTGAAGGCCCACTCCTTGTCGTCCGGTATGATGGGGTCCATCAGCCGGGGGCGCGAACTCAGGTAGCGGTTTACAAACTCTTCGCCAAAACGAGCCATGGTGTTGGAGGTGCTTACATCCTCATTCCGCCCGGCCAGCATTTGGGTCATATACATCAGTAGCAGCGGCGTGTTGATGGGCTCCCACTTCTCGGGGGAGACATTCAATATTTTATACTCCAGCGGATAGGTATCATATCGCAGCGTTTCGATGTAGCCGTTGATTCCATCGGCATACGCTTGTACCGCCTGGCGGGTGAGCTCATTTTTTTGCAGCTCTTCCAGAGCGCGTTCCGCTCCGTACATCATGCCTATTCGTCGTTGGTTCAGGTCGTAGCCCACCATCTCTTCCCCAAGCCACTCAGCCAGCCGCCCTCCAGCCGCACGTATCTGCAGCTCCATCTGAAAAAGGCGGTCGCGTGCGGTTACGTAGCCCTGTGCAAAATAGAGATCGTAATCGTTTTGGGCGAAAATATACGGCACGCCGCGCTCATTCATGTATACCTGAACCGGTTCCGAAAGCTGAGGCGCCTGCAAGTGGAGCTCTCCCTGCGCCGATCGTACCTCGGCGTTGGCCCAAAAGCCGGAGGCGGGATTAAAAAAAGCACCGAGTGGTGGCAGCGGCCCCATCGGGATCAACAACAGAACGTAGAGAATGGCAGCGCCTGCAATGGCAAGAATCAGTTTAACGAGGTTCGGCATAACCTTTTTTTACGTTATTGGAAGTCGGTTTGCAGATTGAAAACAAGCAATTTCACAATCTTTTTTCCATATTCATAGCAGCTTGTAATCGAAATCAATCAAAAATAGACATTCCATGACACAATTATATCAGCGATTGGCAGCGTTGGCTGTTACAACCCTGTTTCTGCCTCTGTTTTTATCCGCACAGGTTCAGACTTTTCAGGAAGTAATTGGCCACGAGTGGGGTGAGCGGATCACCAAAAGCCATCAGATTGAAGCGTATTTAACATATTTGGATGAAGCCTCCGATCGATTTACGATGTTCGAAATCGGCACCACCTATAACCAAAAGCGGCAGGTGGGCGGCATCCTGACTTCGCCTGAAAACCATGCGCGAATCGATGAAATCAAGCGCAACGGGCAGCGGCTGGATGATCCCCGAACGCTTCCCGAAAATGAAGCCACCAACATCATCGAAAATCAGCCGGCTATTCTCTATCTGGCCGGGTCCATTCATGGGTTTGAGCTCTCAGGTACAGAAGGTGTGCTAAAACTAATCGAGCACTTTACAACCTCCAACGATCCCGAAACGCTGGAGCAATTGGCCAATACGGTGATGGTGGTAGATCCGAACATAAATGCCGATGGGCGCGACGCCTTTGCGCAGACCAACCATCAACTGCTCGGCCGCACGGTGGTTGCAGACAACGACGACTGGTCGAACGATTTTAACGGATGGGAAGCACGAAAATATCGAACCAGCCACTACTACTTTGATCTGAACCGCGACTGGTTTGCCCACACGCACAACGAGACCCGAAACCGAGCTGCAATTCTTCGCGAGTGGCGTCCGCAAGCCGGTGTGGATGCCCACGAGATGGGAGCCAACACAGAATTTTATGTAGACCCGCCCGCCGATCCGGTATCGCCCCTGTTTCCGGAGTATGCCAGTAAGTGGTTTGTGGAATACGGACGCGCACACGCCGAAACGTTTGATGAACATCATGTAGAGTACACCAAGGGAGAACTTTTCAACTTTTTCTATCCTGCCTACTTTACCTCGTACATGACCCATCAGGGGGCGGTTGGCATGCTTTACGAGCAAGGTTCAAGCCGTGGATTTGGATTGCAAATGTCAGACGGCACGGTGCGCACACTCGCTGATGCGGCCAACCAGCAGTATCTGGCGTTACGGGCCATGGTAGGTATGTCGGCCGACCGGCGCGCCGAGATGCTGCGGGATTACTACAACGCCAACCTTCGTGCTATTGAGGCCGGGCGCAGCGGCACCGTTCGTTACTTTATTGAACAGGCTGGCGACCCGAATCTGGTAGCTGAAGCTGTAAATTTGCTGATGCGAAGCGGTGTAGAAGTGCACCGCCTGGATCAGGAGACCTCGGTTCGCGGCGTTATAAACCGTGAGGGCTCCTCCATTGGCAACCACACATTTGCAGCCGGTACGTACGTGATTGAGGCGGCCCAGCCGCGCAACAGTTTTCTGCGCAATATGTTAGATCCGGAGGTGCCGATGCCGTCTGCATTTTTAGAAGAAGCCCGCAAGCGTGTGGATCGGGGCGAAAATCCTCGTTTTTACGACATCACATCCTGGTCGCTGCCACTGCTTTACAACCTTCAGGGGTTTAGCACCGGCGATAGCCGCAGCCTGAGCGCGACACGTGTAGAGGGTGCGGTTGTCCCGCCCACATCCGAATCGATTCCACCGGCACGATATGCCTACCTGATTGATGGGAGCCAGGCGAAGGCACTGTCAGCCATCCCGTATTTACGTGAACAGGATATCCGGGTATCGGTGCTTTTTAAACCTACACAGGTCAACCAAAAAGCGTATACATCGGGCACGGTGGTGGTACGAACCGATGGAAATACAGAGAGCGTACGCCGTGCGGTTACCGAGTTGGCGCAGCGGTTTCATCTCACTGTAGATGCTGTTCACAGCGGCATGGCCGATCCGGGGTTTCCGTCTCTGGGTTCTGTGGAAGGGTCGCGCATCAGCAAACCGGAGATCGCTCTGATTGGCGACCATCCTTTTGATGCCTACTCCTTTGGCTGGGCGTGGCACACGCTGGACCGCGTGTATGAAGTGCCTCACCTGGTGATGAAGGCACGCTCGCTGGGATCTACCAAGCTGGAACGGTTTAATGTGATTGTTCTTCCGGAAGTAAATGGCTCGCAGCTTAGCAATATGCTGGGCAGTGCCGGTGTAGAGCGATTACAGCGCTGGGTTCGTGATGGCGGAACGTTGGTAGCTATTGGGTCAGCTACCGATTTTGTGCGCAACGATCTGGAGCTTCTTGAGCTGGAATCGTGGTACGATGCCGATGAGAACAAAAATGCCCAGCGTGTTACGGTGCCGGGTGCCTTTTTTGCGGCGGATGTGGACGATGAGAACTGGCTCACTTCGGGGTACGATTTTGCGCCGCCGGTGCTGGTTAATACCTCCCGGCTGTACACCGCTCCGGATGGTGCACCAACTCCACGCCGAAATACACCGCTTACCATCCGCCAAGAAGATGGTAAAATTTCCGGCCACGCCTGGGAAGAGAATCTTGAGCGACTGCCCGGAACCGTATTTCTCTACGAAGAGCGGGTTGGCTCCGGGCGGGTTATCGCGTTTGCCGATGATCCCAACTTTCGCGGGTATTGGCGGGGAGCCAACAGGCTGTTTCTGAACGCAGTTATTCTGGGCCCAAGCGGAAACTGACCGGCGGCGGCCACGCGTTTCCAACACCATACTCTTGCCAAACACCCCGCTTCTGCGGGGTGTTTTTTTTATCCCCATTCCAGTTTTATGGCAGCTATTGCGTTGCCTATTCCTTTGCATAACAGTTCTTTAGCGACAACGTTATATCCCCTTATCTCCCTTTCCTGCAAGCTGTTATAAAATTGTTATTCTTCTGTGCCCATTTCGAAATCTTGCATTTGTACCTTGGTTGTGAAATCAAAAAACGAATGACAACGCAAGAATCAAATGAGCCGTTTTTCAACACCTGAAATTGACAGTGTCCCGCAAGAGTCGCAGGAAATGTTACAGCAGCTACAGGATAAGCTTGGATTTGTACCCAATATTTATGCATCGCTGGGCCGTTCGCCCATCGCCTTAAAAATTGCGCTGCAAACCAACGAGATGCTGCAGAACGGCGAGTTTACAAAAAAAGAGATTCAAGCCATTTATCTGGCCACATCGGAACGCAACGGCTGCACGTATTGCGCGTCTGCACATACCGCCTTGGCCAAACAACTCGGGTTTAGCGAGGATGAGACCCTGGCGTTGCGTGGAGGCAGCAGTGGCGATGCCAAACTGCAAGCCATCACGCAACTTGCCAGGTCTGTTCTTGACTCCGGCGGCCACGTCCCTGAATCGCTGATTGATCAATTTTTCGAAGCCGGTTACAGCGAACGGGCACTTACTGAGCTACTGGCGCTTGTGGCCACCAAGAGCTTATCGAACTACGCCCATGGCGTGTTCAACTTCGATATCGATTTCCCTAAAGCAGAACAACTTCAAGAGAATGCAGAAATAGCATAGTATTCCCTAAGAATCCCAACATAACCAAGGAGTCTGGTGTAGAAGCCCGGCTCCTTCTTTTTTTTGTGCCGGTTGCTAAAAGGTCAGCACCAATCCGTTCTTCAACTCAAAAATCAGATCCGGTATATCAATGACCGGGTCGGCGTCGTAGGTCAGCGTAAAGTTCACCCGAAATTGTGCATGTCGGGAAATATGAATGTTCAGCTGATTTTCGGATGTTACGCGCGGACGAAAGAATCGGTCGGGGCGTGCCTGATAATATCCAATCATAACCAGCCTCGCATTTTCTGAAATCTGTCCTCTCAGCGACAGGCTGGTGGTGCTTTTAATCAGGTTGTTACGGATGTTTGAAATGGTATCGGTGCCCCATTTTTCATACTCGTACATCAATCCTGTAACGAGACTGCCGGTTACTACCTCGTTTTGCAAAAACCGATATCGCAGGGATCCCCCCGTAAGAAATCGCTCTTTGAGCCCCAGATTTTCATTGTACTGAAATTGGTTGAAAAACTCCGGTGAGAATCGCGAGGGTTCAAAGAAGGTGCCTCTCAGATGGAAATAGCCGTTGCTTACCACGCTTTCGCCGTCTACATCTACCAGCTCAAGATTGGTTACAAACAGATAACGGTCGCGCCCGGTGAAGTACGATCCTACGGTTTGATTGCCCAGCTTAATCACGCGGTCGTTAAATTTACTCAGCGTAAAGTCGAATCCGGTTTCTCCGGCCCAGGTTTTGGCCGAATCTACGGCGGTGGCTGTACGGAAGCTCTCAACATTTAACACCTGAGCCCCGGCCGTGGACAATGCGGACAGAAAAATGAGAAGGGAGAAAAAGAAAGAGTTGCAAAATTTACGGGGCGTGTGTAGTCTCATGAAACAATGGTTGTTGGATTTAGTAACTGCTTTCAAAAATAACACTCTCATGGAGATCCTATGAAAAAAGTTATGGCTGCTATCTTAAGTGTCGGCGGGCTGGCCGGTGTTGGGTACTATACCTATAAATATTTTGAAGAGACCGAATCGTACGACGTACTGGGTGCAGATGTAACAATCAGTACCGGGGATTGGGTTCCTATTCTTATTTCTGCTCTGGTACTGGTAGTAGGCCTGTTGATGTACAGAAAATAGTGATATGATCGGCCGTCTTCGAAAGCGATTACCCATTCTTCTTCCGGTGGCAGCGCTGTTGTTGATCGGGATATTTCTGCTGGCACGTGTGTACAACCCGGCGCCGACCTTGCCGCAGCCGGAACGGACCGTGACTGCAGCCGCCGCGGGCGATTACGTCGGCTCGGTTGTTGAGGTGTGCGGATTGGTTGGATCCACAACCTATCAGCCGGCAATAGGCGGGCGGCCCACATTTCTTAATTTTGGCGGGCCGTATCCCGATCAGCTTTTTACCGTGGTGATTTGGGGTGAAGACAGGCAAAAATGGCAGCCGCCACCCGACGAGCAGTATCTGGGGCACACCATCTGCGCTTCCGGGCGTGTGCGCCTGCACGAGGGCGTTCCGCAGATCGTGGTAAGCGATCGCAGGCAGATTCGGTTTAGCAACTAACGATTTGTTGCACAACTACCCATTACCTCCGCGCAGATGAATCAAAAGAGCCGTATTTTACGGTATCCATTCGTAATTGAGGCCTCCATATCCGGACCCCATGCTAAAAACCCGCATTGCAAACCGGCTTAAAAACTTCTCGTTTTCCGATTCGCGCATTGCGGCTTATCGCTACATAAAGCGCACACCGTGGCCGGTGACGAAAAATCTCACCGTTCTTTTTTTAATACTCCTCTGTTCGTATCTGGTGGTCTTTTTTTTCGCGCCGGACGACCTGAACCCCTCTGCCCGACACGCCCTTTTTATTTTGATTGCTGCAGCGTCACTTTGGGTCAGCGAAGCCATTCCTCCCTTTGCCGTCAGTTTTTTAATTATGGGCCTGGCAGTCTTTTTTCTGGAGAGTGCCGCACCGCTCGACATCACCGACAATTGGGAGCGGTATGTCAACACCTGGTCAAGCCCGGTTATCTGGATATTATTGGGCGGATTTATGCTGGCCATCGGCGCGCAGATCACCAAATTTGACCGGAAATTTTCGCGTTTTGTCATTCAAAAGTTTGGAACCGATCCCTACCGGCTCCTGTTCGGCATTATGCTCACCACCGGCGTGCTTAGCATGTTTATCTCCAACACGGCAACCACCGCCATGATGCTCACCATCATCATGCCCTTTGCCAAACAGTACGGCAAGAAGGAGCCGATTGTGAAAGCGATGCTGCTCGGTGTGGCGGTCTCGGCTACGGTGGGCGGTATTGGCACGGTGATTGGCAGTTCGCCCAACGCCATTGCGCTCGGTATACTGCAATCGGCCGGGTACGACTTTACCTTCGTTGATTGGATGATTCCCGGTATTCCGGTTGCACTTGCACTGATTGTAGGAGCGTGGTTTATTCTGAAAGTTACCTTCAAAACCGAACTCAAATCGGTCAAGTTGGTCACTACCGACGAGCCAACCCCACGGGAATACAGCGACCGAAACACGAAGGAAAACCGCATCATTGTTGTGCTCACATTCCTTCTAACAGTCGGCCTCTGGATGACGTCCACCCTGCATCAAATACCGGTTGCGGTTGTTTCGTTAATACCGATCGTTCTGTTTACGGCCACAGGCATCATCCAGTCCGAAGAGATCAAACTGATACCCTGGGATACGCTCATACTTGTAGCGGGCGGGCTTACGCTCGGTATTGCCATCAGCGATTCGGGGCTGGCCGATTATGGGGTAGCCCTTATACCTGCATTCGAAAACCCCATCTTTGTTATCCTACTGATGGCGTTTGTTACCAGCCTTGCATCCAACGTGATGAGCAATACCGCGGCAGCCAGTATTTTAATACCATTCGGCGCCATTTTAGTCCCGCCGGATTATATTTTGCTGATGGTCGTTACGCTTGGGTTTTCCGCATCCACCGCACTGTTGCTGCCCATCTCCACTCCCCCTAATGCGCTTGTCTTTTCAACCGGCTGGTTGAAGCAGGCTGACTTCAGAACCGTTGGAATTGCCGCGACGGCAGTGAGCCCGTTATTGATTATTCTGGTGCTGTGGATTTTGTTGTAAGCGTGATCTTATGACTACAAACTGATCGGGATTCGGTTCTAAACGCTGCTTCTCTGCGGCCAGCTCCAGAATGGCCTGATACCACATCGCGGCCTCTTCAGGCGGTAGGGATGAGGCTTCCGCCATATCAATCTGCCCGTCGGCATCTACGTCGATGTAGATGCCCACCACGTCCCATTCATAGGTATAGATAATTAGCCGGTTCAGAAACTGTTCATGATCCTGACGAAAGCTTTCCAGCAGGAAGCGGAGATTACCAATGGTGGTGCTAAATTCCCGGGCCATCTCCCTCTCGGTTATCCGGTTTGTTGCTTGCGCCAAGGCAATTCCATGGAGGTAAACGGTATTGGCGCTGTCGAGTCCCGCCGTACCGAACACCAGCTGGTCCAGCCGGCCGGTTTGCCCGTAATCAATGGCGCGGAGCAAGGTTTGGCCCCTATCGGTCTGCAGTAAAATGTTGGCAGCGGGTTCATCGTCCGATTCCTGAAATCCCAAAATCTGATAGGTTTGGCCGTTCAGCTCAAATTCAAAACGGGTCGCTTCGGGCGGCAACGTGGTGGCACACCCAAGTGCAGCCACAGAAAATAGAAGAAGCAGATAAACGGCCGGCTTTGCCATAGGTATACCCCAACTGCGTGGACAGGTGATTGTACTTCAGAGTAATGAGCCGGAACGAAAAGGTCAACCGATAAACGCGTGAGTGCCCACAAACAACGGATGTTTTTTTAAGTAAGCCCATGCGCAAGCATCGCATTGGCTACGCGCTTAAACCCGGCGATGTTGGCACCATGCACATAATGGCCTTTAAAACCGTACACCTTTGCTGTATCAAAACAGGTGGTGTGGATGTTGCGCATAATCTCCTGCAGCATCTCATCCACTCTGTCGAACGAATGTTTTTGCCGGCTGTCATTTTGATGCATTTCCAGCGCAGACACCGCCACGCCGCCCGCATTGGCAGCTTTGGCCGGTCCAAACAACACCCCATTGTCCATCAGCAGCTCGATTGCGTCATGTGTAGCAGGCATATTTGCCCCTTCAGCCACCAGCTTGCACCCGTTTTTCGTCAGGGTTGCAGCGTGCTCTTTCTGAAGCTCATTCTCGGTAGCACACGGCAGTGCAATATCGCACTCTATGTCCCATATAGAGCCTTCATCGTGATAGGATGCCTCACTTCGCTCGTTGGTATATTCATGAATGCGTCCACGCCGCATCTGTTTGATCTCTTTCACCAAATCCAGATCGATGCCTTTTTTATCGTACACATATCCGCCTGAATCGGAGCAGGCCACCACCGTTGCGCCCAGCTCCTGAGCCTTCTCAATGGCATAGGTTGCCACATTTCCCGAGCCGGAAATAACCACTGTTTTTCCTTCAATTGATTCGCTCTTCTCCCGCAGCATATTCTCAACAAAGTAAACAAGGCCATATCCGGTGGCTTCGTTTCGTACATAGGTGCCGCCCCATTCCGGTGCTTTACCCGTTATAACACCCGATTCGTATCGGTTGGTGATGCGTTTGTACTGGCCAAAAAGAAATCCTATTTCGCGCACGCCCACACCGATATCACCGGCCGGGATGTCGCGCTTTTCTCCCAAATGGCGATAGAGTTCGGTCATAAAACTTTGGCAAAAGCGCATAATCTCATCGTCTGAGCGGCCACGGGGATTAAAATCGGAGCCTCCTTTTCCGCCTCCAATCGCCTTCCCCGTGAGTGCATTTTTAAAGGTTTGCTCAAACCCAAGAAACTTGATGATGCTCTCATTCACACTTGGATGAAAGCGAAGCCCTCCCTTATAAGGGCCCAGCGCACTGTTAAACTCTACCCGATAGCCACGGTTGATGTGGTTCTCCCCCCGGTCATCCTGCCACGGTACCCGAAAGGTTACAAACCGCTCCGGCTCCACAAGCATCTCCAGCAATTTCTTATCCATACAAGCCGGATGCTCGTCCAGCACCGGGCCCAGCGATTGAAACACCTCTTCAACGGCGGCTATAAATTCGGGATGGTTCGGATTCTTCTCTTTTGTTTTTTGCAGTATCTCCCGGATGTGCTTCTGAGCGTTGGTGGCAGACATGGTATAACAGGTTTGTTTCGCGTTTATACTCTAAATCAGCTTTATGGGCAGATCGTTCTTTATCGCCCAACGGAATATAACCAACCCCGATTAAGCGGTTTCTTAAGAATGTGTAACAGTTGGGCAGCAGGGCTGGGGGGCACAGTAGGAAATCCATAAATTAGCACATGCTATTTTGGGTTCGATCAGGCAAATCAATCTCACCCGAAATCACCTCTTCAATAACCCGCCGGCTTTTCATCCTCTTTACCCAACGCTCGGCGCTCATCGCCGCCGAACGGCTCTCAAACGGTATCGAAACCTTTACCTGCCACGGAACACCTTTGCTGGTTGCCCGCGACTTTCCCTCATTGTGGCGATGCAGCCGGTCTTCAAGGTCCGCCGTGTGGCCAACATAATATTGATCCGCTTTCTCGCTGTACAAAATGTAGAGGTATATCATCGTTCTCCCCAGGCTTTCCAAAACAAAAAAAGCCACCCATTTTCATGAGCAGCTTTTTATGCGATCCGGAAGGGACTCGAACCCTCGACCT
>JBLRWS010000021.1:0-37711 GCA_047921075.1 Balneolaceae bacterium | reverse complement strand
CACTCGGCATCCTGTCTCTCACATAAATATGAAACTGAATCCCCATGTGGTGAGCATGGTCTGTAACTCTCATGAGTTCCATTCGTGAGGAAGGGTGTGATAAAAAATTCTCTTTTCCGGCCATAGTCTCTTTCTTTGGTTGATCGTTTAAAGAAAGATAAGGGGTAGGAGTGACAGCATTGTGTCAGGGTGTTGAGTATTTAACCGATGACATGAAAACAGCCATTTTGTTAACATAGAACGAAGTGGTTACAGCCGAATAAGCGTTTTCGCAATGGCATCTCTCAAATCAGGCCTGACATTTGCAGACTCTGCATACTCCGTCCAGCAGCTAACAACAGATTGGATCTGCTCTATAATGTGATCCGCTTTTTTGATATTGACTGATTCCGCCAAAACCTGCAGATCATTGCGGCTTATCCCTTTTCGTTTACCGTTAATGCTCAGTGCGTGCTGACTTACCCATTCGCTGTCAGGTCTATAGGAATGGCAAACATCGTAAACCGGGGCCAGCTCCCATTTATGATCCTTCTTTAAACGAAAAGAGAAATTTTTGGTATGGTCATCGCAGTTCCTCGATAGAACATTGAATACCATCCGCCTGAACATCTGTTCTGCTTCCGGGTATGTCAGCTTCAGCTCGCGCATGGTCTGGAACAACTGCTCATAGCTGTAACTTCTCACATCGTTGTAATCATAATGTTTGATAGCACAAAGTGTTTGAACATGATGTTTTGTACGAGCTCCTTCCCGGTCAAACCGTTTGGTCATAAAGTGTGCACGGCCATTCTCTTCTAACAGTTTTGATGGCATCATCTCTATTTCGCAATCTTTGGCCATTAAATAGTAGGCAAATTCAACACGGCCATAGCCATAGCTTTCTCCAAGTTGAACATCACTCACTCCATCAAGCTTAATCAGCCAGTGTTCAAATCCTTTTGGTGCATGTGCCTGCCCTGACTTCACCTTGCCGGTTTTCTCATTGTATGCAATAACGGCTTTCGGTCTTGCTCCTCCGGCTGATGTACCGATTTTCAGAATATTTCGAATGGCTTCTTCATCCCGGTCCTGCAGGTTTTTTTCAAACTGTTCTCTTTTTGCCAGCATCTTTTGTGCAAATTCCACCAGGCTGCTCATCTCAATATCAAAGGTTTTTTTTGCACTGCTTAAGGTAGCCGGTTCAAATTCCAATGCCCCCATTCCCCTGGTTCCGATAAAGCAGAGCTTTTCAACCGGGTTCATACTGTTTTCCGGCCGACCCTGCTGAGCCAGCCAGCGATTGATCAACTGATTTCCGTAGTTGTCGGGCAGAGAGTCGGCCAGCATTCCGGGAAGCCCTTTAAAGCAGTCTAATTCCGGGTTGGTTTTTTTACGAAGCTCGGGAAAGGAGAATATATTCTCACGACCGGTTATCGGCATTTTCAGTGGAGACAGATCCCGGCCATATCGTTTAAATGCGTTATCAAACTCAAAACTTGCTACACCGGTTGAATCATCCCATGCTACGGCTCCGGCCAGCTCGCCCCAGATATGAACAAATGCGGTTTTCATGCCTACCACTCACTCAATTTCGTATCCTGACGGCCTTGCCTGCCGGCTCTCTTTCTCTTCTCTTTCTCTAATTTAGCAAGAGCCATGGGGCTAACCTTCTCTTCAATCCGGAAAGCTTCTAAAACGTGTAACTGATCAAGTACCCGAAGAACCTGTATAAGCGTTAATATGGTTACCGTTTCACCCCTTTCAAGAAGGCTCAGAGTAGACCGGCTGATTCCGGCCTCTTCAGCAACAATAGCCTGAGTCTTGTTTTGCCGCAGACGATGATGTTTTATAAAACCTCCTATTTGTTCAATAAGAGCTTTATCACTCATTGAGGCCCAATTTTCGTATGATGAATCATTCATAATATCCGTTTTTAGCTATTAACGAATTATAAATCATTCATAATATACGAATAATTTAAATTATATTGAGAATGAAATATCATGCATTAAGTGTATTTAATACCATTTATGAATGATATATCATACAATTATGATGATTGAAAAGGGCGGATAAGAGGTTTTTGACATAGTGGGGGCTCTTTTATTGTGTTACTGTGACACACCATCTTGCCCCATCCGGCTCATTTCTTTTTGAAACTCTGCTGATACACAATGATGAAGTTGACGCCGGCCGGGTCGCAAGGTCCGGCTACGTGATTCCGAGGGTGTCCCTGTGTTCTCTTATTAATTTTCCAATTTCAGATATCACCATCACAATCTGAGTTTTGATGTGAGGGTTGTCATTACATTGAAAACATAAAGAGTTTCATCGATCCACCTTCACTCTTTTTAAAAACCCTGTCCCGGTCATTGCCCTCTACCCACAGTACCCTACAACGGCTTGATAGAGAATGCGGGAAAGCTCTTCGACCGATTCGATCTCAACCCATTCGGTTGCCTCATGAATTCCCCCACCTTTGGGCCCTATAATTACCGTTTCGATGCCGGCCTCGCCAAAAATAGCGGAGTCTTCCCACCAGGTGTGGCCCATAAAACCGGGAGTACTCCCCAATACTGTTCCCGAGGCTTTTGCAAGCTGTTCAACTATCGGTTTATCCCGGCCAATCTCGTAGGGAGAACGCCATAAAATACTTTCAATCGAAGCCCTGAAATCGGGATCACCCGCTTCCAGTTTTTTTATAAGAGCATTCAGTTCATCTTTCACACCCGATTCCGTCTCTCCGGGTAGAGTTCGCCTTTCAATGTGGATGGTACACTTGTTTGAGTAGATGAAAAGACTATTTCCTCCCTCAATCAGCGGGACATGCAAGGAGGCCTCTCCGCAAAGCGGGTGACTCTTTTGTTGCGGGAGTTGTTTTGAATAGTTGTCCAGTTCCGCCAACAGCAGGCCCATTTTTGTATTGGCATCAATACCCAGGTGATGATTTCCGCCATGGGCCGTTTTCCCCTCTGTGGTTATTTTAAAAATCCCGAATCCACGATGCGCCAGGCAGATCTCCAGATCGGTAGGTTCGGTAACAATGGCCGAGTCAGCCTTATATGTTTTAACAAAATGCCTGGCACCCAGGCTTTCATACTCCTCATCGGCCACAAACGAGAGAATCAGGTCGCCGTTCAGCTCCCGTTTTTCCTCCGTCAAAGTTTTAGCTGCCGAAAGTATCGCGGCGATGCTTCCTTTCATATCGTAAGCACCGCGGCCAAACAATTTTCCATTTTTGATGGTGCCTGAAAATGGATCGTCCATCCCCGCAACCCCCACTGTATCCGTATGAGCATTCAGTATAAGTGATTGTCCATTACCCGTACCCGGGATTATCCCCGTAACATTCACCCGACCCGGTTCTATTTCATCCACTTCGGTTTTGATTCCCATCGCGGTCAGCTCTCCGGCAATAAACCGCCCGATTTCTTCTTCACCACCCCCGGATTTTTCGAGCGAGGGGTTTACGGAATTGATCTGAACCAGTTTTTGAAGTGTTTTTGTGATGTAGGATGTATATGCCATGGGTGTATATGTATGGTTATTCAATCCCCCTCAGTAAAAAGCCGGCACAGGGTGTGGCCGTGGAAACGAAGCTATCTCCTTCATCTCTCCCCTCTTAAGGCTGTGAGAAAATTATCTTCCAAAGAAAACGCACCTGAATAAATTAAGATTTATGTCATTTTCAACGTTAACAGTCTTTCTGACTCACCCCCCGACCCCCTCTCTATCGCGCCCTGGCGGGACTTGATAGAGAGGGGGAGCTTCAGAATGAGCTTATATACATAAAATTGTTAAGAGTGCTATACATGTTACCAAAATATCCTCACAGCCCCTCTTAAAGAGACGTTCGTATGTACCTAAATAAAACTCAACGCCTGCTTTAAATCCTCAACCAGGTCTTCACCGTTTTCAATTCCTGTGGAGTATCGAATCAGTGTTTCCGGGATACCGAGTTGCTTTCGCTGTTCTTCGGTCAACTCCACATGGCTGGTTGTCCTTGGAGGCCCGGCCAGTGAACTCACGGATCCCAAACTGGCGGCAAGATGCACAAATGAGAGATTGTGCAGCAGGGTTTTAACCGATTTATAATCCCCTTCCAATGAAAAACTAAGTACACCGCCATAACCGCGCATCTGTTTTTTAGCAATAGAGTGGCCGGGGTGGCTCTCCAGACCCGGGTAAAATACCTCGCGAACGTTTGGGTGCTTCTCTAAAAATTGGGCGATAGCCAGGGCATTTTCATTATGCCTCTGCACACGAAGCTCCAGCGTCTTCATGCCGCGGATTACCCTGTACGCGGTCTCCGAATCCAGGCTCGCCCCGTTGATCTCCCGGTATCGAAATACCTCTTCCACGAGCTCTTTACTGCCGCACAAGAACCCACACATTGCATCGGAATGACCGTTCAGAAATTTTGTGGCACTATGAACAACCAGGTCAACGCCAAGCTCCAGTGGATTCTGGTTGATGGGAGTCGCAAACGTATTGTCGGCAACCGTAACGGCCCCCGCCTTTTGAGCCGCTTTTGCTATGCGTTCCAGGTCTATAATTTTCAACGTTGGATTTGTGGGTGTTTCGAGGTATACCAAATCACACCCCTTGGCAATTTCCTGCTCGATCTCTTCGTGATCAGTTGTTTCGCACAGTGTAACATCCACATCAATCTTCGGCAGATACTCCAGGAAAATCCTGCTGGTTCCACCATAGGTATCTTTGACCGATACTACCCGGTCGCCCGGTTTTAAGAGTGCAAAAAGGGTATTGCTGATGGCCGCCATTCCCGTGGAAAACGATGTAGCAGCCTCGGCCTGTTCCAGGATTCGGATCTTCTCCTCAAGCACCTGCACGGTCGGGTTGGTATTGCGGCTGTAGATATCTCCTTTTTTAAGCCCCTTTGCTACATCATACCACTCGTCAATATCCTCATAAGCAAACGTAACCGTATTAATAATGGGTACAGTGTGGCTTCCGTGCGGGAAGCGTTCCAGTTCACCTGCCCAAACAGACGCAGTTCCGGCTTTGCGTTTCGAAAAATCCATATAACTTTTTTTTAGTTTATTGTCCCAGTTATGCGCGCATTGAGATAAAATCTAAATAACAGGAATAGCCGATAACCTGCAAACCGGGCCTGCGTCTTTTGTGCAATTCTGCAGACGGCTTTTTTACAACTAAATAGTCAATCAGGGAGCCCGGTCCGGGTAATCGGTAATAATTCCATCCACACCCATCTCGAGCAGGCGCACCATCTCTTCGCGCTCATTGATCGTCCACGGAATAAGGCGCATGCCGCGGTCGTGAATCTCTTGCACCAGTTGGGGAGTTACCAGCCGGTAATTGGGGCTCCAGATTTCGGGCGTATACCCAAGGATTTCGATCATCACGTCGGGGGTCTGCTCCTCTTCAGACACCAGCATCGCCTGTGCCACATCGGGATCGATTTCGCGCATCGCAATCAGTGTGGCGGGATCGAACGATTGCAGAATGGCCCGGTCCAGAATATCGAGCCCGGTAAACAGATCGTACATCAACCGGGCGTAGGGTTCAGGCTCGGGTACATAACGGCCCACCCACTCGGGCCGGCTTTTGGTTTCGATGTTGTAGTAGACCGGCTCCAGCCCATGCTCCTGTACATACTCTTCAATCGCCCGGATGGCATCCGACAGCAGCGGTTTGGTTACCGCCATCGGCTGCTGGTCGGAGAAATTCACGTGCCCGCGCCGGCCCACATCATACTGCTGCGTCTCTTCGTAGGTCATCTCAAAAATATTGAGCGCCATCGCCTCCTCTTCCGTTACCGGCTCTCCGTTGGGGTGGCTGCTGATGTGGTGATGAAACCACGGTTCGTGCGACACCAGAATACGGTTATCGGCGGTTACCACCACATCCAGCTCGATGGTATCTACGCCGAGCTCTACCGCCTTCAGAAAGCTCGGAATGGTATTTTCGGGCAGCAGGCCGCGGGCGCCGCGATGGCCCTGAAGATCGTACTCATAGGCGGGGGCGTCGGGCCGGGGCGCTGTATCGTCGTTGCAGGAGATCATGAACAGCGGAAGGAAAAGGAGCAGTGGCAGGTTTTTTAATGTCATGGCCGTTTTCTTTCGAAGGTACCCATTTTTGTATTACCACAGCGTAAACAGTTACTGCTACTCGTGGCCCCACGGTGCCGGCGGCGGATCAATCGGGCGGGTCAAGTCAAAATCGAGTCGCCAGCCCCACTCCCCGTTGCGAATGGTGCCGTAGGTATAGCGCACATCGGGTACAATTTCAATGCGCCAGCCGGTGCGCAGATCAGGGCGGGCGGCGGGTGGCTGCCGGATGAATTCCGTTCGCTGCGCCGTAACGGTCTCGCCGGTAAAGGCACCGTACCAGGTGTTATCTTCTTCGGTCCCGTCTTCGTGGCGATGGTCGTGGCGCAGCTCCAGTTCATCGTCGTGGTGAAACAACACCCAAGTTCGTGAACGGTTCCACTCCCCTTCCATTGTCTGTGCATGAAACGGCAGACGAAGCTCTTCGTCGCCACATTCGCGGAAGTGTACCACCAAGTACTCTCTCCCGTCGAACAAGTCGGCTCCCTCCGGTTTCTGGGTGATGCGTCCGCCATAGGCGTTACCGCACTGGTGCGCCAGCCGCTGCCAGAATTGGGTTTGCTCAGGCAGGTCGGGATTGTCCTCGTAGGCTTGCGGGGCTGGCTGTTCGGTATCGCCGCAAGCGGCAAGGGCTGCCACAATTCCAAGTAAGAAGATCCCAACAGTGGCACGCAACAACGGATATTTTTTCATGTACGATCAATTGGTTCCCATTCGATGGTGAAGCGTACCTCAAGAAAAACAGAATCGGCTTTAGCTGCAAGAAAAAAGGTGCAAAATTTTTGCGCTATACACAGTTTCCACGCGGCTACGCATTCATCTCATTCAGGCTGTTTTTAATCCACTCGCGGCGCTGTTTGGAGATTCCTACCACAATGGCCGGCACCACAAAGAGCGTCAGAATGGTGGCAAATGCCAGTCCGCCAATCACCGAGCGAGCCAGCGGGCTCCACGTCTCGGCGCCGGCACCCATCTCCAGTGCCAGCGGTATCATGGAAAAGATGGTGGTAAGTGCGGTAAGCAGAATGGGCCGCATTCTGCGCTTACACGCCTGCAAAAAGGCGACCAGATACGCCTTTTCGGTACTGGCCGTGCGGCCGGTGTATTGATGGATATAATCGACCAAAACAATGCCGTTGTTTACCACAATACCCACCAGTATCACAATACCGATGTAGGCCGGAACACTCAGCGGTGTGCCGGTTAGGAAGAGAAATACCAGCGACCCAAAAAAGGCCAGCGGTACGGTAAACATAATGATGAACGGATCGCGGAAATTCTCGAACAGGGAGGCCATCACCATGTAGGTAAGCAGCAGCGAGAAGAGAAACGCGATAAAAAGCTGCCCCTGGCTCTCGTCGATACTGGAAGTGGAGCCGGTAAATTCGTAGCGATAGCCATCGGGCAGCACCACCTCTTCATTTACCAACTGCGTGATCATCTGCCGGGTATCGATCAGCTCTCCCCTTGGGGTGATGGTCAGGTCGATATAGACCTCCCGGTCGCGCCGGGAAATTCGGTTCATCCCCTGCGCCAGCTGAAATTCGCCCACGGCAAGGATGGGTATACGAGCCTCGTCGGTATCGAGTACTTCCAGCGCGTACAGATCGTCGCGTGTTTGAAAGCGATCGCGGTCGTTGCGTACCTGAATCGGTATTTCACGCCCTTCATCACGGAAAAAACCGGCCCGTGTACCGCGGCTCTGGGTGCCAAAACTGCTGGCTACCTCGTTGGCACTTTGCCCCAGGCGGTTGATTCGCTCGCGGTCCAGAATGTAGTGAAGCTCCGGTGTGGGCCGGTTACGATTGCTGGAAACCGATGCAATGGTGGGACTCTGTTCCAGGCGATCCTCCACGCGCACCGCCAGCTCCTGCAGTACATCCACATCGGGTCCGATTAATGTGAGGCGCAGCCCACGGCCCTGCCAACCCCGCGCCTGCGGGATTCCGCCGCCGCCGCTTTCTCGCACATCAATGTCTATATCGGGGGCTTCAAACATCGCTTCGGTCATCTCCATCATATCCTGCGTGGTGCGCGACCGCCGGTTAATGTCCGTCAGCAATACTTTTAGCTCACCCAGATTGGTATCGGTGCTGCGGCGCTGCCGTCCAATACTGGTAATAACGGTTCGAACTTCGGGGAGCTCCAGCAGCTGTTCGGAGAATTCCCTCAGGCTCGTGGCGGTGTTGTAGAGCTGCGTTCCGGCAGGAAAGCCAACCTGCACGGTATACTCCCCGCTGTCGTTTTCCGGAAAGAACTCGGCCGGAATGGTGCGGAACAGCATCACCGAACCGGCAACAACTCCCACCACAAAAATGATGATGACATACTTGCGATCAAGAATCCAGAACAGGATGCGCCCGTAATTTTTCTCCATGCTTTGGATCAGCCGAAACATGGCGCTTTTCCGGTTAAAATCTTCCCGGCGCAGCATGATGGAGGCGAGTACCGGAATCAAAATAATGGAGGCCAGAAACGAACTGGTAATGGCGATCGAAATGGTAAGTGCCAGATCTCGGGTGATGGTGCCGGTAAATCCCGATACAGCCAAAATCGGCACAAACACAGCCAGCGTGGTTAAGGTGGAACCAAGCAGCGCGCCGATGACCTCGTTGGTGCCTTCAATCGCGGCATCCAGTCGTTTACGGCCCTGTTCCAATTTGTTGGCGATACTCTCCGATACCACAATGGAGTTATCCACCAGCAGGCCAATGGCCAGTGCCAGCCCGGTAATGGAGATAATATTGAGGCTGATATCGGCAAAATACATGGCCGCAAAGGTGGCCGTCAACGAAACCGGAATACTCATTGCCACCACAAACGCGATGCGCCAGCCGCCCATAAAGAGTACCAGGATAATCACCACCACCACAAGTGCGATTAAAGCCGATTGCGCCAGATTGGATACCGAACGCTGAATAAATTCTCCTTCGTTGCTGAGCACCTGCAAGGTTACACTGCCGGGCAGTACACCGGGCAGATCACCCATCGCTTGCATCACCGCATTAGCAACATCCAGGGTATTGGCATCCGACTGCTTCTGAACCTCAACCTTTACGCTGTTGCGCCCGTTTACCTCTTCGAGTGAGCGCACATCGGCATAGGCATTCTCAACCAGCGATACATCGGATACACGAATCACCGCACCGTCGTCGTTGCGGCGCACCACGGTATTTCTAATTTGATCAATCGAGGTATAAATAGCCTCGGCACGCACGCTGTAGCTAATGCGATCGGCCACCAGGTTCCCAATGGGCTGATTTACATTGTTGTTGCGAATGGCATTCACCACTTCGTTGGGTGTAACCCGGCTGCGCGCCAATGCTTCGGGATCGAGCGTTACAAAGAAGTTGCGTTCCAACCCACCCTGTGTTTCGGCCGATGCCACACCGGGAATTCGCTCCAGCCGAGGCTCAATAATTTCGATGGAGAGCTGACGAAGCTCATCCAGCCCCATGGCATCCGACTCCACACTGATCTCCATAATGGGGGATCGGTCAGGGTCGAACTGAAAGATCACCGGCTCGTTCGCCTCAGCGGGAAGCTGCGGACGAACACGGTCCATCGCCTCGCGAATTTTCATTTCCGACCGCTGAATATCCGTGCCGGGATCCATCCGCAAGATGATAAACGCACCGCCCTGGCGCACGTTTGACTCGAGGGATTCAATCCCCTCCACACCCATGATCGCTCCTTCAATCGGCTCTACCACCAGGCGCGACATATCATCCGGTGCTACGTTCGCGTAGTTCACCGACACGGCCAAAACCGGGATATTGAACGACGGCAGCAGCGTTACCTTCAGGTTATTCAGCGAGAAGAGGCCGAAGCCGATCACGATGAGCGACATCATGAACACGCTGACAGGGCGCTTCAGAATTTTTTCAGTGATAGTGAATTTTTTCATCATCTCCTCCGGAGCATGGGATTAGGCTTCTTCAGCCAGTGGATCTTCTTTGTGGACGGCATCGAAGCCGAGTCGTTCAACCAGGCTGTTTACCATCATGTACATACAGGGCACGGCAAACAACATCAGCACGGTAGACATGGTCAGCCCGCCGATTACGGTTCGGGCCATCGGGCTCCACGTTTCGGAGCCGGCGCCCAGCTGCAGAGCCAGCGGTACCATGGCCAAAATGGTGGTAAAAGCGGTCATTAAGATCGGACGCAGACGACGAGTGGCGCCATCGGCAATGGCCTGCAGGCGTTCCTGCCCCCGCGACTGCAAAATTTTGATGTAGTCAATCATCACAATACCATTGTTCACTACAATACCGGTGAGCAGCACCAGCCCTACCATGGCGGTGACACTGACGGGCGTTGATGTGGCCCACAACATGAGCAGCACTCCGGTGAGCGCCAGCGGGATGGTTACAATGATGATGAACGGCTCCACCAGGCTCTCGAATTGAGAGGCCATCACCATGTACGTCAATATTCCTGCAATGGAAAATGCAATGATCAGATAGAGGAACGAGCGCTGCTGGTCTTCGGCCGAACCGGCAATTTCGAACCGATAGCCGTCGGGCCACTGTATATTCACAAGCTGGGCTCGCGTCTGTTCGGTAGCCGTTTTAAGGTCAATACCGTCCAGATCGGCTTCTACCTCCACCATCCGTTCCTGGTTTACCCGCACAATGCTGGCGGGGCCGGTGTAGCGGTTGATGGTGGCAAGGTTTTTGAGCGGCATCCAAACACCATCTGCCGCCTGTATCTGAATATCATCCAGCGCTGTGGAGCTGGCGCGTTCGTTCGCCTCCAGCTGTACAAGTACCTCAAACTCGACGCCGCGCTCTACAAAGGTCGTGGCAATATCGCCACGAACTGCGTTGCTCACCGCGTTAGCCACCTGTGATGTGGTGAGGCCCACGCGCGAAATCCGCTCGCGGTCCATTTCAATGCGCAGTTCCGGACGGCCCTGATCGGCCGTGCTAAATACATTGGCAATCCCGTCGATCGTGCGCATGCGCTGCATCACGGTCTGGGCCAGCTCTTTTTTCATGGCGTCATCAAATCCGTAGATCTGCACGATCAGTCCGGTTTCGCCATCGGGGCTGAGGGGATCTTCCCGAACTTCGCGGATATTGGCGCCCGGCACCTGGTTGAGTTCCTGCAGCACTGCGGCTGTAATTTCGAACTGCCCGCGATCCCGTTCATTTACCGGCACCAGTTCAATTCGCACGGTACCGGAGTTTCCTCCGGGATTATCGGCTCCTTCAATGCCCACTTTATCCCCGTAATCCGATACAATCAGTCGGGCTTCGGGTACATCGCGCCGGATGATCTCTTCTACCTGCAAAATGGTACGCTCCAGCTCGAACAGGTTTACCCCGGGTTCGCGCTGTACTTCCAGCACAATGTTGTTTTCGTCCACTTCGGGGAAAAACTCGCCCCCCAGCAGAAAATAGATCGGCATACTGGCCAGAAACAGAACAAAGGCTGTGGCAACCACCCATCCGCTTTTTGGCAACAGAGAGCCAATCATTTTGTTGTATCGATTTTCCAGGCGCTCAAACCCGCGGGTAAGTGCACCGGCCATGCCCTGAAAAAATCCTGCTTTTGCTGCGTTGGCAGCCAGTGCGGCGCCGGCACCCAGGTCCCCTTTCTTGGCAAACAGCCGCGAACTCATCACCGGAATCAGCGTCAGAGCCACCAACACAGATACAATTAAGGCAAAGGAGATGGTAAGAGCCAGGTCGCGAAACAGGAGTCCGGCAATACCCGGCACAAACAGCACCGGCAGAAACACAACCAGCGTAGTAAGCGTACTCATAACCACAGGGTTGGCTACCTCCTGCGCGCCTTTCACCGAGGCCACATCGCCCGCTTCGCCATCCTCTTTAAAACGAAAAATATTTTCGAGCACCACCACGGCGTTATCCACCACCAGGCCAACAGCCAGTGTGAGCCCGGAGAGCGAGATGATGTTCAGGCTCACATCCGCCCAATACATAATGCTGAACGTGGTGATGATGGAGACCGGTATGGAGACCGCTACAATCAGCGACGATCGGCCGCTGCGCAGGAATAGAAGCAGCATCACCATCACCAAAAAGATCGCCTGAAACGCGGTCCACACGAGGTTGCTGATCGACATCTCAATAAAGTCGGCACGGTTAGTAAGCACTTCCAGATCCACACCGGCCGGTGTGATGGCGCGCAACTCGTCCAGTGCTCTCATCACCCCGCCGGCGGCAGCTACAATGTTGCTGTCGCTCTGCTTGTACACGTTGATGATTACACCATCGTTGCCCTGCACCCGCACATTGCCAATTGGCTGCGCGATACCGTCTTCGATACGGGCCACATCTTTCAGGTAGATCGGATTGCCTTCACGAACGGCAACGATGCTGTTCCGAATCTGATCAAGATTCCGATAATCTCCGATGGTTCGAAGCGAATAGGTGGTTTCGCCTTCCGAGAGTTCCCCTGCGGGAATTTGGATGTTATCCTGGCGCAGCCGGTTGGCTACCGCGGCAACATCGAGGCCGTATGCCCGCATCTGAGCGCTGCTGATGTGTACATTAATCTGACGATCGAGCCCGCCGGCGGTTGCCGCTGAGGCGATACCCTCTATCCGTTCAAGGCGCTGTTCCAGCTGCTGGGTAGAAAATGTTCGCAGCTCGCGCGCACTGCGGGTATCGGAGGTGAGCGTGAGCACCACAACCGGCTCGTCGTTCGGATCGTACGAAAACACCACCGGCTGTTCGGCATCCTGCGGCAGCGATCGGCGAATTTGGTCGAGCCGTTTACGCACCTCGGTTTCTGCCATAAACAGGTCGGTGCCCCAGCTAAAGTTGAGACGCACAACCGACGCACCCTGACTCGAGAGCGACCGCACCCGCTGGATACCCGACACACTGCCCACCGTCTCTTCAATCGGGCGGGTTACCAGTGTTTCCATATCTTCAGGCGCCACGCCTTCATACGTAGTATATACAGTGATGGTGGGAAACGACACATCGGGATAGAGATTCAGCCGCAGATTGGTAAGCCCGAACAGGCCAAACCCGATCAGGATCAGACTGATCATCAAAAACGTAATCGGGCGTTTTACCGCAAGTTTTGAGAGATTTTTCATCGCTTACTGTTGCGCTGAGTCGCGGTTTCCATTTTGGTTTTGCATCTCTCGGCGGATTCGTTGCCGTGTGCTGTCGGCCAGCTGCTCTCCACCGCGTGCTTCGCGCAGTTCCTGCATGCGCTGGCGCATCTCGGGGGTCATTTCACCGCCAAAATTACCACGCGACTGGGTCATATCGATCTGCTGCTCGCGCGAGTCGTCCCGCTGTTGGCCGGCAATACGTATCCGGGATCGATTACGCAGGCTCGACTGGCCGGTTACCACCATCTGCTCGCCGGGTCGAAGGCCACTCACGATCTCTACCCGTTCGCCCTGCTCAAAACCGAGGGTAAGCTGGCGCTGAACGGCCATGGTATCGCCCTGGGTCACAAATACCGAGTAGTTTCGGCGCAGCTCCACGGTGTTGGTTTCAGGTTCAATATAGGTTTCAATGTTTTCCATCATGGCTGAGCGGGGAATAATCACGGTGTTTTCGCGGGTTTCGAGTGTAACACGCGATTCGGCCAGCACACCCTGCCGTACGGAATTGGTAACATCGGTAAGGGTTACCACCACTTCGCCAAGGCCTGTAATTTCGTTCAGCTGCGGGCTGATGCGGGTGATGGTGCCGCGCGCAATGGCTTGGTCGCGGTTGGAGAGGCGAAGATCCACCGGCAGGCCGATGCTGACAGCATCCCAATCCTGCATCGGCATAAAGAGCCGCGTTTCATAGCCCGAAAGGTTGGCAATTTCAAACGCTACCTGACCGGTTCCGGCCACATCGCCCTCAGCAATCTGACGGTTCAATACCACACCGTTTACCGGCGATCGAATCTCGGTGTTGGCCAGGTTTTCCCGGCTCTGAGTAAGAGCAGCGCGGGATGCTTCCAGCTGCGCCAGGCTCGACTGGTAGGTTGCCCGCGCATTATCAAACTCAAGCGAACTGATGGCGCGTGTTTCAAAAAGTTGCTGCTGGCGCACAAACTGCAAGCTGTCGCGTTCGAACGCACTCTGGCTCTGGCGCATCTGTGCCTGGGCCTGTTCGAATGCGTCCCGAAACGGTACATCATATATTTTAGCGAGAAGCTGCCCCTGGGTTACCTCGTCACCGAGATCGGCATGAATACGGGTTACCCGGTTGCTCACCTGCGGGGTAATTTGCACGACATCCTGCGCGCGGATGGTACCAAACGATCGCACCTGTTTTGAGATGGACCCGGTTTGAACGGTGGCCACTTCGACGCTCACCGGCGTGCCGTTGCCCCCCATCTGAAAGCCGCCCCAACCCTGGCCGCCTCCTTGGGTACTGTTCCCGTTCTCGGAACTGCAAGCGGTGGCAATCAGCATTGCAAATGCAGCGAAGAATGTATATGTGAGTGTTGTTTTCAAAATTCGTCTCTGTAGGTTAGAATGTCTGGTTAATTTTTTTCTTTCGAATGTATGCACTTCTACTGTATGGACAACCACAGGGTTACACGATTTAATTTCCGTTTACCAAAAACAGGGGCTTTTTTATAACGTTTTACAAAACAGCCACACCTATCTCTTTAGACGTTTATCCAATACATACTGTCTACCCCAACAACGCAAGCAAACCCTGTATTGTCTTTATCCAACCTGTAAAAAAATGTTGTTGGTAAAACAGTGTGTTACGGGGGTGTAACACTCTCCGGTGTCCGTTGCGTTTCAGTCGGTTTCAGGAATTGCTCCCGGTGGCAAAGAATGCGTTCGACCGTCATAAAAAAGCCGAATAGGAACACCTATTCGGCTTTTTTGAAAATGAGATGAGTATCGGCGAAGATATCACAAATGAGTTACGAAGCGACGTTTTCCGCTTTGGGCTGTTCGTCGAACTTCTTCTCCCACGATTCCTGATTCTTTTTGGCATCCTGAATAAAGGAGGTTTTGCTGACCACATTCAGAAGCAGATTATTCAGGGCCGATACCGGAAAACTCAGCGGGCGGATAATATCCATAAACAATACCACGCGGACGCCATCGGTTTCATTCCAAACTTCGTGGCGATAGGTATCGTCGAACATCATACTCTTGCCCTCTTCCCAGTGTGCAAACTGGTCGTGCACGCGAATGCGGCACTTCTCTTTTGGTTCGGGTACTTTAATGCCCAGGTGGTAGCGCATCACGCCATTGTAAACACCCCGGTGATCGGGAATATGCTTGCCGGGTGAAAGAATCGAGAAAAAGGCAGTTTTCATCCCGGGAATCTGCTCAATCAGGCGGGTTGTTTCGGGACACTTTTCACAGTTCTTCTCAGCTTTAAACCCAAAGCCGTACAGGAAAAAGGTTTTCCACTTATCGTCGGTTGTAATCGATTTCTGATCTTTTGAGATCTCCTGGAAGCTGGGAATATTGTCTTTCTGTTTTAGAATCTCATCCACTTCTTTGCGGATCACTTCCCAGTTATCTTCCAGCTCTTTGGTCCACTCAAACTGAGCGGGATCTAAGAAAGGTGTGGTTGGAACTTTTGAGGCTTTCTTTATCAAGCCTTCAAATGCCCACAATAGTTTACCGCCTACACGCACGATAAATCGGGATTTTTTCTTTTTTTCTGCCATAAGTGCACTTTTTTAATTAGTTATACAGGCGCTAAAATCAAATCCTAAAATACCAATTTTAACACGTATATACAGCGTATATTTTATAACAATTTTTTGTCATATTAGCCCCACCTTGTAGTTTCCGTTGCAAATTCGAACCAACGAGCACGGAATTCTCACTTTTACACACTATTTGATCAATGATTCAAACACTGGTAATTGGAGCCGACGACGATATTCAATCCATTCTGAAAGAAGCACTTGAGAAACGGGGACATTCGATTTTCGAGCTCTCCTCTTCGAAAGATCTGATCTCCGCTATCGAAACGCACAACATCTCGCTGGTGGTGCTCTCCGACATCAACCCTTCTACACTCGAATGCAGCCGTATGATTCGCGACCGCCATGCCGGGCGGCGTACCGCCATAGTGGCCATCCTGCGCAATGATGCGCCCCACAAGCTGGACGAAATTTTGGACTCCGGCATCGATCAGTGCATCATTGAATCTATTTATGATGAAAAACGCCTTCATTTTCGCCTGGCTTTTGCCGAAAAGCTGGCCAAAGATAAGTTTCAGCAGGCACTTACCGAGCGCCAGCTCCGCGAGAGCGAGGCCAAGGCGCATAGTATCCTTAACACCACGGTAGATGCCATCATCACCATCAATGCAAAAGGGATTGTCCGCTCGTTTAACAAAACCGCCGAGGAGCTTTTTGGCTACGACTCTTCAGAAGTGATCGGGAAAAACGTTCACATGCTGATGCCGGAGCCATACCGATCGGAACATGACGATTACATGGAGCATTACAAAACCACCGGCGAAAGGAAAATCATCGGCATTGGGCGGGAAGTGACCGGGCGGCGCAAAGACGGCTCCACCTTCCCGATGTATCTGGCTGTAAGTGAGGTAAAACTGCCCGACAGCCATATTTTTACCGGAATCGTGCGCGACATTTCGGAACAGCGGCGATTGGAGCAGGAGGTGCTCCGCATCAGCGAGCACGAACGGCGGCGCATCGGGCAGGATTTACACGACGGGCTGGGCCAGATGCTGACCGGGATTGGGCTGATCGCCAAAAATTTTGTGCGCCGCCTCGAAAAAGAGACTCATTCCGAAACCGACACCGCGGTAGAGATCACCAAACTGATACGCGAAGCGGATGAATACGCACGCGGGCTGGCCCGTGGGTTGATACCGGTTGAGTTTGATAAAGGAGGATTGCGGGCGGCACTGGAACGCCTGCAGACCAACGCCATGAAACTGTTCCGTATCGAGCTGCGCCTTGAGATAGGCGGTGAGCCGGAATTTGACGACGCCACCCAGGCCATCCACCTCTACCGGATTGCCCAGGAAGCGGTGAGCAACGCCGTAAAGCACGGCCGTGCCTCGAAAGTGACCATTCATTTGGCAGCTACCGGCCAGCATATTCGGCTGCGCGTAACCGACAACGGACGGGGGTTTGATGAACAGTGGGATAAGGAAGGCGGGCTCGGGGTACGCATTATGCAATTCCGTGCGCGGCTGATCGGTGGTAATCTGGAGATCAGCAATCTGAAAAATGAAGGTGCCGTTATTACCTGCACCGTTCCACTCCACAGCTGACATTTGTATATTTACAATCGTTTTTTAGATAAGCATGAAAAAAAAGCAACAGATATATATCGTAGATGACCACCCCCTGATGCGTAAGGGGCTGGCAATGACCATCGAAAACGATATCGACTTTGAGGTGGTGGGCCAGGCCGAATCGGCCGAAGAGGGGATGACAGAGATTCTGGAAATGAAACCCGACGCGGCGGTCATCGACATTTCGCTTCCCGGCATGAACGGCATCGAGCTGATCAAACATCTGCTCTCGCAAATGCCCGAACTGAAGGTGCTGGTTATATCCCGCCACGACGAAGAGTTGTATGCCGAGCGGGCCCTGCGAGCCGGCGCCAAGGGGTATCTGATGAAGCTCGAAGCGGGCGACATCATTGTATCGGCCCTGCGGCAGATTCTGAACGGCGGCATCTTTCTAAGCGATAAAGTGGGTTCTCAAATTATCATGAAAATGACCTCCGGTAAAAAAAACGTCGAGGACAATCCGCTTGAAGTGCTGAGTGACCGCGAACTGGAGGTTTTTGAACTGACCGGGAAGGGCGAAACCACCAAAGAGATCGCCCAGCGGCTGCACGTATCGGTAAAAACCGTCGAAACCTACCGCGCCCGCATCAAAGAGAAAATGCACATCGATAGCACCAACGACCTGATCCGCCGCGCTGTGCAGTGGGTTGATAAAATCTGAACTCCTGCATCGTCCCGTCGTTATTTTCCGGTAACGACTCCATTTCTGCCATAAGCTACCGACAGCGACGATCATGTAGGTAGTTCCATGTGCTTGTAGGGAAAACCCCTACACGGTTCCCTTCCATAGCACGATCAATTGTTGGGGCTTTTCATTTCGTGACATCAGAGCCAATCATGCGAGATTAGGTGTGCAGTGACGAACACACTGCCGAACAATTTTTTAAAACAACCCCTAAGACTCAAAACGATGAAGAAACAACTCACAACCATTGCACTTTTCCTCGCTGCATTTCTGATGGTCGGCGAGAGCCTACTGGCTCAGTCATCCCGCGATTTGCAGTATTACCGTTCACCCGACAAGACCGGAATCAACGTTTTTGAAACATCCAAAGACACCGATGTTGAATTTGATGGGTTACACATCAGAATTGGGGGGGCCAATACCCTGCAATTCCAGGGACTCACAAACGATACAGGCCCTGAACTGTCATCCAACTTCAACCTTGCCAATTCTAATCTTGATATTGACGTTCAGCTCCACAGAGGAGTTAGAATGCACCTCAGAACCTACCTCTCATCACGGAATCACACCGAAGCGTGGGTAAAAGGCGGATATATGCAGGTGGACCGGCTCGATTTTATCCAGGAGGATTTTCTTGCGGGTATTATGGATAAAGTAACCATTAAAATTGGCCATATGACCAATAACTATGGCGATGCTCACTTCCGCAGAACCGACAACGCGCAAGCTATTTATAATCCCTTTGTTGGTAATTACATTATGGACGCCTTTACAACCGAGGTGGGCGGA
Source organism: Balneolaceae bacterium (assembly GCA_047921075.1). Lineage (GTDB taxonomy): Bacteria > Bacteroidota > Rhodothermia > Balneolales > Balneolaceae > JBLRWS01. The sequence goes on along the minus strand of JBLRWS010000021.1, from coordinate 18,920 downwards.
GAGGTGTACTTCCAGCACAACGGGTTTCTGGCAATGGTCGGTGTAACAAACGGCAAATTAAATCAAACTACCCTGAAGCAAAATATGACAACCAAGCCTTCCTATTTGGGCAAGATTGGGTTTGACAAACAGATTAACCCCGACTTTCGATTCCGCTTAACCGGTTCGCTATATACAACCTCCGAAACAGCCAGCGTAACGCTGTACAGCGGCGACAGAGCCGGCTCCAGATATTTTAACGTAACTGGCGGCGGTAATTTCAGTGGACGGTTTAGCCCCGACTTTTCAGTTTCCGGATTTGCTCCGGGCGGCCCTATAGGCGGCAAGTTAACATCATTTATGATCAACCCATTTGTCAAATACCAAGGGCTTGAGTTCTTTGGCCTCTTTGAAAATGCATCCGGGCGCAGATTAACCGAAGCTAGTACCCGTTCAACACAGCAATACGGAGCCGAACTTCTGTACCGCATTGGAAGTAACGAACAACTCTATGTTGGTGGACGCTTCAACCTCGTTGACAGTGAACTTGCCAATGGTGATGATGTTGAAATTACACGATTCAATATTGGCGGCGGATGGTTCCTCACCAAAAACGTGCTGGCAAAATTTGAATATGTAAACCAGGATTACAGCGGCTTTACAGGAACATTTGACGGGGCCGGATTCGATGGAATTATGCTCGAAGCCGTCATTAGCTTCTAACCAATACGAAACGAAAAGCTGATAGCAAATGCCATCTGCGGGTGCTGGAAATGCTCCCGCAGATCTTACCAAACCAACCCCAACACTACATTCAAATCACCATGAAACGATTACTATTTATCCCTCTTTTATTCTCACTTCTTTTTGCAATTCCAGAGGCCAAAGCCCAGGTATTAAACCTGCAGCTCCAGGCCGGACACGAAATGAAGATTGACGGCTCGGCCAACGTGCGCAGCTGGGATGCCGATGTTAAAAACATCAATGCCAGTGTACGAATGATTAATTTCGATTTCGAATCGATTGAAAATCTGCTGCCCGAGCATTTCCAGACAATGCGGCTTACCATTCCCGTGCGCAACATCGAGTCTGACTCCGGCCGCCTGACCGACAACCTGCAAGGCTACCTGAAAGGCGACGAATACCCGGTTATTCGGTTTACGCTCAATGAGGTAGAATCCATTGAATACGAAGACGGGCAAGCTGTTATCACAGCCAAGGGCACCGTTAACGCTGCCGGCGTAGACCATCAAACCACCATGGTTGTGAATGCCTCGCTCGACGGCGATACCATCACCTTTACCGGTGCGCAGGATCTGCTGATGACCAACTTCAACATCGATCCGCCAACCGCTGTGATGGGAACCATTCGTGCCCGTGATGAGATCACAATTTCCTACACTGTTACGTTTGTAAAGTCGTAACATCGTAAAAACACATGAACCCTGTTCCTGAATCAATGGCCCGGCTCCTTTTTTTCCTTCTTCCATTACTGATGTTTTTGGTCTTCCCTGCAGCCTCTGCAAATGAGGTGGAAGCACGTCAGCTTACCATTCTGGAAGATCGTAGCGAGCTGGCCATTGAGGGAACATCCAATGTGAATCAGTTTCGCTGCATTGCCGGGCAGTATGCGGTAGATGCCACTGCTCCAAACGGCTCCCTATCGTCCGCCTCCGAAGAAAATCCGCTTCACATTGATGTCTCCATTTTGGTAAAAGGTTTTGAGTGCGGGCGCAGCCGGATGAACCGCGATCTGCAGGATGCACTCCTTGCGGATGAGCACCCCGACATTCATTTTCGCTATCTCTCTACGGTTGATGCCATCTACCACAGCCAGCGAGATCTCTACCAGCTGCTGATTAGCGGAGAACTGACGGTAGCCGGTACCACCCGAATCATCATGTTCAGCGCCTTTGGGCGGCTTCATGACAACCAGTTGGTACAGCTCGAGGGACAAACCGACATTCTGATGACCGACTACGGCATCGACCCGCCCTCGGCTATGCTCGGCCTGGTACAGGTTCGTGACGAACTTACCGTTCACTTCAATCTTTTTGCAGAACTCGCTGATACGCTGATCATAGAATGAAACAGTACCTTCACATACTATATCAAAAGAAAACCGAATCGGGCACACCGCTCTGGAGTTTTACGATTTCTGGGAATATGGTAGAGCTCCGTACGATGTATACCATCGATTCCGACCCCGAAAACTACCGCCAGGGAGTGATCGATATCGGATCGGTGCTAGCATCCATCCGTGCGATGTGCGGCGAAGCGAAGTCGCGGCCTTCGATTCAGGTGTTTCCCAACATGATGGATAGCCGTCTGGTGGCTACCATTCGCTTTTCACGGACCCAGCCATCGGGCCACCCCCAGCCGAAGCGCCATCCACTGCCCAACGGGCTGCCGGCAACCCTCTCTCTGCGTCAAAAGTTGATGCGCCTTGCTGAAAGTTATGAGCTCATTTTTACAGAGGTGAACAACACCCACCTCAAACCGTTCGACTTACTCCAAAAACCATCATGCACCCCCTTCTTTCTCGGTTCTAAGGGAGATAATCCGTTTGTATGGCTCCTTGTCGGCGGATGGGCCGAAGAGGCGATATCGTATTTGGACAGATCGTCCGAACTCCATCCAAAAGGCTCCATACATCCGCTTGTACCGGAAGAACTTCGCGGGCAGATTAAAGAATCTCTTCAACTCACCTTTGTTCCTCAATTTTTGATTTGCATATAGAACTCGTTCGTTCTCACCTCAATACATCAAAAACACAGGAACCTTGTAGATAATTTCAGGTATTTCATGCTGAACATAACAAGTACCAATTGCCTGTATGCAAATACATACCTATTTTTCTCCGTTGTTTCGTACCTTTACTCCCCCTATCCGTATTAAATTTGTTCCAACCAGATGAAATCAACTAAAAAGGTGCTTATCGTCGAGGATGACCTGATTCTGAACTTGCTGTACGAAAGCTACATGGAGAAACTCGGCTTTGATACCCTCGGGGAGCTTGTCTACGGAAAAACAGCCGTTGAGATGGCCCGAAAGGTAAATCCCGACCTGATTCTGATGGATATTTCTCTGGAAGGGGATATGGATGGCATCGAAGCGATTGAGCAAATCCGTACGTTTTCCGACGTACCGGTGGTTTACATTACCGGAAATTCCGATCCCGTTCACCGGCGGCGTGCATCCAAAACCGACCACGCTGCTTACCTGATCAAACCAATTGAATTTTTCCAGCTCAAAAGCACACTTGAGAAGATCGGGCTGGTGGATTAAAAGCGGTCCGCCCTGTTAATCGTTACCTTCAGTTGTAAAAAAGTATTTCCTGAACGGAAGCTTCTCTTGGTTTCCCTTACTTTTTTGGATACTATTTCGTTACGTATGTAACGTATTTCCAACCCATTGTCTATGTTTTCAATTCAGACGCTTAAGAAAAAAAGCACTCTTCGCAACATCTTCTTCGCCATTGCTACCGTTGCGGTTGTTGCCATTACGGGCATGAATGTCTATTCGCTCTACGCACTGCGCGAAAACACCGTAGAGTTGGCCAAAGATGCCCAAAAAAATCAGCTCGAAGAGTTCACCTCACAGGTTTGGTACCGGTTTCACCGCCCGTTCTTTCTGGTACGCAAGATTGATATGCAACATGTGGAAAATCATATAATACAGCGAGGTACTTTTCCCCATTCCTTTTTTGAAGCGTTGGAAGAAGCCGTTTCCGACTCCCTGTTCACCGATGTCTATTTTTCTGCCCCCGGCCTGGATGGGTGCAATTCACCCGACGAGCCGCTATTTAAAATTGATGCTGCCCGCCGGCAGTTAACCCCGGTCTCAACCATACCGGAGTATGTATGTGATGGAATCGGGATTTCTAAAAGCTTGCATCGGGTAAATATTGATGAGTGGAACTGGAACGCAAAAGTGAGTTTTAATTCACACCGCACCATGTCGCTCGCGCTCATCGATCTGGATGATCGCAGCGAAGTTGGCCACCTGACATTTGTGATAGACCGCGACTACCTGATAAACGGCTATCTCGCCAAAGAGCTTCGTACACAGTTTGGCCCGTCCGAAGAGACCGGGCTGGTCGTGTGGCTTCGCGATTGGGTACAGCGTGATATTCTGGTAAGCAGCGATCCAAACTACGTGTTTGATACCGATCAATACCCCATCGAGCTCAGGCAGCGGTTCAATAACTCGCTTGAAGACTGGCACCTGATCGCTACGTTCTTCGAATCGCCCGCTATTGCGGCCTCCAATTCGTCACTTAATCGAAACCTTTTTGTATTGGGCGTAGCGGTATTTGCCCTGTTTGGCGCCCTGTTGTTTATCTTTATCAATGCCCGGCGGGAACGTGAACTGGCCGAGCGCCAAGCCGGATTTCTGGCCAATATAACCCACGAGCTGAAAACACCGCTGGCTGTAATGCAGGCCGCCGGCGAAAACATTGCCGACGGACGCGTAAAAGATGGGCAACGACTCAGAAACTACGGCGAACACATTTACCGCGAATCGGTCCGGCTCAAAAAAATGATCGACAAATTGCTCGATACAGCCAAACTTGATGCGGTAAGCAGTTCTGCACAACTGGCACCCAATCAAATCGACCTGCTTGCCCGCGAATTTTTTGAAGCCAACCAACCCTATATTGAGGGCAAAGGGTTTACGTTTCTTTTTGAAGCTGATGAGAACGTTCCCCTGACCATGGTGGATGCCGATCACATCGAAACGATTCTGAACAACCTGGTTGAAAATGCCATCAAATACAGCTCCCGCGAGAAGTGGATAAAACTATCCATACAGGCGTCCGGTAAAAAAGTCGACATTATCGTACAAGACCGGGGAGATGGCATCCCAAAGAGCGCCCAAAAACTGGTATTCAACAAATTTTATCGCGTCGAAAACAGCCTGACCGCAAAAACCAAAGGCCACGGCCTGGGGCTCTCCATTGTCAAAAATATGGTGGAACAAAACAGCGGCTCTATTGTTTTGGATAGCGAACCGGGCAAAGGCACCACCTTTACGATTACCTTCCCGGCGCTTCTAAGTAAAGAAGGTATTCATCCCGAGCGGGCGGCACAAACGCCAACCGCACCTTTAGGCAAACACGTAGAAACCAAAGAATATGCCAAATGAGAAGAAGAGTATCCTCATTGTAGAGGATGAACCAAGTCTGATCTTTACCCTGCAAGACACCCTCGAAAGTGAAGGCTACGATGTACATGTTGTATCGGATGGCGATCAGACGCTCCATATGGTAGAGACGCACAATCCCGACCTGATGCTGCTGGATTTGATGCTGCCCGGCAAAAGCGGTTACGAGATCTGCAAAGAGGTACGCGAAAACAAGCATACGTTTCCAATTATTATGCTCACCGCCCGCGATCAGGAAGTGGATAAAGTAGCCGGCCTCAACATCGGTGCAGATGATTATCTCACAAAACCGTTTGGTGTAAAAGAGCTGCTGGCACGCATCCAGGCACGTCTTCGCAGAGCCAGCTCCTATTCCAAATCAGGGCCTATTGAAAACCTTACCCTTGGTGAGGTAAAAATTGACCTGAAAGAGGGTGAGGTTTATAAACCCAACGACGTGTCGCACGATCTTTCTGTACGGGAAGTCGAAATGATTCAATACCTCGTCAAAAACGCGAACCAGCCTGTATCTCGCGATGAGCTGCTGGAGCAGGTTTGGCGCTACGAATACAGCACCAATACCCGCACTGTAGACGTACACGTCTCAAAGCTTCGCGCCAAAATTGAGCTTACACCCGACGACCCAAAGTATCTGGTAACCCTGCACGGGGTTGGATATATGCTTAAGCTGGGTTGAACCCGGCAACCCGCTCAACAAATTGTTCGAACCCCTGGACTTGCTGTTCCAGCAGCGATTGCATTTTCTCGTCTTGCAACCCGGTGCCCGCAGCAAAGGCATCGTTTACGCCGCTTATGAACATTCGCTCGGGATAGACCAGGGCCTTTCGGTAAATAAAAAGGTCCTGCAGATGCTCAACCGGACGCAATGCACCAAACGAACCGGCCGCTTCGCCGATCATGCTTACGGGTTTAAATGCCAGCGCCTTTGGAAATGGCAAATAGTCGATAAATTGTTTCAGAACTCCCGGGAAACCGCCGTTATACTCCGGCACCACAAACAGGTAGCCATCGGCATCCAAAAAATGGCCATTAAACGTTGAAACATCTTCCGGGGTGTGGCCATATTTTCCACCGTTAACCTGCCCAAAGGGATAGTCTTCCAGAGAAAACACCTTCGCATCGATCTCTGCAGAAAAGAGCCCGGCTACGTAATCCGATACTTTTCTTGCGTTGGAATTGGGACGGTCGGTTGAGCTTAAAATGTGAATGGTCATAAAGCAGATTGTTAGTCTTTTGAATTTGTTTCAATATTAAACATTCTTCTGCAATTTTGCATTCCCGCACAAACCGTGCTGTGGATGGAAAATTCAGAGAGTCTCTGCGAGATGATTTCGCTTCAAAAGTGGATGATTTATTGTTCCATAAAAGCGCTTTTCTGAAGCAAGGAGTTTCATTTTTATTTTATAGAAAAACCAATACATATTTTTTTTGATTCTTATGCCATCCGGGTATACTTTTATCTGAGTATATATGACTGATGTATCGCTTTCATAAGAACTCGTGTTATGGTAGACACAGAGCAATAGCTCCAATAATCTCACCCGGAATGGATAATTCCGGGTGAGTATTTTTTAGCCTTTCTTTCGTAACTCTTCCAGGCGTTTGGCAAGTACCGCTTCCCTTCCCTCTGTACCCGGCTTATACCACTTCTCACCCTTCAGCGGCTCCGGTAAATAGGTTTGATCTATCCAGTTATGATCAAAACTATGCGGATATTTATAATCTTCCGATGCATTTTCTTTCGATAAATAGCGGCTTTCCAGACTGTTGGCTGTCTTGTCTTTCAGGTGAGGCGGCACCGGCTTCACCCCTTCGCTGCGTATCTTCTTCTGCACATCAAATACCGCTCCCAGACTGTTGCTCTTGGGCGATTGTGCCAGAAACACACAGGCGTGCGACAGGAAGTAAAATCCCTCCGGCATACCCGTTTTTAAAAACGCCTCGTGGGTAGCGTTCACAACCGTAATGGCGTAGGGGTCGGCCATCCCCACATCCTCCGAAGCCAGGATAAGCATACGCCGAAACAGAAATGCGGGATCTTCTCCTCCTTCGAGCATCGCATTCATCCAGTAGAGCGCTGCATCCGCATCAGACCCGCGTACAGACTTGATAAAGGCCGATGCATAGTGGTAGTGTTCATCGCCGGTTTTATCGTATCGAAACGTCCGTTTCTGGATCGAATTTTTCGCCGCTTCCAGATCGATATGCACCACCCCATCGGCCCGTTTGGGTGTTGAGAGAACCGCAATTTCGAGAGCATTCAGGGCATTCCGGATATCCCCTGCCGATTGTTCGGCGAGATAGTTCATCGCCTCTTCGTCGGTTTCCGTGTCGATGCGGCCAAGGCCCCGCTCTTCATCCTGCAGAGCCCTTATCAGCATCGTGCGTACCTGATCGGTGGTGAGCGGATAAAGCTCAAACAACTGACAGCGGGAAAGCAGCGGGCCCACCAGCGAATAGAACGGGTTCTCGGTGGTAGCACCAATCAAATGCACAATGCCCGACTCCAGATGAGGCAGCAGTGCATCTTGCTGTGCTTTGTTCCAGCGATGGATCTCATCCACAAAAAGAATCGTCTGCTGACCGTTCGCACGGCGGCGATGATCGGCTTTTTGCACCACCGTTCGCAACTCTTTTACACCGTCCAGCACGGCATTCACCACATCAAAAGCAGCATCCATGCGGGTTGCAATCACGTGGGCAAGAGTTGTTTTGCCCGAGCTCGGCGGGCCATAAAATATCAGCGACCCCATCACCCCGCTGTGCACCATACGGTGAATAATGTTTCCCTCGCTGACGAGGTGCTCCTGCCCTACATATTCCCCGAGCGTCCGCGGACGCATACGTGTGGCCAAAGGCTGGCCTCCAGTTGAGGGCGTTTCGGGCCGATTCTCTTCAAATAGATCCATGGTATTGATTTTTGTTTGATAAACAGCACGTAGCTGATGTACGTTCTGCCTTTTGGGGATCTCATAATCGGTTACGAATCATAAAGATAGAGCAATAATAAAACGATTTCGATTTTTGTTTAAGGTTAAATTTTTCGTTTTTTACATTCGTTGTTCTAATATCAACCAAAACACACAATTATGGATACATTTTTAAGCAAAGGAGGCAGATTTCTGTATGCGCTGCCTTTCGGTATTTTCGGGTTGTTTCACTTCATGATGGCCTCCGATATGGCAATGATGGTACCTTTGCCCGGAGGCGTTTTCTGGGTCTACCTGACAGGGGTGGCACTTCTTGCCGCCTGTGTGAGCTTTATTATTGAAAAACAGGTTCGGCTTGCGGGCCTGTTGCTGGGCATCATGCTGCTCATATTTGTGGTTAGCGTTCATGTTCCCGGTGCAATGGGCGAAGACCAAATGGCCTCTCAAAATGCAATGATGGCCGCATTGAAAGACCTCGCGCTGGCTGGTGGTGCATTTTTCATCGCCAGTACCTACAGCGACTCGTCAGCCTCGTCTAACGAGTAATCAACCCACTTGTACATCAAAAAAAAGCCGACAGGGTTTTCCTGCCGGCTTTTTTTATGTCTACAGCCCTTTTACAGTGGTAAATTGTCGTGTTTCCGCTTCGGTACGGTATCTACTTTATGCTGGCAGAGCTCAAACGCCCGGATTAACTTATCGCGGGTTTCCGATGGCAAAATCACATCATCAATAAATCCGCGTGCGGCGGCTTTGTAAGGATGTGCAAATTCGCGGCTGTACTCCTCTTCCAGCTCGGCCTGTTTTGATGCCGGATCGTCTGCGGCGGCAATCTCTTTCCGGAAAATGATCTCTACAGCTCCCTTGGTTCCCATAACGGCAATTTCAGCCGATGGCCAAGCCACATTGTAATCGGCGCGAATATGCTTGGAGTTCATCACATCGTAGGCACCGCCGTACGCTTTTCGGGTGATGACCGTCATTTTAGGAACGGTGGCTTCGCAGAATGCATAGAGCAACTTGGCTCCGTGCTTGATGATACCGCCCCACTCCTGATCGGTACCGGGCAAAAATCCGGGTACATCTTCAAATACCACCAGTGGAATGTTAAACGCATCACAAAAGCGCACAAAGCGTGCTCCTTTCAGTGATGCATCGATATCGAGCACACCGGCCAGCGAAAGCGGCTGATTTGCCACAATGCCCACGCTGCGGCCGTCGAGCCGGGCAAAGCCCACCACAATGTTATCGGCGTATTCGGCATGCACTTCCATAAAGCTGTCACGATCCATCACGCCCTCAATCACCTCTTTCATGTCGTAGGGTTTGTTGGAATTGTCGGGCACAATTTCATCCAGCGCTTCGGCTTTGGCGCGATCCGGCTTTTGCGGCTCGGCTGATGGCGGTTTCTCTTCGCAGTTTTGTGGCAGATAGCTCATCAGCCTGCGAATATCTTTCAGGCATATGGCGTCGTTATCGGCCGTGAAATGCGCCACTCCCGATTTCGTGCCGTGGGCCGAAGCTCCGCCAAGGTCTTCGGATGTGACCTCTTCGTGAGTTACGGTTTTCACAACATTGGGGCCGGTCACAAACATGTAGCTGGTATTCTTAACCATGCACACAAAGTCGGTGAGAGCCGGGCTGTACACCGCACCACCGGCACACGGGCCCATCACCGCGCTGATTTGCGGCACCACACCCGATGCCATCGAGTTGCGCCAAAACACTTCGGCATAGCCGCCCAGAGAGCTTACTCCTTCCTGAATGCGCGCACCGCCGGAATCGTTAAGTCCAATTACCGGCACGCCGTTCTTCAGGGCAAGATCCATGATTTTACAGATCTTTTCGGCATGGGTTTCGGAAAGTGAACCGCCAAACACGGTAAAATCCTGACTGAAGAGATAGATCGGCCGGCCATTGATTTTTGCAAAGCCGGTTACCACCCCATCGCCCGGAAATTTTTGCTTATCGAGGCCAAACGCGGAGCTTCGATGCTCTACAAACGCATCAATTTCCTGAAAGGAATCGGCATCAACCAGAATATCGATCCGTTCCCTTGCGGTTAGTTTTCCTTTTTCGTGCTGTTTTTCAATTCGCTTTAAGCCGCCACCCCGGGCTGCCTGTTCACGTTTTTGCAGCAATAGGTCAGCTTTATCGCGTTTACTCATCTAACTGGATTTGTTAAGAGATTTACATTCAATGAAATAGGCGTGCATCCTGTCAATAAAATCGACAGCGGCATCGTCGTACATATCTACTTTGTTCTTAGAAAATATCCCTTTTTCGATAAATCGCGAAGCTTCTTTCCAATCCTCACATTTGCTTAATTCGCGCAAGGCCTGCTCGTAGCTAACCGGCCCGTTTCGGAACAGCCTGTGGTTGAAGCGCGCGCGATCGTCCGACAACCAGTTCGCCAGCTGGGTTAATTCTTCTTTCTCTTTTTTAATTTGTTCTTTTTTGACACGATTTGCGAGCTCTTCGGCCTCCTCGTCCTCTTCATCGATGTTTCGCTCTTCCGGTTGATCCCCCAGAAAAAACGATTGCCAAATTGGCGAGACCTCCTCATCGTCTGCCTCGGTCTGCTCTTCGGAAGATTCTTCCGAGTCGATAAAGAAACGGGCAGCAAGTGTTTCGGCATCATCTTCCATGTCGTGCTCTACATACAAATCCTCATCCAGCGTAAATAATGCCGGCTTTTCGGAATCGGGCTCCTCAGCGGGTGCGTCCGGTTCCGAATCCATCCCGGCCGCCTCTTCACGGTCTGTTCTTGTATCATCGCTCTCATCCTCTACTGAAAAACGGGCATAGAGCGGGGACTCTTCTTCGGAAGAAGTTGACGGTGCTTCCGCAGACTCACTCTTGTCTTTGTCATCTGTTCGGGATGTTGTGTCTTCAGCATCACTCTCGTCAGCAGCCGGACGATGCTTTTTCCGAAAATTGGCCAGAATGGAGTCTTCATCCTCCTCGGCGGCAAAGCGTTCTCCGGTATCCTTACTCTCTCCTTCTGACCCGATAACCTGCCCGCTGTCATCGATTTTTGGAATCCGATAGGTGAAATCAAAATCGATCGGTTGTTGCTCCCCTTGGTCCGGCTCTGCGGGTGTTGCCTTACTTTTGGCAGATGGCGTTGATGTATTTCCCGGCTTTTTAAAATTTCTTGTCGCATCTACATCATCAACTATTTCTTCCCGAAGCAGATCCGGGGCCGAAAGCACCTCAATAAATTCCGATTTGCTCAGGCTGGCGTTTATCTCATCAAACCGTTTGGCAGCAGGCTTCAGGCCTTTGTCTTCAAAAAAGATGCGGAACAGGTCACTGTCAGCCTTCGGGCCGGTCAAACGAAATAGCGGCTCCATTAACTGAGCCCAGTTCAGGGGATTGTACGAACCGATGAGCCGGTTATCCACACGCTGTATAATATGGGAGCACTCCTCGCGGGTAAGCTCGTTTTTACCTTTGCGGTCCATGTATCGCAACATGGCGTCGGCAAAATGAGAATTAACGGTAATAAGCCGGCACTGACGCTCTAAATCATCGTAGGAAAGCGAGACATTGCCTCCGAAAATAATATCCGGAATGGCTGTGCGCGGCTGCACGATCAGGTCCATACAATCACCCACAGCAATTTCCATAACAGCGGGAAGATGTGCGGCAGGCATCCGTATCTGAGCAACAATGGCTTCCAAAAAATGCTCCCACGCTTCTTCCACATCATGTGCGTTCATATCGGCCCATTCGCTCTCGGGCGGCACTACCGAAACGCTTAAATTTCGAATCATCTCCTCGCGCATGCGCCGGGTTATAAATCGGGGAATATCCGTTTCATTAAGCTCTGTGGGTGTTATGAAGGGGGTATTCTGAGGAAGTTTTGCGATGAATTGAGTCGTAATATCTCGTACAAGTTGCTCCATAATGGGGACGGATCGTTTGAATAGAATTTTTATAAATATACGTTTTCAAATCTTTTTGATAAATGTTTTATACATTAGTTTTTTCAAAGTTTCAATCACTACTTGTCAAAAACCAATCATCACCTTGCTTTTCTTTAGTGTGCTACTATCCGTTTTCATAACTTTACCTGCGCATCATACATTCACCAACGGTTTATGATTCACTTAACGGTTTCCGGGGTTAAAAAAGCGTACGGTTTCAAAACAGTCTTTAGGGATCTCTCCTTTGAATGGAATGATGAGATTTGCGCGATTGCCGGTCCAAACGGTTCCGGAAAGTCCACGCTGATGCAATGTTTAACCGGACTGGAAAAAATAACCGCCGGTACCGTGCGATGGGACGTAGACGGGCAATCTCTTTCTCCGGCCGAGGTCCGCGCCAATATTGGATACGTTGCCCCCTACATACAACTCTACGAAGAGCTTACGGCACTCGAAAATCTAAACTTTTTACTGGGCCTGTCTCGCACCGAACCGCATCGTGAGTGGACGAATATTTTAGAACAATTTCAACTCCCAAAAATACTGGAGCAGCCGTATGGCACTCTCTCCACCGGGCAACAGCAGCGGGTAAAACTGGCGGCTGCCGCTATCCGAAAGCCACGCATTCTCTGCCTTGATGAACCCGGCTCTAACCTCGACAGCCATGGCATTGAACTGGTGCATCAGTTTGTTATGGAGAGTCATCAGCGAGGGGCAATGGTTCTGATTGCATCCAACAATCCGGATGAATTGGCCTGGTGCAGCAGGCGTGTAGACCTCCACCCTGTCGAAGAAACCCTTTCCTAACCTCCACAGATTCAGACACGTTATGAGTTACTCACCCAATGATGAACAACTGGCCGCACAGCTTCTTTCTCACAGCACAGAACTGCAGCCGGGCGAACATATCCTTATTCAAACCATCGGTTTCAACGCTATTGGCCTGGTTCGGGCATTGGCAGAGCAAGCGCGCGATATGGGTGCTCATCCACACATCAAAATTGAAGACCCGGAGATCAACCGTCTGTTAATGGAAAAAGGTGATGAAGAATTCTGGACCCGTCAGGCCGAAAAAGATCAGCTTCCGCTTATGAAACAGATGGACGCATTTATTGGGATTCGAGGCTCGGAAAATATCTTCGAAAATGCAGATGTATCCGGCGAGGCAAACAAAGCCTATTCGGATCACTTTTTAAAGCCGGTACACTTCGAGGAGCGGGTTAACCACACCCGCTGGACGGTACTTCGCTATCCTTCTGCGGCTTTTGCGATGAATGCAAAAATGCCAACCGAACGCTTTCGCGCATTTTATTATGATGCGTGCCTGCTCGATTACAGCAAGCTCGAAGAGGCGATGAAACCGCTGGAAGCGATGCTGCGCGATACCGATATTATTCAGCTCAAGGGCGAGGGGACCGACATCTCCTTTTCGGTAAAAGGCCAAAATTGGATTCCATGTTTTGGAAAACGAAATATCCCCGATGGTGAACTGTTCAGCTCACCCATTCTCGATTCAGTAAACGGCACCATTCGGTATGCGCCCTCTGTTTATCAGGGCAAACCGTTCGAGTTTGTAACGCTCCACGTAAAAGGCGGAACCGTAGTCGATTTTGACTCCTCAGACAATCGATCCCTCGAAGAGATTCTCGACACCGACGAGGGGGCCCGTCGTTTTGGAGAGTTCAGCTTTGGCCTGAACCCCATCATCAAAAGCCCGATGTACGATATCCTGTTTGACGAAAAGATCTACGGCTCCAATCATCTTACCCTTGGCAATGATTATGAAATAGCTCCTAACGGCAATCAGAGTAATATTCACTGGGATCTGGTCTGTATCGGAGCAGATGTATATCTCGATGGCGTAAAGGTTCGTGAAGGACGAAATTTCACCCACGAAAAATTACTGGGATTGAATCCGTCCGGGCTAGATTAAACCCAATGAATCTCTTCGATTATTTGCATTACTTTTTACAAGCTCTCGGCTCAGTGCGTTTTCTTTGTTCATTTTTTCCCCGGATTCTAAACAGGGGATTACTTTGGGGCATTATCTTTGCACAAGAAAATAATCTAACTATTTAGTCGGTGGGCGACAAAGTATCATGATTGGATTCAAACAACATCTTAGTTTAGACTATTATGGGAGAAAATCAGCCCAAGATAGAGAGCTTTATTGAGTGAGCATAGCCTAAACCGGGAAAAACACTTTCTTAAAAATCGAATCTAAATTAAAGGTACAAGCAAAAACAGTATTCTCGTTTTTATCTGTATCCTTTACGAAATTCATACGCTACAATATTTGAGCCATCAGAGGAAAGCATATATAATTCACCATCTTGATAACCCAAAAGCTTGCCCGGGGCGGGAAGCTGAACTTGCTGAAGAATATTGCCATCTAGGTGCAAAATTATGGCTTGATCTGGCCCACCGGTTAATGTGCCCATCTGGACGATAAAGTGATTATCCTCCAAAGCAAGAAATTCCTTAAAGAAAGTACCATATGGTGAAAAGCTTCCTAAACTATACACTCTTGCACGATAGGAAGTTGCCTCATCCGGAATCATACTTAATTCGTTAACTCTTCCATCAGCTTTGTCTGGCAAGTGTGGCAAGGAATATTCATGAACCAAGGAAAAATCTTCATCAAAAACTTTGAATTTATTTTTAAAGTACCATGCGAATAGCCAATAGTCCCCCACCTTTCTCATTGTGTATTTAGCAAGCAATCCTGGTTCAAGGTCAAAATTCAAAAATATATTTTCTAATCCAGCAGTTTCAAAATCGTATATTATAATATTCTCTTCAGAAAATTGAGTTGTCATTATGAAGAGTTTTTTATCAAAATATTCCAATCCATATGTGCTTACCGGATTTCTGATGAAGTATTCGTAAGTTTCAAAATTTAATTCAGTATCATAAACTGAAAAATTGGGCATCGTTCCTATTACATACACTTTATTTTGATCATGTGCGGGAGCAATGATTCTTGGACCTTGTACAAACTCTCCCGGTCCTCTTCCCTGGCGCCCACTTATATTTAACAAAGTTCCATTTTTTTCAAAAACCGAAACACTTTGTCCTTTAAAATCAGCAATGTAAATAAAATCATCATCGATTTTAAAATCATGAATATCATAAAATTCGGTCTCCCCCAAATCCTTTTTATCTAAAGTTTCTCCGAATTCATACAAAGTCTGTATCACAGAAAACTGTAGGAGGAAAACGCATAGCTTAATCATAGAAAATTACACCTTGAACACTAGTTCGGGATGAATGAATTACAGAAAGTTACGCTTTTTTTAATCCATTTTCTGTAAGTAACATTCTAATTCCGCATTTGGGCATAAATTGTTTACGAACAAATCCCACATTGCTTCAGTATACTCTCCATTTTCGTACGCATAGTTAGCCGTTGCAATGCAATTTTCACCTAAATCCTGACAAGTTGTTTCAACAAAAAAAATCATGATTGCCAATGCAAACAGCGTAGTTGTAATTTTTAAAAACATAATGTCTGATTTATTATGAGTTGTTGTTTTTTATTAATTGACCATAGAATGTACCCCCCCCATTATTTAGACTCAAACTAAATAATCTATTCTGTTATACTTTACATCAATGATCCCCGAAAATCTATCGCAATTGGACGCACCTTTATTCACGAAAAATTACTGGGATTGAATCCCGATCAACTGGCCTGAACGGATTTTCTTCCATCCAATCAAATTGCTTACGGCAGCTATTTTATGGAACCGTTTCCATAGATTTTTGGCTTATAAACACTGGTTTTGTTTGAAGTTAAACGTTTTGTTTGAGTTATTTTACAGACGTTCTCATTAACAACTCAAACAATCCTACGTTTATGAAAAGATCGATACGTGTAACGCATCTATGGACGTGGTTGATTAAAACAATCGCGGGATTCTCTTTGCTATTCTTCGTTGCCGCACTTCCCGTTATGGGGCAACAGGCAACTATTGAAGGAACCGTTTTCGATAATGAAAACAATCCACTTCCCGGTGCCAATGTGATCATTCAAGGCACCCAAACCGGAGCATTTTCCGGCACTGACGGAACCTATCGCCTCCAAGTGCAGCCCGGAACCATGACGTTGCAGGTTAGCTTTCTCGGCTTTCGTACATTCCGGCAGGAAGTAACACTGCAAGCCGGCGAAACGCGCCAAATCAATGTAACACTGCAATCCAGTGTGGTTGGATCGGATGAGGTAGTTGTGCTCGGCTCGCGCCGCCAGGGACGAACCGTCACCCAATCTCCCGTCCCCGTTGATGTGATTACAGCCGAGGAAGTTCAAGCTTCCGGATTTTCCCAAACCACACAGATCATCCGAAGCCTGATACCTTCATTTAACGCACCAGAATCATCCATTACTGACGGTACAGACCATGTACGGCCCGCCACTCTCCGCGGTTTAGGGCCCGATCAAACATTGGTTCTGATCAACGGCAAACGACGGCATACCAGTGCCATTCTGCACGTAAACGGATCCGTTGGCCGCGGTGCAACCGGTGTAGACCTGAACGCAATTCCGTCGAATATGATTGAGCGCATAGAAGTACTACGGGATGGCGCCGCAGCGCAATACGGATCGGATGCACTGGCCGGTGTCATCAACATTGTGCTGAAGCAGTCGCCGGGATTTGACGGCTCCTTCTCCTACGGACAACATGCCAGTCGCGAAACCAGAGGGTTTGAGCGCAACGAAGGCGTACCGGAAGGCGCATCACCCTTCGGCTTTATCGACAGCCAGTTCTACGAAGGCCCGCAAGATGTGTGGCGCCTCGATGGAAAAACCGTCAATCTTCACCTTGGCTATGGTTTTGAACTGCCCAATAACGGAAACCTCTATATCAGCGGTCAGCTTCGCGATCGCGGCAATACAAATCGCTCCGGGCTCGATCCGCGGCAGCAGTTCTTTAACCTGCCGGATGGGAGCCTGAACCCCCAGGAATTTACCTTCGATCGGAACAATCACCGATTTGGCCAAGGTGAAATACGTGATATCAGTGGTTTCTTTAATGGCCGGATTGAACTTACCGAAGATGCCACCCTCTACGCGTTTGGTGGAATGAGCTTCCGGGAAGGCGAAACAGGCGGCTTTTACCGGCGGGCACTCGACGACCGTACACTGCGGGCTTTCTATCCGCAAGGGTTTCTTCCGCTCATCACTACCGATATTTACGATGGGTCTGTTGCCGCAGGTGTTCGAGGCAACAAAGCCGGCTGGAATTACGATATCAGCCAGACCTACGGCCACAACAATCTCGAGTTTGGTGTGAAAAACTCCGTAAACACATCGATGGGTGTTGGCAGCCCAACCCGCTTCCGTGCCGGTACCCTTTCCTTTGATATGGCCAGCACCAATGCCGATATCGTGCGGAGTTTTGATATTGGCCTTGCCCAGCCGTTGAACGTGGCCATGGGTGCCGAATTTCGTTATGAGCTCTACCGTTTAGGACGCGGTGATGCCGAGTCGTTCGCCGATGGCGGTGTACCCATTCTTGACGGACCTAATGCGGGCAATCCGGCCGCGGTTGGATCACAGGTTTTTCCCGGTTTTGGGCCTCAAAATGAACAAAACGAGGACCGCTACAGTATCGGACTTTATCTGGATCTGGAGACTAACGTAACCGACGAATGGCTGGTTGGACTTGCGGGACGTTTTGAAAGCTATGACGATTTTGGTAACGAATTTACCGGAAAGTTTACAACCCGGTATGAAATAATGGAAGGATTGGCTGTTCGTGGAGCGATCAGTTCCGGTTTCCGTGCACCATCTCTTGCACAAAGCTTCTTCTCCTCCATTGCCACCGTATTTATTGACGGGGTTCCGTTTGAGGTCGGCACGTTCCCGGTAAGCTCACCGGTAGCTCAGGCACTTGGCGCCGAATCGCTGGAAGCAGAAACCTCCGTAAACTACAGTGCCGGCTTTACCTACGAGCGTGGCAACTTCTCCCTCACTACCGATCTCTATCTTATCGATATTGACGATCGTGTTGTATTTACAGAGAATTTTACCGGGCCCGATATTGCCGATTTTCTTCAAAATCAGGGAATTAATGCCAATGGCGGCCGTTTCTTCACCAATGCGGTTGATACCCGCACGCAAGGTATTGATGTGATTGCCCGGTACGGCCTGGAACTGGGGGCCGCCTCTCAGCTACGGCTTACCGCAGCCTACAACTACAACGAGACGGAAATTCGCAACAAGGATGAGATTCAAACGCCGGAAAACCTGCAGGCACTTACCGATACACCCCTGTTCGGCCGGCAGGAAATCGGCCGGTTTGAGCGAGGCCAGCCCAATGCCTCCCTGAACCTGAGCAGTACTCTTACCCGCAACCGGCTCAACCTAACCACCCGGGTTACACGCTACGGCAAGTTTAAAAACCTGCAGCAAGACCCCGCCAACTCCCTGTTCGATCAGGAGTTTGGCTCGGTATGGACCACGGATGTGGAATTGGGTTATGAACTCGGTCACGGCTTCCGCTGGGCAGTGGGTGCAAATAACCTGTTCGATAAGTTTCCGGATAAGCAATTTCAGGCGAACAGTTTCAACGGCATCTTCCAGTACTCCGGATTTTCTCCTTCCGGTTTTGGCGGCCGGTACGTCTACTCACGCATTACGGTAAACATCTGATCGCTGCCATTCAAATCACAAAAAACCCGCTTCCGGTTTGGAAGCGGGTTTTTTTTGGCTCTGTTCTGTTTACTGTGGGTAGTTGAATAGATCAATAAAAACCTATTTCAGGCTGATGAACAATCCGGCCTTTGATTTGTGCAGGCGGTGTTTTCTCATTGGGGTATGCATGCGATGCCTGTAAAAACACACCGGCCGGATTTTAGTTTACATGGACAAAAAGTGATGGACCATTGTTTTTACATCGCAAAGTGCCCC
>JBLRWS010000020.1:0-40016 GCA_047921075.1 Balneolaceae bacterium | reverse complement strand
TGGAGAAAAATTCTACTTTAAGAATAACTAACTTAAAGTATGAAAAAACGAAGAATCTGGACAGCTGAGCAGAAGCTGTCCAGCCTAAAAGAAGCCCAGCAGCACGGGGTAACAGCAACGATTCGCAAGCATAGTCTGTACGCCAACCCCACAGCAGAACGGACACGTAGAAGCCTGGCACAGCATTGTTGAACGCACAATCTGCCAACGCTTGGAGTTGAATGATTTGCCTAACGGGCAAACAACGGTGAAGGAATTTGTGGACTTTTATAATAACGAGCGGATCCATTCAGGAATCGGCTACAAAAGCCCTAAACAATATTTGATGGAAAAAGGAATTGATCTTTATCAGACCAATGACGAAACTAAACCACAATGTGAACTCTCTAAAGTAGAATACTTATCCAGTTAATAGGGGTTAGACCAGTTGACAAAGACGGGATTACCGAGTACGATGAAGATTCTCCAACCAATGAATTAGGTAATGCTCCCCGGCACACACAAAGTTGTTATCAAAATTAATACGGATATACTATGATCATTCACAAATTTATAGCCATAGTTTCAATAGTGTTCATTTGTTCCATGAGTGGATATGCCCAAAGCAGCTACAGCTGTCCGGATAATGCTACGCACCCAAAAAATGATTCACAAGAATCATTAGAGTATTTTCTAACCTCAAACGATAAAGAATCACACCGGATAATTATAAATCTGAACAATCTGCAAAATTCACCAATTGAAACCCTCTCGGGCAGCAGCTATAGTTGCCATAAATTAAATAATTATCTAACTCCATTTATATCATTATTAGAATCATATGAACATGAGACATATTACAAAGTTTCCAATTATTATTTTATCGTTACTTGGTACTCAGTCAATTCTACAGGATATAGAGGTATTCTAATATTTGATGATGACTATAATTTATATGGATATGCTTCATTATAACCTATGCGCATTGTAATTCTATTATTTTTGGTTCTGCTCATTTGTCCAATGAGTAACTACGCCCAAAGCAGTGACGGTTGCCCGAATAATGCTGCCCATCCAAAAAATGATTCAGAAGAATTATTAGCGGATTATCTTAATTCTAATAGTTTTGAATCGGCTCAAGCCATATTCAATCTGCCCGACCTGCAGAATGCGCCGATTGAACTGTTAACCGGCAGCAGCGACCCTTGTTTTGAATTGAATACTTTTAGATCTCAGCATGATATTACAAGTAGCCCAAGAAAAGATTATACCTACTATAAAGTATCCAATTATTACTTTAGTGTTAAATGGTACTTGGTCAACACCACAGCGTATAGAAATATCCTTATTTTTGATGATCAGTATAATTTGATTCATTCACCAGTATTTTAGTATCCATATTACATATTTTAAATCCGAACCCGGTTTTATTGTAAAAATTACAACCACCCCAGCAGATCATCCATATTACCACCGGTCTGTACATATTGCTCAAAGAGCTCACTCAGGCTGGTATCGTGCTGTAATTCTTTGCGCGTTTTCGCATCCAGATAAGCGAGGATTTTTCCGTTGTGAAGAATGGCGATATCGTCGCACAAATGCTCAATCACTTCCAAAATATGGCTGGTAATGAAGACCGTCGTTCCTTTATCGCGTAACTTTCGAATAACATGCTTCATCCGCCCGATGGAGATGACATCCACACTTTCAAATGGCTCATCCAGAAAGAGCATTTGCGGCTCGCTGAGAATGGCGGCACAAAAGGCGAGTTTTTTTCGGGTTCCGGATGAGAGCTGCCGTGCCTTTACGTGGGTAAACTCCTGAATTTCGAAGTAGGTAAAAAGCGAGGAGATGCGAGCGGACAGGCCGCTGTCAATGGTTTTATACATTTCGCAGATATAGTGTACAAATTCGTAACTGGTAAAATTTTCGAACAGCAGGGGCGGCTGCAATACCGACGCCACCGTTTTTTTAATAGCCCGCTCATTGCCGTGAGTCAGCTCCATACCGTTGATGGATACCGAGCCGCTCTCGCAGCTCAATAATCCCGTCAAAATACCGATGAGTGTACTTTTGCCCGCGCCATTCGGCCCGATCAGGCCAAAAATGGTTCCTTCGGGTACGGACAAATTCAGCTCTTTGAGTACGACGTTTTCATCGTACGATTTCTCAAGATTGGTGATGTGCAGTGCGTACGCCATGTATTGAGATTTAGTAGTCGTTCCAAAGTTGTTTTAAAATGCGTTTTCTGAAGCCGGCGGCAAGGAGGTCGGTATTACGCCAAATGTATATCGTAATAGCTCCAACCAATGCAGCCATTGTCCATGTCCTGTAAATCTCAAATTCGCCAAGCGGCACAAAAACGGTATAACCGAGAACAAAAATCAACATCGAGATAGAGAACGTAACTTTCTGTGCAATAATAGGGTGTTTGTAACTAAACGTGCTGAAGCGGGCTGTTTCGTATTGATAGAATGAGCTCCAGAGAAAAAAAAGCATAAAGCAGACAAAGAAAAAGGTGTTGGCGATGTAGATGGCGAACACACTGCCAAACTGCGGCAGATAGAGGAGTTCCAGAATGGTGATGGCGTAGAATATGAAAAGCGGTATCGTGATCACACCAAAAAATCGTTCTTTAAGCTGTTTTTCGAGCGGTTCGGGGAGCTGCACATGCAGCAGCATCTCGCGGTGTTCGTAGCCAAACATATTGGCCATACCCATGGCCAGCAGTGCGACGGGAATGGCGGCCAGCATGGTGGGTACCAGTATTTGTGTGATCACACCAAAATCGAAATAGAGCAATATGGGGATGTATACCGCCGGTATGATCAGCACGGCAATAATTTGCAGCCGATTGTAAGGGTGGATGGCAACGTAGTAGATATACTTGCCGGCATTGGGCCCCATCAGCCGTTTTAGCCATTGCCAGAAGTGGCTCACATCCCTGCCCGCTTTTTTAAAGGATGGATTTTGAAGCCCGGACAAGGTGCACCGGTAATGGTCGTGCAAGAAAAACCAGAGCAGCACACCGAGAATAACGGAAAGGGAGGTTGCAGCGCCAGCCGCCATGGATGCAGAGGCCGATTGTAGCAGTAACCCTCCCGGCAGCCATAACATCGCTCCAACAATCTGTTCCAGTTGTAGTGCAAGCTGCTCAACAATAGCCTGCGTATTGCGAGTGAGCACCGCGACTACTGTAGCTACGCCCAAAAAAACGAATACACCGCTTACTACAACGAGCCGCAGCCGGCGCTCCATCAAACGCAGAAACCGCTGCTTGATGGAAAAGATGATGGCGTAGTTCAGTAATACGGCAAGTACAACCAGAGGAATATTCCAACCGCTCTGTACCTGAACCCCGAGAAATACCAGCCAGGTAAGATTGTAGATTACGTTTACCGGATGGTAGAGGCTCATGATGTTGAGGTGCCACGAAAGTGTTCGCGCCGGATAGCCAAATGCCATGAGTTTCCGGTTTTCTTCCACGTTTAACAGCCGGGTGCTGGTAAAGGAGAAATGCATCAGCCAAAAGAGGTTGGCAAAAACGATAATGATGATGCGATGGATCTCGGGAGTAAGCCAGGGAAGCTCAATTTGCAGTTGTGCAGTGCTGTCAAGGAACAGAACGACCAGTGCGGTACCCATCAAATTGATGAACATACCCACAAGAAACAGGCTGTAACCAATCAGCAATACGGTTTGCAACCGGGTTAGACTGGCAAGAAACAGTTTCCAGTTTAGGTAGATGAGACGGGCGAGCACAGCAACTCCTGGAGATTAAAAAATCCATGTACAGGCGAGTAGCTGCCTGCACATGGATAGATCATTTAAAACATAATACCTACGCCAATGGCGAACACGCCATTTCGTTCGTCCACACCACTAAAAGCAGAAGAGACGCCGAGATCGTATTTAACATGAAAATTGAGCGTTGTGGCTACCAGATTCAGGTCGGCGCCGAGGCCAAAAATAGCACCAAACTCTACATCCTTTGCGTCATCACTGATATCAACAACGAAGTTGACATCCCCGAGGTTCCCATCCAGTTCGGCGTTCACATTAAAGCCAACAAACGGGCCGATAAAGAGGTGGGGAGAGAGCGGTCCCGGCGGGCCAAAGCCAAATTTGGCCAACACGGGCACCTGCAGGTAATCGAGCTTAATTGTGCTGTCGCCAACCTCAGCACCCTTTTGTGTATAGTAAAGGCCGGTCTCAATACCAAATGCCATAAGGGGTGGTCTGATTTCCAGAGCCAATCCCGCTGACAAGCCCGAGCGGGTGCTGAAATCGCTATCGGTATTGATAAAGTCGGCGATGTTGAGTGCCCCTTTCACTCCCAGCGAGACGGGGGATTGGGCATTGGCATGTTGTACAGCTCCGCTAAAAAGCAGGACAGCCATCAAGAGGAGGGTTTGTATCGTTTTTTTCATTTGTACGGGTTTATTAGGGATGAATGAATTCAGATCTCGGTCTGTAGAATAGAGAATGATCAGCTAAAAATGTAACAAGAATCGATCAGTTTTGTAAAATGTGTGGATTAAGAACGGCTCGAAGATTAGGCGCAGTATGCCCTGATCAAAATCTGCATGTTTTTTGGGTGTGCCGTGAGCAGCGGAAAAAAGGAGTGTAAATCAGACTGTAAAAAATGTGGCGGGATTGGTGTGGCATCCCGCCACATGTGGTCTGGTTAATCCCTGCTGCTTGGCAGGCTGATGCCAAAAGCGATGGAAAACACCCTGTTTTTACCGGAGCGGTCATTGAATACATCGTTCAGCCCGAGGGTGTACCTCGCATCTATTGTAAAGATGGAGTTGCCTACTTCTATATCCAACCCGGTACCGGCAATAAATCCGTAATCGACGGATTCCGTCTGATTCTCGATATTACTGCTGCCACCCAAAAGTCCACCCGCTCCACCTTCCTGCTCGGCCAATAACCGCAGTGAGGCATACGGCCCGAAGAACAGGTTGGGTTCTGTGGTTTGCCCCTGTATAAGAGCATATTTGAATAATACCGGAACTTTGAGGTAGTCAATTTTTACAGCATCGCCATCGAGCTCGCCCCCCTGCTGGCTGTAATAAAGTTCGGGCTGTATCGAAAGCCGGGACTCGGGAATACCGAATTTGGCAAACCCACCAATCACAAAACCGGTTCGGGTATCAAAGTTGTTATTACTGATGGTGGCAAAATTTAATCCTCCTTTGATCCCGGTTTTGACGGCATCTTGCGCCTGAGCGGTACTAAAAAGAGACATAAAAAAGCACACTAAAGTAAACTTTGTGATGGTTCTCATGTAGTTATTCAGGTTAGGTTTCGGTTTAAATAACAGTACCTTTTACCCAAACCGCTTGAGGGTGTTCCTGAATGGCCTGCGTGCTACATGAGTAGGGCCTTTAAAAATCGCCCGGTATGGCTCTTTTCGATATTTGCAAGTTCCTCGGGTGTGCCGCAGGCCACGATTTGCCCACCGCCGAATCCGCCTTCCGGCCCGACATCGATGACCCAGTCGGCCGATTTGATCACATCCAGGTTGTGCTCGATAATAATGACGCTGTGGCCCTGATTGACCAACTCGTTGAAAGAGGTAAGCAACTTGGAGATGTCCTCGAAATGGAGGCCGGTGGTCGGTTCGTCAAAAAAGTAGAGGGTATGATCCGATCCGGGCTTGGCCAGAAATTTGGCCAGTTTTACACGCTGTGCTTCGCCGCCCGACAGTGTTGTTGCGCTCTGCCCTAACTGCAGGTAACCCAGCCCCACATCCTCAATGGTTTGCAGTTTGGAGATAATGGCCGGCTCGTCCGTAAAGAAACCGATGGCTTCACTCACACTCATCTGAAGCACGTCATGGATGTTTTTGCCGCGGTATTTTACCTGTAGAATGTTTTTTCGATAACGGGTACCGCTGCACTCTTCGCACACCAGCTCGATATCGGCCATGAACTGCATCTCAATTTTTTGTACTCCCTCTCCCTGGCACGCCTCACACCGCCCTCCGGGGACATTAAAGGAGAAGTGGCCCGGTGTGTAGCCCATAATTTTGGACTGTCGGCTGCCCGCAAACATATCACGGATACCGTCGAACGATTTGGTGTAGGTGGCCGGATTGGAGCGGGTGGAGCGGCCAATCGGGCTTTGGTCTACCATCTCTACCGACTCGATATGACGTAACCCGCTTAGTTCGCGGTGCCGGCCCACTTTGTTGTTCCAGCTGCCAAACTGCTTTTGAATAGCCGCATAGAGCGTGTCGTGTACAAGTGTGGATTTGCCCGACCCGGAAACACCGGTTACGCACACCAATTTTCGCAGGGGAAACTCGACGTCTACACTTTTTAGATTATGCTCCGTGGCTCCTTTCAATTCGATGGCGGTTCCGTTGCCTTTGCGCCGTTTTTCGGGGATAGGAATCTCTTTTTTGCCGCTCAGATACTTGCCGGTTAGTGTAGACGACGTCTTCAATTGATCGAACGTTCCGCTGAACACAACCTCACCGCCGTGGCGTCCGGCAAAAGGGCCAATATCCAGAATGTGATCGGCGGCTCTCATCATGGCGGGATCGTGCTCCACAACCAGTACGGTGTTGCCAATGTCGCGCAACGATTTTAAAATGGCGATGAGCCGATCATTATCACGGGGATGGAGGCCGATTGTCGGCTCATCCAGTACATACAGGCTGCCGATCAGTGAACTGCCGAGCGAGTTGGCCAGGTTGATCCGCTGCGCCTCACCGCCGCTTAGTGTATTGGTAAGGCGATCGAGGGTGAGGTAATCCAGGCCCACTTCGTTCAGATAGGTGAGCCGCTTTCGAATTTCGTATAAAATCTGGCCGGCCACTTCCTGCTCAAACGGAGTGAGCTCAAGCTCATCAAAAAAGGTTTGAGCATAACCGATCGTCATCTCGGTTACCTCGCCAATGTGCAGCCCGTTGATTTTTACATAAAGAGCATCTTTACGCACCCGATACCCTTCGCAGTCGGGGCAGCGGCTGTACCCGCGATAACGAGAATAGAACACCCGCATGTGCACTTTATAAAATTGGGTTTTCACCTCTTCAAAAAACGAGTGGATGCCGATGTATTCATCTTTTCCCTGCCAAATAATGCGTCTGGTTTTTTTGTCAAGATCTCGATAAGGTTGGTCAATCGGCAGGTTTTCCCGGGCTGCTACCGTAATGAAGTCGCGCAGGTTTTTGCTGAATTTCGGAGAATCGAATGCGGCGATCGCGCCATCGCGAATCGTTTTATCGTGATCGGGAATCACCAGATCCTCATCAATACCCGATATTTTACCGAATCCCTCACAGGTATCGCACGCGCCAAACGGATTGTTGAACGAGAACATCTGCGGCGTAGGCTCGGTAAATTCCATGCCATCGGCTTCGAACCGCTCGCTGAACCGATGCTCCTCGCCGTTTCTTATTTTTACCGAACAGCGCCCATTGCCCTCCCGGAAGGCGATCTCCAGCGAATCGGCGATACGGCTTTCTGTATCGGTATCGGGCGCAAGGGAGAGGCGGTCTACCAGCACGCGCAGCTCATCCGGCGAACAGTGATCAGGCGGGAGCTGATCAGCAGACAGATCGTACATCGTCTCGTCAATGCTATGCAGAAGCCGCGGAAAGCCCTTCTCTTTCAACAGAGAATAGATCGCATTACGATCTTCAAGCTCGCCATTCGGCAGGGGGTAGAGCACATAGAACTTGGTGCCGCTTTCATAGGCGTTATGCAGTGTTTTTAGTACGGTGTCGGTGGTTTCTTTCTTAACCTGTCGCCCCGATATCGGAGAAATCGTTTGTCCGACACGGGCAAAGAGCAGCCGAACATAATCGTAGAGTTCGGTGGTGGTACCCACCGTGGAGCGAGGATTGGATGAGGTGGTTTTCTGCTGGATGGCCATCGCCGGAGAGATACCCTGCATAAAATCGACATCGGGCTTGTCCATCCGCTCTAAAAACTGACGCGCATAGCTCGACAAGCTCTCCACATACCGCCGCTGTCCCTCAGCATAGATGGTATCAAACGCAAGGCTCGATTTGCCGGACCCAGACACCCCGGTTACTACCGTAAGTTGGTTTCGCGGAATTTCTACATCTACGTTTTTGAGATTATTTACCCGGGCTCCTCTCACCACAATGGGGCGGGAAGCGATAGTAGAAGCCGCAGAGGGGCGCCCGTTTTCAGAAGAGTCTCCGGTAGTTTTCATCAGCGTCATGGAGGGTTTTGACCTAAACAAGGAAAGGTACGAATCCTCACCGTTGGATTGAAGAACGATTGCATGCCAGCCTAACAGAAGAGATGCTTCCGTACGTTCACCAGATGCACCCGTTGTTCATTTCTTTTCGTTCTGTTGAAATTTCTAAAGAATCGGGGTATCATTTACCGCGCTCACAGCGCTCGACCCTTAACAGCAGTTGCTACATGGACGACCCGGGCAGGCACATACATAAAAAACATAATCCACTGCAACCAGCAGCTGTCAGCCGCTACCAGAGATCCCCTTCCACATAGGGTCACATCCCTGAACGTTGGCCATGCAGTAGCTGGATATCATGGAGGTTCAGGATGGAAAAAGAAAAGTTATTAGAGCTTCTCGAGCCGCAAGCTTCCGAAGAAATTCTACAAATCATTCGTGATGAGGTAAGTGAGCTGCACCCGGCCACCCTGGCTGATTTGATGGATCAGTTTGGAGAAGGCGAGCTGCTGCCGATCTTTAATACACTCGATCTGGAGCAGAAAGTAGCTGTTTTCCATCACCTGAGTGATTCGGTCCAGCAGCATCTGGCTACCTCCATGAAGTTTAACCGGCTGGTGAAGCTGGTGTCGATGATGTCTCACGATGACCGGGTAGACCTCCTGCAGAGCCTCGACGATAAGCTGAGTGAAACGGTGATTCGCTCACTGGCAAAAGCTGAACGTGAAGATATCTTGCGCCTCAGCAATTACGAGGAAGGCACAGCCGGCGCGGTCATGACCTCCGACTATGTGTGGGTGTACCGATACAACTCGGTGCGAGAGGCGATCAAAAAAATCAAGCGGGAAGCACCCGATAAAGAGACGATATACACCATCTATGTACTGGGCGATAACCGCGAATTGGTTGGATTTGTGTCGCTCAGAGAGCTGATGCTGGCAACACTCAACGAAAAGGTGGACGATTTGATGACCACCGACATTGTACGTGTGATGGCTAACGAATCACAGGAAAAATCGGCCGAATTGCTTTCAAAATATGACCTGATTGCCCTGCCGGTAATGGACGAAGATGGCAAGCTGGTGGGCATCATCACCTTTGATGATGTGATGGACGTACTTGAAGAAGAGGCGACCGACGACTTTCATAAAATGGGATCGGTAAGCCTGGGTAAAATGAATCTGGCCGATGCAAGTATTGCAGCTATGATTATGAAACGGCTGCCGTGGCTGCTGATACTTGTATTTATGAATATCTTTTCCGGTGCCGGAATCGCCTATTTCGAGAACACCATCGAAGCAGTTGTGGCTCTTGTTTTCTTTCTGCCATTGTTGATTGACAGTGGGGGAAATGCCGGCTCGCAGGCGGCCACGCTTATGGTGCGGGCGTTGGCAACCGGTACGGTGCGGCTGGCCGATTGGTTTCGCTTGCTGGGCAAAGAGATCTTTATCGCACTCGGCATCGGGATACTGATGGCGGTGGCGGTATCGGGGATCGGGTACTATCGTGGCGGAGTGGAAGTTGCTGCGGTGGTTTCTATCACCATGATCATTGTCGTACTCTTTGGCAGTCTTGTAGGCATGTCTCTGCCGTTTGGCTTGCAACGATTTAATCTCGACCCGGCTACCGCATCAGCCCCGCTGGTTACGTCTATCGCCGATATTGGCGGTGTGTTGATCTACTTCAGCATTGCCACGTGGTATTTAGGCGTGGGGTAGCGAACGATTCCGGAGATCACCCGCTCCTCTGGAATCGTTCAGGTCTCTTGGTCAGTTATTGTCGGCAGACTCCCTTTCATACACCACCTGTCCGTTCACAATCACCGCATCGGTTGTGGTGATGTATTCAAAGGGATCACCATTAAATAGTACCAGATCGGCATCTTTGCCCGGTTCGAGAGATCCCACCCGCTCCGAAATACCCAGTAAGCCGGCAGCATCGATGGTGAGCGAACGAATGGCGTGATTGTAATCAAACCCGTTGGCGACCGCAATGGCAGCTTCGTAAAGTGCTACCCGTGTTTTCGGCACATAGGCTTCGTAGCCGCTTTGGAAAAAGACCGGAATTCCTGCGTCAGCCAATATGCCGGCCGTTTCAAACGAGGCATTTTCGGCATCGCCAAAGGGACGAATCATGGTAGGGTGTATGATGACCGGCACGCCGGCTTCTTTGATTTGATCGATAACCAGATACGCCTCGGAGGCGCCGTCCAGAATCAGGTTAAACCCGAACTCCCGCTGCAATCGCAGTGCGGTTAGGATGTCGCGTACAGAGTGCGCAGTTACCATTCCGTATATACGGCCTTCGAGCAGGTGTTGCAGCGCGTCCAGGCGCAGGTCTTTGGATCGCTCGTCTCCTTTTTGGCTGTACTCCTGGGCGCGGATAAGCTCTTGTCGCAGCATCGCTACCGATTTGGATCGGGTGCCGGGCGTGTCAAAGTTACTGCCCACTGCCGATCCAAGGGTGATGGCCAGGGCGAAGGTAGAATCAACCAAGGCCTCATCTACTGTGGTTCCTACGGTTTTTACAATCATCGTCTGCCCGCTGATCAGTGCGCCGGGCCCGTGGCCGGTATGCACGGTGGTAATACCCACGCTGCGCAGAAAGGCTACCAGCTCTTCACGGGCGTTGTAGGCATCCATGGCCCGCAGATCGGGCTGAATAGCAGATGAACGTTCAAGCTGGTCCTGATCGTGATCCACATTGTACATTCCGGCGAGGCCCACCACCGAGTGAGCATCGATCAGGCCGGGAGTGACTACGGCGGCTTCATATCGAGTGTAGTTGTCCGGAATACGAACTTGCGATGCGGGCCCTACGGCTTCAATGATGCCATCCTTAATAAGCACTAATCCCTGTTCGATGGGCTCTCCGTTGGCCGTGTGCACAATCTCCCCAAATACAGCGATCTGCTGGGCAGATACAATAGCGGCTGCCGTTAACCACAATCCGGTGGATAAAACGAGTATACGTTTCAATAATCGATTCATCTTAGTTCCCTCCGTGCATGGTTTGTAGTGAGTGAATGTCTTCGGTACCGCCCGTGGCATGGAGTCGGTCGTCCGGATCGGATCGATCCCATACTTTCTGTCCCTCAACCCAGGTTTCCAGCACGTGTGTATACACACTAAACGGATCGCCACTCAGTACTATAAAATCGGCATCTTTACCCGGTTCCAGACTGCCCGTTCGATCGTCGATATCCATCATGCGGGCGTTGGCAATGGTAAGGGCTTCCAGTGCTTTTTGTCGGCTCATGCCGGCGCGGATGCCAAAGGCTCCCGATCGCAGAAAGAGCCGCGAATCGGTAATCGGATCGTCGGTGTGGTAAGCCACATCCGCACCCGCCTCTTCCAGTTTGCGCCCGATTTCATAATCGAGGTTAATCGCCTCATGCTTACCGCCTCGCGAATCGAGAACAATGATGGAGGCAGGATATCCGGCCGCTGCAATCTCTTCGGCCACCTGTCCGCCTTCACTTACGTGATGGAGCACCATCCGGTAGCCAAACTCCTGCGCCAGGCGAATGGCGGTTAGTATGTCGTCGTGCCGATGGGTATGGTTATGAACAATTCGTTTGCCATCCAGTACCTCCAGCAGTGTTTCCATCTGCAGGTCGCGCGGCGGTAATTTCTCGGAGTCGCCGCCGGCAGCCTCAACCTTCGTTTTGTACTCCTGAGCTTTCACGTAGAGGTTCCGAACCATTGCTGCCGATCGGGCGCGTGTACCCGGAAAGGGGGCCTGAGAGCGGATGGAGTTGGTTCCATTGGCCATTTTAAGCCCGCCGTAAATCGTGCGATCTTCGTCGGTATAGATCAACATCTCCTCAATGGTGTTGGCCTCCCGTAATTTAAGATAAACGGTTTGGCCGCTCATTAAATGGCCCGATCCCGGCATAATGTTTACAGCGGTAATCCCCCCGGCAAGTGCTTTCCTGAAGGAGTCGCTGGTTGGGTTGATCGTGTCCATGATGCGAACATCGGGATGGAGGGCCGATGAACGGTCTCCGCCATCACCCTCACCGATATGGGAGTGGCTGTCTACGAGGCCGGGCATAATGACGGACCCGGAGGCATCAATGGTTGTGGCATTGGATGGGACAGTGACCGATGTAGCCGGCCCTACAGCCACAATTTTCCCGTTGTGGATCAAGAGGGTCCCGTTGGAAATCTCATTTCCGTTAACGGGCAGTATGGTGGCTCCCTGAAAGGCGATAGGTGATGACTGTGCTGCTGCCCATACAGGCACCATCAGCAACACAATCAGAAGTGAAAGGTTTCGGAGGTTCATAAGCAGATCATTGGTTAACACGAACAATGAGTGAGTGTACGAACAAAAATCTGCTTAGCAAAATCGGCCGTTGGTTTCCTCTTAAGAGGAGGTTAACGAGGCTTATACCGCGTTTGCGATCTTGTCTACATAATCGAGCTTTTCCCAGGTAAACTCGTTTCGCCCAAAGTGTCCGTATGCCGCGGTGTTTCGGAAAATCGGCTTTTTGAGATCAAATCGCTCAATGATAGCGGCAGGTGTCAGGTCAAACGTTTTTAGAATCGCATCGGCCAATACCTCATCACTTACCTTTCCGGTTCCGTAGGTATGTACGTTGATCGACACCGGCTCGGCGACCCCGATGGCGTAGGCAACCTGCACCAGGCACTCTTCGGCCAGTTCGGCAGCTACGATATTTTTAGCTACATGACGTGTAGCATACGCAGCGCTTCGGTCTACCTTTGAGGCGTCTTTTCCGCTAAATGCTCCACCGCCGTGGGCGCCGCGCCCGCCATAGGTATCTACGATAATTTTCCGCCCGGTAAGGCCGGTATCACCGTGAGGCCCGCCTACCACAAATTTTCCTGTTGGATTTACATGCAGGATGGTATTGCTGTCCATCAGCTCTTTGGGGATAACGCCCGCAATAAGATGCTTTTTGATATCGGCTTTGATTTCGGCCTGCTCCACGCCTTCATCATGCTGCGTGGAAATTACGATGGTATCTATGCGAATCGGCTTTTTATTCTCGTCATACTCTACCGTTACCTGGCTCTTGCTGTCGGGGCCAAGGTAGGGCATAAGAGCGGTCTCTTTGCGGATGTGCGCCAGTGTTTTCAGCAGCTGATGAGAGTACTGCAGCGTCATGGGCATGTACTCCTTCGTCTCGGTAGTGGCGTAGCCGAACATCATTCCCTGATCGCCGGCACCCTGAGGTTTATCATTTTTCTCGTCCACACCCTGTGCAATATCGGGGCTTTGCTGATGAATTGTGGAGAGAACGCCGCAGGAATCGGCATCGAAACGATAACTCGCTTTGGTGTAGCCGATTTCACGAATCACCTTTCGAACCTCTTCCTGAATGTCCACATAGGCTTCGGTTGATACCTCGCCCGACACAACGGCAAGCCCGGTCGTTACAAGGGTTTCGACCGCTACGCGCGAGTTGGGGTCTTTGGTAAGCATGGCATCGAGGATGGCATCAGAAATTTGATCGGATACTTTGTCGGGATGCCCCTCGGATACGGATTCAGATGTAAATAGATTTTTCATGGATCGAATAAAGAACAGGTTCGGTAAATTTTGCGGTGCTAAAAGTACGAAATAAAAAAAGGATTCACATGCACGTTTGTGTATCCGCACGAATTTGCGCAGGAGAGGTTATGAATCCTTGGCGTTAAACAGATCCTGATCGCTGCGTTGAGGGGATACACCCAAATATTGATAAGCACGGGCTGCCGCTATACGGCCTTTTGGTGTTCGCTGCAGAAATCCTTCCTTGATCAGGTAGGGTTCGTAAACTTCTTCGATGGTGCCCTTATCTTCGCCAACAGCCACAGCCAGTGTGCCCAGCCCAACCGGCCCGCCGCTGTACGTTTCGATAATCGCTTTCAGAATACGCACGTCCATCTCGTCCAGCCCGTTATGGTCAACGTCGAGCGCGTTCAGCGCTTTGTCGGCAATGGCGTCATCGATCGCGTCGAGCCCGTCTACCTGGGCAAAATCACGTGTGCGTCGCAATAGCTTATTTACAATTCGGGGCGTGCCGCGGCTGCGCCTTGCAATTTCGTGAGCGCCCCCTTCGGTAATGCCAAACTGCAGGATGTGTGCCGTGCGAAGGGCAATTCGTTGCAGCAGCTCAATATCATAATAATCGAGGCGCATATCGATACCAAAACGCGCACGCAAAGGAGCCGTAAGCAGCCCTTTTCGGGTGGTCGCACCAACCAGTGTAAAGTGGTTCAGGTCGATCTGCACACTGCGCGCATTTGGCCCGGAGTCGATCACAATATCGAGCTTGTAATCTTCCATCGCAGAGTACAGATACTCTTCCACAACCGGATTTAACCGGTGAATCTCATCAATAAAAAGGACGTCTCCTTCTTCAAGATTGGTGAGCAGGCCCGCCAGGTCGCCCGGCTTTTCGAGAACCGGTCCCGTTGTGGGCTTTATCTGTACATCCATCTCCCGGGCAACAATATATGCCAGTGTGGTTTTGCCCAACCCGGGCGGCCCGGAAAGCAGAACGTGATCAAGGGCTTCGTTTCGCTTGCGAGCTGCCTGAATGAAAACCGAAAGGTTTCGGATTACTTTTTGCTGGCCCACAAACTCATTGAGCGAAGAGGGGCGCAGGGTTTCTTCAAGAGCCGGCTCGTTTTGATCGGGATCAAGGAGTGGATTTTGCAAATTGAGAAAATATCGGGTTATCGGGCGTTAAAACACGCCAGGCTACAGGTTAACATTAAGTTAATTATAATATAGGTAACTTAAACCGCTCAGCAGAACACGATTCTTCATCATTATGGCTGAACAATCTTTTTCCCCGGATAAACTATCGACCGACCCATTGGAAATTCAGGTTAAAACGAGAAAGAAAACATTGGCCAACCCCAAGAAGAACGAAATCTATTCAAAAAAAGGGCTTCAGAAAGATTTGAAAGCGAGCGAACTGAAAATTTTTGGCAGTGATTACTTCTGCAACTACGAGCTTAGCTGGTTGCAGTTTAACTGGCGGGTGCTGGCCGAAGCGAAAGATCCGGCGGTGCCGCTTCTGGAACGGGTCAATTTTATAGGCATTGTCTGTTCTAATTTGGATGAGTTTTTCCAGAAACGGGTTGGTGGACTCAAGCGGCAGGTGCATGCAGGTGTAACCGAATTGTCTGTAGATGGCCGCACCCCGGAAGATCAATTGAAGGATATTCGTAGCGATGTGAAAAAAATGATCAATGCGTATCGCAACTGCTATTTTAAAGAGCTGGTTCCCGCCTTACGTAAAGAGGGAATCGCCATTACGGCGTATACCGATTTAAACAGCGAACAGCGAGAGCAGGCCGACCGCTATTTCGAAGAGCAGCTCTATCCTATTTCGACACCACTTGCGGTAGATGAGGCGCACCCCTTCCCATTTATCTCCAATAAAAGCCGATCTCTCGCAATTAAACTTAAAAATCCGTCGACCGGTGAAACCCTTTTTGCCCGCATCAAAATACCGGCCAACCGTCCCCGCTGGATCGACGTAGAGAAAGGAGACGAGTACATTGTGCTGGTGTCGATCAGCGATATTATGATCAACAAAGTGGAGCGGTTTTTCCCGGGGATGGAGATTCAGTCGGCCAACACCTTTCGGGTAACTCGCAGCGCCGATGTGGAGCGAAACGACGAGGAGGCTGATGACCTGTTGGAGATGATAGAAGAGGAGCTCAGGGAGCGTCGCTTTGCGGAGGTGGTGCGGCTGGAGCTGGACGCTACCATGCCGAAAGATGTGAAAGAGTACCTGATTGACCATCTGCGCGTGGCAAAAAACGAGGTGTTTGAGGTGAACGGGCCGCTGGGGCTGGCTGATGCCACACAGCTTACCAAGGTGGAGGGGTTTCGGCATTTGCGATACGAGAACTGGACTCCGACACTGCATCCGGTTTTTCGACATGCGATCGACGAAGGGTCGCCTCATGTGTTTGAGGTGATTCGGAAAGAGGATTTTATGGTGCACCATCCCTATCAAAGTTTCGAAAGCTCCACGCAGCGGTTTATTGAAGAGGCTGCCAACGACCCGAACGTACTGGCCATTAAACAAACACTCTACCGAACGTCAAGCGATTCGCCGGGGATGCATGCGCTAATCCGCGCCGCCGAGGAGGGCAAACAGGTGGCTGTTCTGGTTGAGCTGAAAGCGCGTTTTGATGAAGAACGCAACATCACCTGGGCACAACGACTCGAAAAAGCGGGCGTGCACGTATCGTACGGGCTGCCGGGCCTTAAAATTCACTCCAAGTTAACGGTGGTGATACGCGAGGAGTCCGATCGTCTGCGGCGATATGTTCATATCGGAACCGGGAATTATCACCCGGACACCGCACAGCTGTACGAAGATCTGGGCTTTTTTACCTGCAACGATAAGATCGGGTCGGACGTGACGGATCTTTTTAATCTACTGACGGGCTATGCTCCCGATCAAGAGTACAACCAATTGCTGGTCGCTCCGCGACATATGCGTTCACAGCTTACGCAATTGATTGATAAAGAGATCGCTCAAGCCCAAAAAGGAAAAACGGCCCGAATTATTGCTAAGATGAACAACCTCGAAGATCCGCTGCTCATTCAGAAACTGTATGAGGCGTCGCAGGCCGGAGTATCCATCGATCTGATTGTACGGAGCGTCTGCCGGTTAATTCCCGGCAAAAAAGGGATCAGTGAAAATATCCGGGTGCACGCTATCATAGGCCGCTTTCTGGAGCATTCCCGTTGCTACTACTTCCACAACGGTGGAAATGATCTGTACTATATCGGCTCGGCCGACTGGATGCACAGAAACCTGGATGCGAGGGTAGAAGCTCTTTGCCCTATCGACCACCCTCGGTTAAAGGCCTATCTGCAATTTATGCTCAACCTCTACCTGCGCGACAATCAGCAGCGATGGATTATGAAATCGGACGGCCGTTACAAGAAGGTCGAACGGAAAAAAGGAGAGCAGAAAGTTTCCACCCACATCGCACTGATGAATCATGTGAAAGATTCTGTGGAGCCGATTGCCAGAGCTTCGAAGCCACCCGGCATGCCGGGGAATTAGTTGGCGTCTTCGGGCAGTGTTTGCCCATCGGTTTGCATGCCTTGCCGCTGCATCTCGGAGTCGATGCGTTTCAGCAGTGCGAGAGCAGGCCGCTGAAACTGGCCATCCAGCCCATAGGCGGTGAAGACCGCTTCGCGCGCTTCCGTTACGTCACCGATATTGAGCAGCGCATTGCCGAGGAACCACCACGCTTTCTCGCGAGTGCCAAGTGTGATCTCGTCAATGTCGAGCACCTCTCGAAAATGTGCGGCAGCGCGTGCGTAGTTCATCCGGTTGTATTCTAAAATACCGCTGTTGATCAGTACCCGTGCGCGCTGTTCGTCGCTTAGCTCCCTGCCGAGCAGGGCGGAAAACTGCTGGTAGGATCGTTCAAGATCACCCATTAAAGCGTTCGACAGCGCCTGATTGATCTCCAGATCGGCTGCTTCAACTGCATCCTCGTTGCGAAACACAACCGAGCCGACCATCTGCTCGGCGTCTATGGAGTTTAGGGCAAAGGTGCCGAAAGAGTCGGCTTCCGATAGCGAAAAAAATTGCAAACCCGCAGCCAGCAGTACCGCTGCAGCGGCCGCATAGAGCCACACTTTATAGGATGACAAATCGATAATCTTTTTTTTAGAATCGGCCGGCTGCCCAACAGTATATCCTTTATTCAGGAACAGATCGGCCAGATGAAGCTCGGTTTGAAACTGTTCAAAGGCATCGGGATTTTCTAAAAATTCGATCCAGAGTTCGTCTGTTTCTTCGGGAGAGAGGGAGCCGTTGATGCAGGCTCGGATTCTTCTGTGTAGTTCTTGATTTTCCATGTATCCAGTGTTTTAGGGTCTTATTTTTTGCACACCCTCGTACCTGTAAGACCCCCATTTTCTATTTTCCTTACAAAACTTTTTTTGGTTATTCTTTTTTCTGTACACAATCGCGCAGGGTGTTAACGATTCGATGCTTTCGGGTCCATACGTTGTTGAGGCTAATGTCAAAGTGTTCCGCTACGGTTTCTGTATCGGCGTCGGGATTGGTAAAAAAGAATTGGATGAAGGCTGCCTGCGTTTTATCGAGCATGGAGAGGCAGAGAGCCAGTAATTTTTGCCGTTCTTCATCAATCAGGTCCCACAACTGGCCCGCCGGAGAAGAGGGCTCATGTTCCAACGGATCGGCCTGTTTATTCTTCTGGCTCTTCACCATTTTCAGGTACATGTGCCGTGCCGAGGTAAGCATGTACGAGAGCAGGGCTTTTGGTGCATCAATGCCCTCTTCCCGAATTCGGGGAATCACGTACTCGAACATACGTTGCACCGCATCCTCTGCGTCCTCCCGCGAGCAACCAACGCGAATCACCATGTAGTTGATCAGAATGGGTGTGGCCTGCTGGCACAATCGGCTGGTTGTGGCCTCATCACCATTCTGAATAGATGTTACCAGCTCTGAATAATCCATGTTTTTCTGTCAGGTTACCGAAAAAGACTGACAGAATTTGCGGAAAAAAAAAGAGAGGTGAAAGTTAGATCAGGTTTTGGTTACGAAAGCTCACATAATCATTCTCAGCAACAATAATATGATCTTCCATAGTTATCCCGATCATATGGGATGCCTCACGCACTTTTCGTGTCAGGGAAATATCGGCCGCCGAGGGATTCGTCTGACCTGACGGATGGTTGTGAACCAAAATAATGCTGTCGGCATGGTGCAGCATCGCCGCCCGAAAAATGTCGGGAATGTCTACCACCGTCGATTTTTTACCGCCCTGACTTAGTTTTTGATAGCCGGTTAATACCTTTGCGTTGTTTAGAAAGGCAACAATAAACACCTCGTGAGGCAGATCGCGGAGCATGGGTACAAAATAGGCCGCCGCCGCATCCGGACTGTTGATGACAACCTCCTCGCCCAGAGACGCGACCTGAATGCGCTTGGCCAGCTCGAACACCGCCTGCAGTGTGATGGATTTAACACCGGCAATGCCCGGAATTACTTTGAGCGATTGCCAGTTTTGCCGGCATAAATTACGAAGCCCGCCAAAGTGCCCGAGCAACGCGCGCGACATCTCGATGACATTCAGTTTGCGGCTGCCGGTGCGTAATACAATGGCCAAAAGTTCAGCATCACTCAGACTATCCGCTCCGTAACGCATCAACTTTTCGCGGGGTTGATCGTTGCTGTTCATCTCTTTTACAGAGAGTTGCCGATAGTCGTCCAGGTTAAAAGGGCGCAGTTCCATTTGATTCCTTTTTTCTAAGTAAGACCCCGTCCGGCGCAATTCCTTACAATAAAAAAGCTATTCCTCTTCCTGATAGATCAATAGATCGCCAGGTTGACACTCCAGTACCTCGCAAATGGCTTCGAGCGTGGAAAAGCGAATCGCCTTTGCCTTGCCTGTTTTCAGGATAGATAAATTGGCTATGGTGATACCCACCCGATCCGAAAGTTCCGTCAGGCTCATCTTTCGTTTGGCTAACATGACATCCAGTTCTACGACAATAGCCACGGCTTATACGGTTAGTTTCAGTTCGTGGTACATGCGGGCTGCCTGATGGAGAATCTCGGCTATAACCAGAGCGATCAGCCCGGCAAAAAGCAACGAAAAATCGAACGGCGGAACGATGCCTGAAATGGCTTCAGAGGATGCCTGAAGGTTAAAAAAGTAGGCGTTGCCCAACTCAAACAGGAATTTAAGAGGTGCGGCCGCCACCAGCAGAAAGCCTACTTTTCGCATCTCCAGCCCGCTGGCAATCGAAACGTGCTGCAGGCGATGCATCTCATTCAACACACGCTTCAGCAAGGTTGCACCGTAAAGTGCCAGCGCATGCAGCCCGGCCTGAAAAAGCCCAAGCAGTGCGCCCTGCAGGTATGGCGCCTGAAGGGGGGTAAACATCGCGCGGATACCTCCCGACACCGACAGAACAGACTGATGGTTCCCCACGCTTTCGCGGATCGTTTCGTGTAATCCTTCTATCGTAATGTAAACCGGCAGGAAAATCCCGACTTCACCACCCGAGAAGAGAAACAGGGCAATCATCGCAACCTGAATGATGAGCGTAACCAACAATACCGCCCACAAAAATTGTGCAGAAAACCGTAAAAACGATACCACCGACCAGGAACCAAAAATAGCCATAACGGATATATTTTATTGTAATTCAATTAAAATTTATTGAAAAACAATAAATATCACAACACACTCGCACCTTTATCAAGAATCGGCAGAGCTGTTTACAAAGTTATTCCGCGCCACCCATCAGCGGCTCGTTAATGGCCCTGATACTCGCGTTGGGCAACCC
Source organism: Balneolaceae bacterium (assembly GCA_047921075.1). Taxonomy (GTDB): domain Bacteria; phylum Bacteroidota; class Rhodothermia; order Balneolales; family Balneolaceae; genus JBLRWS01. The sequence continues at coordinate 19,523 of JBLRWS010000020.1, read as the reverse complement.
TTCGGGGTAGGTTTTTTTGCTCATCTCTATTGCGTTGATCACCAGTTTGAGGTGAAGCTCCTTGGAGTTCTCGTAGAATGTTTGCGCAGCTCCGCTCAGTTTGGGTTTGCCGTGCAGAGGCTTGTCGCTTACGCACAACAGCGTGGCAAAGGGAATGCGGTAGCGATAGCCGTTGGTGGCTACCGTTGCCGATTCCATATCGATGGCTACGCTGCGGCTGATATGAATCTGCTCTACCGTGCGGCGTTTCATAAACTCCCAGTTTCGGTTTGCGGTGGTGTACACGGTGCCCAGCCGATAGCTGCGCTTGTGCTGATCGAGCTGCTCCTTCAGGTACACATTCAACAGGTGGTTCGGGGTGATGGGAATGTTGAGCGGAAGCAGATCGTCCAGCACACCGTCATCGCGCATAAAACCGGTGGCAAGAACAAAATCACCAATATCCTGGTGGTTTCGGAGCCCGCCGCAATGTCCCACCATAACCATGGCATCGGGGCGCAGAACGGCCGCGTGATCGCTGATCGTTTTGGCATTGCTCGGCCCAACGCCGATGTTGACGAGTGAAAACCCTTTGTTATCGGGTTTTTTATGATGATAAGCGGGCATTTGCACGGTTCGGTCAGGCCCCACACAGTCGGGGTAGAGCTCTTTAAATACATCCACATGCATATCGTAATTGGTAAAGAGGATGTAGCGCTGAAAGTCGGAGGGATCTGTTCCGGTGTAGTGCCTCAGGCGGTCGAGCGAAATATCCATTCGCTCCGGGCTAAAGATGAACAGCTTTTTTTGGGTGATGTCCCAGTCATCTTCATCGGCGTTATCGAACAAATTCGGATTGTTCAGCGCCATTCGCGGGCGGGAGTTAAAGACCGTGATTTCGGCTCCCTTTTCGGCCAGTTTCTTTAGCTCCCGTGTAAGATACCAGCGGTACGCACTGGGTACGGCCATTTCGCCCGTAATGATCGGGTTATGTTCCGACCATGTGCGCTTGATCATTAACTTTGGATAATCACCCTCATGATAAATCGTTTCCATCAAATCACAGAGCTTTTCGATCTGCCGGATTAACTCTTCTTCATTTCGAAAATCCTCTTTCGTAATTTCAAGACGTTTTTTCATGTAATACAGAGGTTACTATGGTTCGGTTTACAAAATCTGATTGGATTGTGCGCAAAGATACAAAAGTCTACGAAACTCCCATTTTTAACCTTCATCAAAAAGAGGTTGTCCCTGAGCGTTCGGAAGAACCGGCGCCGTTTTATGTAATCAAAGCTCCGGAGTGGATCAACGTGATTGCTCGCACTGCAACCGGTGAGATTCTTCTGGTAGAACAGTATCGCCATGGCACAGAGCAGGTAACCCTTGAAATACCGGGAGGTATGGTAGATGCCGGCGAATTGCCGATGGAAGCGGCCCGGCGTGAGCTGCTCGAAGAAACCGGTTTTCAATCCAGCCACTGGACATCGCTGGGGGTATCAAGTTCCAACCCGGCCATTTTGAGCAACCGCACCCATATGTTTTTTGCTGATGGATGTGAGGAGACAGGCCCGCAGCAGACCGACGGCCACGAAGACATTCAGGTACACCATGTGCCGGAGGCTTCTTTTTTTGAGATGATTGGAAACGGCACGATTGACCATGCGATCGTACTTGCTGCCGCCTGCCGCTGGCTGCTTCAGAAGAGTAGCAGATGAGGCGTGACAGGTCCATGCCTGCTTTTTGTGCGAAAGGAAACAAAAAAATCCGTGGTGGGTTTCGGAATAAAATTGTTTAGTTTATCTATTCTTTTAGAACGAAAGGAGAGCCGGATCCATTATGATGGATCATCCGCAACACAACATTCTAAACCGTTATGATTGAAAAAGGAGCAAAAGCCGATCTCGATTTTACTGTAGAAATTGTTCGCGATAGCGAAAAGGAGCAGGTGGTATTTTCCGATCTTCTTACACGCCCAACCATCGTTTCTGTATATATGCGAAACAACACCGGCGGATGCGACAAACAGAACCGGAGCCTGGCCGAACACGCCGACTGGTTTGATGAGAAAGGGTACAACCTGATTGCGCTGAGCAAAGATACGTGCGGCTCTCATCAGAATTACGCAGAGAAACTGGGCATTTCCTACATCCTGGTTTCAGACCCGGACTTTGCCTTTGCAAAGGCTACCGATTCGATCGTTACAAAAAAAATGTACGGAAAAGAGTTTGATGCACCGTCACGCTCGGCATTTGTTCTAGACACAGATGGAACGGTTTTGGCTACCATCAAAAAAGTAAACACAAAAGCTCATGCCGAAGAGCTTAAAGAGCTTATAGAAACCTTAGATACCTGAATATGAAGTATTTGGTCATTGTCGAATCTCCGACAAAAACAAAAACCATCAAGAAGTTTTTACCGAAAGAGTACACGGTAGACTCGTCCATGGGCCACATTCGCGATTTGCCGTCATCAGCAAAAGAGATTCCGGCAAAGTTTAAAAAAGAGTCCTGGTCCAATCTTGGCATAAATGTGGAGGATGGATTTGAGCCGTTGTACGTAACACCGGCCAATAAAAAGAAGATTATCACCCGCCTGAAGAAGGAATTGAAAGATGCGGATGAATTGATACTCGCAACGGACGAGGATCGCGAGGGAGAGGCGATAAGCTGGCATCTGGTAGAGGCGCTGAAGCCGAAAGTACCGGTTAAGCGAATGGTATTTCGTGAAATTACCAAAGAGGCGATTGAGCAGGCACTCGAAAATTTCCGGGACATTGATATGAATCTGGTTCATGCGCAGGAGACCCGCCGCATACTGGACCGCCTGGCAGGGTATACCATATCGCCCTTGCTCTGGAAAAAAATATCGCCGGGGCTGTCGGCCGGTAGGGTGCAATCGGTAGCCGTGGAGTTTCTGGTGCAACGCGAACGGGAGCGTATGCGCTTTAAGAGCGGTACCTATTACGATCTGAAAGCGGAGCTGTCGAAAGAATCAGCCGGGAAAGGGGACCATTTTACTGCCGATTTAACTCATCTGAACGACAAGCGCCTTGCCAGCGGCAAAGATTTTAACGAGCAGACCGGAAAACTGAAAAAACCGGATCAGGTAGTATTGCTCGACGGTAAAGAAGCATCGGCCCTGCGCGATCGCCTTGAAAAAGCAGCCTGGTCGGTGACCAATGTGGAGGTGAAGATACAGAAGCGAAGCCCTGCGCCGGCTTTTATTACTTCAACCCTACAACAAGAGGCGAACCGAAAGTTCGGGATGTCGGCCCGCGATACCATGAGTGTGGCTCAGAAATTGTACGAGCGCGGGTTGATAACCTACATGAGAACCGACTCGGCCAATCTCTCCAAACAGGCGATATCGGCCGCGAGGAATGCCGTGGAAGAGCAGTATGGTGCAGAGTACCTTTTTGAGCGGGTTCGCAACTATGGAAAATCGAAAGGGGCACAGGAGGCGCACGAGGCTATTCGCCCGTCCGGCTCTGCCTTTATCCATCCCGAAAAAACGGGGTTAAGCGGCCGCGAATTTAAACTGTACGATCTGATTTGGAAGCGTACGGTTTCTACGCAAATGGCGGAAGCCGAACTGGAATTTACCAATGTAACCATCACCGCAGAAGAGGGTGATACACGAGCCGATTTTAAAACAAGCGGTAAAAAAATTCTCTTTCCCGGATTTTTCCGGGCGTATGTAGAGGGCAGTGATGATCCGGAAGCGGAGCTCGAAAATCAGGAAAAATTCCTGCCATCCCTACAGGAGTCCGATCGCGCCGTTATGCATAAGCTGGAGTCGATCAGCCACGAAACCAAACCACCTGCCCGCTACACAGAAGCCACGCTTGTTCGCGAGCTCGAAAAACGGGGTGTTGGCCGGCCAAGTACCTACGCATCCATCATTAGCACGATTCAGGACCGGGGCTACGCCAAGAGCGATGGCAAAACACTGATCCCTACCTTTACAGCGTTTGCCGTAACCGGGCTGCTGGAAGAGCATTTTCCGGATTTAGTGGATAGTGATTTTACATCAGAGCTGGAGAAGCGGCTCGACCTGATTGCGAGTGGCAACGACGATCCGCAGAAATACCTGTCCGATTATTATTTGGGAGATAACGGGCTCAAAAAGAAAGTAGAAACGCGGGAAGACCGCATCGATCCGCAAAAAGCGCGTATGATCGACCTTCCGCTCGAAAACCTGAACGGCATGAAGGTTTTTGTAGGACGGTTTGGCCCGTACGTTAAAACCGAAGTAGACGGGGAGGAGATAACCACCTCTCTGCCGGCCGATATGGATCCGGCTGATCTCTCTGTTTCAAAGCTTGAAGAGCTTATAAAAACAGAAAAAGAAGGGCCGGTTTCTCTCGGCAAAGATCCCGATTCGGGTGAGGATATCTTTGTACTTACAGGCCGATACGGACCCTACGTACAGATTGGCGAAGTATCGGACGACAACAAGAAACCGAAGCGTGTGTCGCTGCTAAAAGGAATGAACCCGGAAGATGTGGATCTGAACCTGGCGCTGCGCTTGCTGGAACTGCCACGTGCACTCGGCAATCACCCCGAGACGGATAACGTTGTGAAAGCCGGCGTAGGGCGGTATGGGCCCTTTGTTGTTCACGACGGCACCTTTGCCTCTTTGCGGAAAGAGGATAATGTGCTCGACATAGAACTTGATCGGGCTGTGGAGTTGCTGAAGATGAAAAAACAGGGCAAGCGGGGCAGCTCTGCCATTCAGGATCTGGGCAACCACCCCGAAACCGATCAGCCCATCAAAGTGATGACCGGCCGATATGGGCCCTACCTGAAGTACGGCAAGAAAAATGTGTCGTTGCCGAATGACATGGAGCCTGAAAAAGTGACGATGGCCGACGCGGTTCGCGTGATCGACGAAAAAGGAAAAAAATAATCATGAAAAGGAGAGTATCAGATGAAAAACGTATTATTTATGAGGCATGCCAAAAGCTCGTGGGAGAACGGTGAGCTGGAAGACCATGAACGCCCGCTGAACAGCCGTGGCAAACGCGATGCACCGGCTATGGCACGTTTTCTGAAAGAGCAGTATACCATACCGGAGCAAATATTCTGCTCGCCGGCACAGCGTACCAGGCAAACATGTCAGTTGATCTGCCGCGAACTCAACTTGCCGGATGATATTATCCGGTACGAGCCCTCGCTCTATTTTGAAGGCAGCGATGCGTATCTGCAATCCATCCGGGAAGCCTCCGAAGCAGCGGAGACCCTATTAGTGATCGGCCATAATCCCATGACGGAGCAGGTGATTCGGGCACTGGCGGGCGCCTCGTTTCGTGATACTGTTTCCACGGCCGCGGCCGCGTGTTTTCGAACAGAAGCCGAAACCTGGAGTAAGGTTGTTCCCGATCAGCTGCACTTTGCCTGGTTTATGAAGCCCAAAAGCCTCTCGGCATAATACCTTTGTTGATCTGCTTACGGCTAAAATGGTATATTGCACAAAACCAAAATGAAGGAACTGTATGATCTATAAACAAAAGTTTTATTACCTCTGTAAAATACCCCTGAGTGCTGAAGGGGCAAGCGATGTCGAAATTATCGACCGGGCGGATAACAGTAACGAATTTCCGGAGCTGTTTAAAAAATTTGAGGAGTACCGCTCTCACGCGTTCAACGAGGACAAACTGTACAGCATCGTCCGCGCCGATGATATTTTTGAGCTGGTACGAACCGGCACAACCGAAGAGGCCAAAGAGGAAGCGTTTGAACGGGCAGAACCCGATATTGTCACCAATTTACAGCATCGGGTGATGCAGAAAAACGACAAGCATGCGCGCGCCATTCTAAAAGACGTACACGATATAGTGGCGTAGGTCGCCTTGCAAAACCTCTGAGGAATGGTCATCCCGCACCCCGAAAGGGTTCGAGACAAGTGCGGGATCTCCTGGCCGAGCGGGACATCTATGTGACCTCAAGAATTCGAAATCTAAACAGCGAACAGGTTTTGCAAAGCCTTCGCGTAGTGGCCGCCCGGTAAACGGTGGGAATGGAATGATTTACCTCGAATTTTTGTGATAATGGGAAACCGATAAATCCAAAAAATCACAATTATGGCAAAAGCAACTGTAAATCATACAAAAGACCTGGAAATTAACATCGGCATATCGGGTGAGCACAGAGAAGCCATTGCAAAAGGGCTCTCCCGGGTATTGGCCGATAGCTACATGGTATACCTGAAAACGCACAACTACCACTGGAATGTAACGGGAGAGTTGTTTCATTCGCTGCATGAACAGTTTGAACAGCAGTATACTGAGCTTGCCGAAGCGATCGATGTAATTGCAGAGCGCATCCGGGCGTTGGGCCATCGTGCTCCCGGTTCGTTTTTGGAGTACAACGAACTGACGAGCATCAAAGAGGATACCAAACTCCCAAATGCGCTGGATATGGTTCGTCGGCTGGCCATCGATAACGAGACCATTCTTCGCACCGCCCGTGAAGCACTCCCGGCATGCGAGGAAGCGGACGACGAAGCCAGTATCGATCTGCTCACCCAACGGCTGCATGTTCATTCCAAGACAGCCTGGATGCTTCGAAGCCATTTGGAGTAACCCATCACCATGTGAAGTACGAAAAAGTCCGGCAGTAACCGCCGGACTTTTTTTATACCGGAAACCGTAAAACTGAACGTACAACAGAGATACTATGGATGAATCTTTTAATGAATATTTGGACGAATATGGCGCCCTGGCCGTAGAGTATGGTGTGAATGTAATTGGTGCCATCGTTATTTTAATTGCCGGTTGGATTGTGGCCGGATGGGCAGCCAAAAAAGTGCAGCAGCGCGCATCGGGTGCAGATAGTGTGGATGACACCCTTGTGCCGATCCTGGCCAAGACAACCAAAATTTTCATCATTATTGTTACGCTGCTCGCGGTTATTGGCCAGTTTGGAATCGACACAACCAGCATTGTGGCAGTACTGGGTGCTTCGGCACTTGCGGTTGGCCTGGCGCTGCAGGGTACACTAAGCAATGTGGCGGCGGGTGTGATGCTGCTCATTATTCGCCCCTTTAAAGTGGGAGAAGCGGTAAACATTGGCGGCACGATGGGTGTGGTTGATGAAATAGGCCTTTTTACCACAGAGATGCACTCCTTCGATAACATCGGGATTTCGATGCCGAACTCAAAAGTGTGGGGCACCGAAATTCAAAACCTGAACAGGTTCGAAACGCGCCGTGTGGATATGGTTTTCGGTATCGGATATGGCGATGATATGGACAAAGCTATAGCGTTAATTAAAGAGGTGCTGGATGAGGATGAGCGTGTGCTAACAGAACCGGAACCGCTTATTGCAGTGTCGAACCTGGGCGATAGTTCGGTAGATATTAATGTACGCCCCTGGGCAAGGCGCGAAAATGTATGGCCGCTTCGTTATGCCGTTACCAAACGGGTGAAGGAGAAGTTTGACGCCAACGGAGTCAGCATTCCATTTCCGCAGCGCGATGTGCATCTGTTTCAAAAGAGCTGAATGAGAAACGATGGCCGGTTTGGAAACGTGTAGAAAGGCCGCAGCATGCGGCCTTTTTGCAGAATGCCATACATCGTGTATTTGGTTGTTTCGGTTGTTTCCCTTCTTTAGGTTGGTTAAACTTCGGGTTCACACCATTTGAAGGCATTCTGCCGTTAAGAGCAACTAAAAGACGTATCCATTTTGTCTGAAGAAAACAAAACCTCCGAAACCGCAACAGATACACTGTTTGACAGCCCTTTTTTCTATGTAACCCCCGAAGGGGCTGTAATCCTTAAAGAGAACCAATGGTTCAACGAACGAACCATAGCTGAAGCCGACCCGGACACGGTTCAGGAAACGGTTAAGCAACTGGAAGAGGCTTTCCAACAGCTCGAGGAGAAGGTAAAATCAACCCTCGAAACCCTGGAAGAAAATGTGCCGGCTTCTGCCGAGGAAGCAGACGCCGCTATCCAACAGCTGCTAAGCGAGCTGAGGGAAGCGGAAGCCATCGGCGATTTTGATGCCTTGTTGAATTCGGTTCGCACTGCGGGAGAGGCGTTGAAAGAGAAATTGACAGATCCGGAGCCCGCTTCCGGGGATGCCGATGGTGAGGACAAAAGCGAACGCGCTACAGAGGAAGAAAAAAGTGCACCCGACACCGCCAATCAACAGGAAGAGCCGGAGGACGAAAAAGATGCCGAACCGGAATCCTCGGAAATGGAGGAGCCGGAGCCGTCTGTGTTGGGGTATTATGAAGAGCTGGCCGAAAAGGCACGAAAAATTTCAGACAACAACGACTGGCAGTATGTATCGCAGGAGTTTGATGTAATTGACATGAAATGGGGGGAAGGCCCGGACCCTGAAGATGTTGATATTTCTGCTCTTCGTGAAGAGATTGATTCTCTGCGTAAAACGTTTGAAGAGCGCCGCAAAGCGCATTACGAGGAGCTGAACAAGCAAAAACAGGAAAACCTCGAAAAGAAAAAGGATCTTCTTAAAGAGTTGGCGGCACTCATAGAGGAGGAGAAGTGGACCCACACGAAAGATGTGTCGCGGCTGAAAGGGCAGTGGGAAAGAGTAAAGCCTATACCGGCCGATCAGCAAGAGGTGCTCGATAACCGGTTCCAATCGCTGCTTGATACCTTCGAAGAGCACAAGGTTGAACGGATGGTAAAGCGCAAGCAACAGGAAGAGGATAACCTGACCGGCAAGCTGGTGATTCTCGAAAAAATGGATCGCTTTACGGCTACGCTGTCGGAATCGTCCGATTGGGAGGAACTTGAGAAAGAGTTTGAGCAGCTGGCGCGGCAGTTTCGTAAAATCGGCAAGGTGCCGGCGGAGAAAAACCAGGAGGTTTGGGAAAAATACCACGCCGCGCAGGATACGTTCCACTCGATGCGGTTCAAACACGATAAGAATTACCGCAACCAGATTGAGGTATTTCTTACCAAAAAGAAGAAACTGATTGACGAGGCGGAAGCATTGGTGGATGCCGACGATCTGGCACAGGCCGCTCGCGATGTAAACAAATTGCACCGCCGCTGGAAAAAAGTGGGGAACCTGCCTCAAAAAGAAGAAAACGAACTCTGGACGCGCTTCAAACAGGCCACGGATGCTTTCAATGACATGAAGTCGGATCATATTGATGAGCTGCGTGATCAGGAGCAGGAAAACCTGGAAGCAAAGCTGAAATTGATCGAAGAAGCCGAAGCGTTAAAGGATTCGGAAGAGTGGGACAGCACCCATCAAAAGCTGCAGGCGTTGATGAACAAATGGAAACAGGCCGGCCCGGTTCCCAAACGGAAGTCGGGCAAGATCTGGAAGAAGTTTAAAGGCGCGATGGATCATTTTTACGATCGCCGGCGCGACCATTTTAAAGAGATTAAAGAAGAGCGGAAAGATAACCTCAAAGAGAAAGAAGAGGTGATGGACCAACTGCGGGCACTGCGCGATCACGACGATCCGATCAAAGCCGTTGAGCTGGCCAAACCGCTGCAGGACGAGTTTAAAAAAGCGGGGTATGTTCCCATCAAGCACAAGAACCGCCTCTGGAAAGAGTATCGCGAGGTGTGTGATGTGATTTATGGCCGATTCCGCGATGCCAAGGCGGCCGTGGACATTGTAGGCCGCGAGAATGTAGACCACCTGAGCTCAAGCGATCTTTCCGATATTCGAAAGTTAAAATCGGAAGCCCGAAAGCTGAGCAAACAGATTTCCGGTATGGAGAGCGAACTGATTCAGAAAAAAGAGTCACTCAGTTATTTCAAACCTTCCGGTTCGAGTAGTCCGCTGCTGGACGAGGCGAAGAAAAATATTGATAATTTAGAATCAGACATTGCCAAAAAAGAAGCGCGTCTGGCAGAGGTCGAAAAACAGATTGATCTGATAGGAAAAGAATAGCCTGAAGGCTTATGTGCTCATAACAAATCGTATCTTTTGAGTCCCGTAGAACATCAAAAGGCATTGTATATAGGATCATCATCGTATGTAGAACAGCTGCATGCGATGGTTCCACACCGCCCTGTTGAATGGACGCCTATCGACCATCTCGAGCAGTTGGCCGCGTACCTTACCAAATCGGTGCCGGTGATGATTGTTGCCGACCAATCGTACCTTAACCGCTCTGTGCGCCGGCTCGAATCCCTTCTCTCTTCTATTCCCGGAATGCGGTACGTGCCGTTGGCCGTTATTTCGGATGATGCACAAGAAGCCGAACAGGCCATTGCCGAAACCGTTTGCAACCTGCACTGCTTTCAGTGGGAAACCGCTCAAAACGACGTAACAGCTTTTATTGAACGCAATACGCGTCAATCGATCTATGTAAAATTTTGGGGAGTGCGCGGCTCCACGCCGTGCGCAAACAGCGAGAATATGCACGTTGGCGGAAATACAAGTTGTGTGCAGATTCAGATACCGGGCATGACCGAACTACTGATTTTGGATTCCGGAACGGGTATTCGGAATCTTGGTAATTATCTCGACCTCTATGCCAGGGAGAAACTTACGGGTAATGTATTTATTACCCATCCGCATTGGGATCATATACAGGGGTTTCCCTTTTTCAAACCTTTTTATTCGGGGAAGAACCGGTTCACGATCCGAATGCCACAACAATATCGCGGCGGGGCGGAAGACATTTTAGCCGGCCATCTTACCAAAACATTTTTCCCGGTTACCCTGGATATGCTGAGTGCCGAACTGCACTACCAGACGCAGAAGGAGCAGCCCATGGACTTCGGGCATTACAAGGTAGATTATATGGTGGCGAATCACCCGACAAAAACAGCGATGTACCGATTCCAGACAAACGGTTATACCATTATCTATGCACCGGACAATGAATTGCCACTGGAACCGTCGCCGCTTCGCTTCTTAGAACGGTTTGAAGACTTTATAAGCGGATGCGACCTGCTCATTCACGATGCACAGTTTTCGAAACGGCTGTACAAAGAGAGGGTTGGCTGGGGGCACTCTGCCCGGGAACATGTAACAGAAATAGCCAAAGCGAATGGTGTAAAACGGTTGCTTCTTACACATCACGATGTGGATGACAACGATCAAACATTGCGAAAAGTAGCCAAGGATCTGCAAAAGAATTATTCGAATGGATTTTTGCAGCTTGCATTAGCCAGAGAGGGGAGCGTGGTACAGCTCCCCCTTGGCAATGAATAATTCGCGGATTGGATTAGAGAAAAATTCGCAGGCCAATACCACCGTTTACATCAAACTCGGTGCTTGGGGCCAGGTCAAGAATGGGTACCACTTCAAAAAATGCGGCCAGCCGACTGTTAGGGATTAAATACTGAAGGCCAACAGGAATGCGGGCTCCAAATTTAGGGTTATCCCTCGCAATCAGCCGTGCTCCAAGCCCGTAGTAGATAGCCAAATCACCATTGTCTACATCCATCCAGCTGTGGCGTAAATAGTTGGCATGTAAATGAACATTGCCGCTGCCGGAAAACGACCAGGCGATCGCGCCGTCAAAAGCGGTTCGATTTGACTGCCAGGCCTTTAAACTGATACCTGTTGGCTCTCCTAAAATAATTCCCAACTCGGTATTACTGTAGCGGTTTTGCCCATCTATTGTAAATAAGGCGCCACTTGTAAAAAAAAGAAGTACTAGCGCATATGATAGCTTTTTCATAAGAATGTACAGGTTATGTTATTTTGAGTTGCAGTTAGTATCGTTATGTTACAATTAAAACAGAAAATCTGAATATTGTTCCTTCTTTATTAAAAACAATAGATCTTACGAAGAATCTCTCTCAGTAAAAATGAAAAAAAAGAGTTGTTGTCTTGTCTTTGTCAAAAATCCCGAACCGGGGCATGTAAAAACCCGATTGGCACAATCGATTGGGGATGAACAGGCCTTTGCGGTGTACATGAAACTGCTCAGGTATACAAAAGATGTGGTGTTGGAGGCCGATGCGGAAATTCAGGTATGGTATTCCAAATTTGAAGACCGGGATGATCTCTGGCCAAATAGCAAGGTCGAAAAACAGGTCCAGGCTGGCGAAGATCTCGGAGTCCGAATGAAGAACGCATTTGCCCGGGCATTCGATGAGGGGTTTGAAAAAGTGGTCATCATTGGGAGCGACTGTCCGGAGCTTCGCACATCTCACTTGCAGCAGGCCTACGATGCACTTGACAGGTATGACGGCGTGGTCGGTCCATCCGAAGACGGCGGATACTACTTGCTGGGGTTACGGCACCGTACAGACGATCTGTTTCATGATGTTGACTGGAGCACGGAATCGGTGCTGCAGCAAACCCTCGATACCTTTCATCACCTTGGCCTCGCTGTTCACAGGCTTGAGAATCTAAACGATATCGATACGATTGAAGACCTCGAAGCAAGCTCGTTGAACGTTTTATGATTAGTGTTGTTATTCCTGCGCTCAACGAGGCAGACAATCTCAAAAAACTGCTGCCGTACCTGCAAGCTCATGCCGGGCCGGGCAACCTGGAACTGATTATTGCAGATGGTGGCAGCACCGACGCATCCGCTCAAATTGCGGAGCAGAACGGAGCTATTTTCCATCGGTGCAGCCAAAAAGGGCGAGCGCGGCAGATGAACGAAGGTGCGGCCCGCGCGTCGGGCGATATCCTCTATTTTCTGCATGCAGATACCTACCCTCCGCACCATTTTTCTGCCGATATACGTGGGGCCGTATCGTGCGGCATCGATGCCGGCTGCTACCGGCTGGCGTTTGATGATTCCCATCGGGCACTTCGTTTTTTTGGATGGTGCACGCGGTTTGATATCACCTTGTTTCGGTATGGCGATCAGTCGCTGTTTGTAAGGCGGTCTCTGTTTGAACAGTCGGGCCGCTATCGCGACGATCTCATTGTGATGGAAGACCAGGAGATCGTGTCGCGATTAAAAAAGATAGGGGCCTTTCAGGTGCTGGAAAAAGCGGTGCAAACCTCTGCTCGGAAGTACCGCGACAACGGCGTAATGAAATTACAGTCGGTCTTTGCACTGATTACTCTGCTCTACTACGCCGGGGTGAAGCAAAACACGCTGGTTCATCTCTACAAAGAGTTGATTAAAATGTAGTTAGCCGTCGGCGTTACCGAATTGTAAAACCATCAAATTAGGGAAGATATTTCCCGTTTTTTTTTGTAGAATTCATATCCTTTCAAATTTAGCAATTGATTGTAGGTATATGAGATCAATCCGTTACGGAATTCTATTTTTCACAATTCTTTGGTGTAGCGAACTGACGCTTCCGGAACGTGCTGCTGCGCAGTTTCAATTTGAACGGCAAGAGACCGATGTGGGCAATTTTGGATTGGCCATCACCAATGTGGGTGTGATTGGCCGTGCAGATGTTCGGAACAATCCCGACGGCGGCCCCAGTATGAGATTTCCACTAAACTCCGGAACCGAGCACCTGTTTGAGGCGGGACTATGGGTTGGCGGATTTGTTAACAACGGATTGCGTCTATCTACAGCGGCCGTTACCAATCCATCCGGGTTTTCGAGGGGGCAGTCGGGCTACGAATTTTCGCCCGATGCGCCCATACGGTTCGAAGGGCCGGAAACCGGTTTGGGAATCAGCGATCAGGATATTATCGCCAATTTTACCGATCGCTTTCAAATTGTGCCGGGTACTCAAATACAGATCGACGGACACACGCAACCGCTCTACGCTGATGTGGAACAGACCAGCCTGAACTGGGCGTTTCCCTTTACGGAGAACTTCTCCATCATCAAAGTAGACATTACCAACAACAGCCAGATCCATTCCGGAAATCCTGAAGGGTTTGTTTGGGATAGCGTATACGTGGGGCAGTACGCCGATATCGTGGTTCGGAATGTGTTCACGACGCTTGATGGCGGGTCGGCCTTCTTTAACAAGGGCGGGCTTGGCTATATCGACGACCGTTTCACGACCTATGCGTTTGATGCGGGCTCGAACGATACGCCCAGCATCAATACCTACGGCGGAATTACGCTGTTGGGCTCAGAAGTAACGGACCGACAGACCGGTGAAACGATTTTTTTCCACCCCATGAACCCGATTATTGAGCAGTTTGGTTTGGGTGTGCCCAATGTGGGCCCCAGTTACTGGCTGTTTAGCGCAGGTACCGGAGTCTTTCGCGGGCCCGAACGTGGTGCCACGGGAGATCAGGAACGCTACCGCCGAATGGCCGAGGTGTTTCCGCTGGATGAAACCCAGCCCGGGGCCGATCGCTCCATTCGCGAGCAGCTTCGTACAGATGGCCAAAATTCAGAGGGGAATTACATCTCCATGATCTCCATCGGGCCGTTCAGAGATGTACAGCCGGGCGAAACCATTACAGTCTACTTTGGATTTATAGCAGCTCAAAAACCGGGAGAGTTTCAGGGCATTGCCGGCAAGGCTGTGGATAATGAAACTACCCGTGAACCATTTGTGGAAAGTATCGATGCGATGTTTCGCGTCTTTTTAGGTGAGGATGTGGACAGTACCGGGGTTTTAACCCCCGAAAAGGATATTAATGAGAATGGAGAGCTGGATCGCTTCTTGTTTCCAACCCCGCCGGATGCCCCTACACTGCGCGTTGAGCTGGAAGCGGGCAAGGCCGTACTGTTTTGGGACCGCAAAGCAGAATTTTCGATCGATCCGGTTACCAACGAGCAGGATTTTGAAGGCTACAGGGTGTATCGATCCGACTTGGGGGATGATTTGAACCCCAACCCCCGAATGATTCGCCAATGGGACACGCCGGGTACGGATGTTGGATTTAATACCGGGTTTGATGAAATTTTAATGGATGAACCGGTCACCTTCCCCGGCGACACCACCCAGTATTGGTACCGGTTCGAGGTGGATGGTTTGTTGAGCGGCTGGCAATATCAGTTTTCGGTTACGTCGTTCGACTTTGGTAGCGAGGTGTTTGATGTAGGCCCGCTGGAAACAAGCCCGAATGTGAATGCCGTACGTGTGTTTCCCGGCACGCCGGTCAATCCGAATTTTCAGAGCAGTAACGAAGAGTATAGTGTGGGTGTCTATCCCAACCCATACAGAGTAAATGCAGCATGGGATGGAGGCACCGAATTTACCCGTAAAATTATGTTCTTTAATCTGCCCGAACGCGCTCAGGTTCGGGTATATACCCTTGCGGGGGATGTTGTTGCCGAAACAATACACGAGAGCACGGGAGTTGGGGATATAGAGTGGTTCAACCAATTCAGTTCCGATAACCGGATACTGCCGGGCGGTGAGCTTGCCTGGGACCTGCTGTCGGATGCAAACCAGATCTTAACAACTGGTTTATATTTGTACACGGTTCGGGATTTATCTTCCGGACACGTGCAACGAGGTAAATTTGCGATCATTAAATAATCAATTAACCTAAAACAACAGTATGAAACAGAAGCTACTCTCTTTTCTTAGTATGATGTTGCTGATCGGGCTTGTTGGGGCCGATTTTGCAACCGCGCAAGACAATGGGATTCAGGACGTAACCATTCGAGACCTGAATACCTATGATAACCTGACGTCAGTGCTGGATATTCCTGACCACCCGCTCGCGGATGAACAGGTACGAATTACCTTTGTGGTTGTAAGCAACCCACGAACATCCGGGCTGGCCAGTTTTAATGCCAATAACAACCCTGAGATTGGCCGTATTCACATCTTCATTACCGACACGGCAGCGGTTGAGCTGGGCCGCGACGGAATGTCGATGCAGATTGTGCAGGGCAGCGGTACCGGCGAGTTTTTAAATGTCGAAAACTGGAATCGGGGCGATGTGGTTACAGCCAACGGCCGTATGACATTCTTTGACGAAACCGCGCAGTTTGTGGTGGATGAAATTGAAGAGTTTCTCGGCACTGTAAGTGAAGAGCTCGACGATCTGGAACGTTTTGCCCCGCTTCTGGATCCTATTTCTCTATCGCCCGCCGACTTCCACGATGCGATTGATGCGACCACCATGTCGGTTAATTTGGATGCGTATCAAAAATATCATGCCGCCTACATCGAAATTGACGGCGGTACCATGACGAACTTTAGCGGCGATGAAATACGTCCGAACTTTGCCATTGGGCAAGGTGGATCAGTTGTTCCGCTTCGGGATGTTTCTCTTCGTTTCAGAAATGACCGGCAGGAGTACCGGGCAGGTTACAACTTCCGCCGCCCTGAAGATGGCGCGTTTGTGCGCCCGCCAATAGGTTCATCGGTCCGCGCCAGCGGGTTTTTGTTGATGAACAACTTTGATTTCGTTGCCGGTATTGACGCTGTGGATAACCAGGGCCTGCACATTGCCATTATGGAAGATGGCGTGTTGTGGGTAACGGAAGAGGGTCAGGACTTTCGCTTTGAGAACGGCGTCTCTCTCGGCGGCCAATTTCAATGGCCCGTAGACTTTGAAGTGCTTGCCCAGCCGGTGCAAATTGTGGATGCGCAACAAGACCCTGCAGGGGATGTATTAGGTCTGGAAGTGACACCAACCGTTACGGCCGATGTTTTCCCGCCGGATGACGATGCCTCTGTTACGATTACCTCCGTTGTGATTAAGTACACATCCAGTATTTCAGGAACGCAGGATATTGCAATGACCGATATCGGCGGAGATCGGTTCGAGGCAGATCTGCCGGAAACCGTAGCCTTTGAATCTGTGAGCTACTTTATTGAAGCAACCGGTTCAAACGGGCTTACGGCACGCTTCCCTACCTTCGGTACACTGGGCTATTTTGTAGATGGCGGTGCAATCACCACCATCGAGCAAATTCAGCGCACCTCCGATGATCTGGTTGGCCCAAGCCCGCTGGCCGGCCTCGAAGGGCTGGAATTTGATATTGTTGGTACCGTTACATCCGGTGCAGCCGATGGTGTTATTGCCCTTTCAGATGACCTTACGCCATGGTCCGGTATTTTTCTCTCGCTGGATGCAAATACGGCCAGTCTGAATCGCGGGGATTTGATTAACATTACCGGTGGTGTGGTTACCGAGGCGTCTATTGCAAACAATAACAACACCTACACCTACATCGCCAATGCAGAATTTTCAGTTCTCAGTACGGGCAATGATCTGTCAACCGTCATACCAACACTTACCACCGATGAATTCAACGAACCGGCCGCTCCCGGCGAGGCGTGGGAAGCGATGCTGCTTCGCTTCGAAAACGTGCGCATGATTAGCGACGTTGGGTTTGGTGAAGTGCTTTTCGCAACGGTGGACGATGCCACCAACGAGGTACTGGACGGTACAGCCGTATTTAACTGGGATACCCGCGCCGGAGTGATTGGCGAAACCGGATTCCCTAGCGATCTGAACCGTCATGCTATCCTTGGGAATGATCTGGACAGTGTAACCGGGTTTGTGACATTCACATTTGGTGTTGCAAAACTGATTCCGCGAAATCTGAATGATCTTGAAGGAGACAACTTTACGGTGCCAAGGCCGCTTTTCAATCTGATTGCACCTGAAGAAGGTGCAGATGTTGGTGTGATTGCAGATACCGATATCGTGGTTACGTGGCAAAGTTTGAGTCCTCGTGATTACGATGGAGATGCGGTAACGTTCGAGTGGGTGCTGTACAACACGGATGAGGAAGAAATCATATCACTGGCTTCAGATAACGATGGTGCAGACGCACAAATCACACTATCCAGTGACGTAGTAGATAATCTGCTTGCTGATTTGGGTGTTGAGGAAAATGAAAGCATCAATGTACTTTGGAATGTTCGCGCTTCCGATGGCACAAACTCGATTGTTACATCGGGCTTTGTTGCAGGATCAGGTGGTGGAACCAACCGTCAAGTGGGAGAAACATTGTTTGCGCCCGTATTTCGAACACTCACACTTACCCGTGGTCAGGTTACTTCTACCGAAGACTTCGACGACCTGATGCCACGTGAATTTGCCCTGCAGCAAAACTTCCCGAACCCGTTCAACCCCACCACACAAATCAACTACACCCTGCCGCAAAACAGCCATGTGCGTATCGATGTGTACAACATCGTAGGGCAGCGTGTGGCTACACTGGTGAACCGGGAAATGGCAGCCGGTGCGCACGACGTAACGTTTGATGCAACTTCGCTTGCAAGTGGCGTCTACTTCTACCGCCTGCAAGCCGGGAACACACTGCTTACAAGAAAAATGACGCTGATTAAATAATCAGTACCGTAACCAATTTACAACACTTTTGAAGTGAGGGCTGAAACCCCTCACTTCTTTTCTCTTTTTATTTTTACTGAAGCGTGATTGTATGTATAAAACTCTACCATTGGTTTACCTATTGTTGATTGGAAGTCTGCTATTGACGAGCGGCTGTGATAGCGGTCTGGATGGGAATCTGAATGAAAATCAGCCACCACGCACCTTTCTGACGGTTGATTCCATCGATATTTCGGATGAGAATCGGCTTTCGAGCCGGGTAGACATCTCATGGTGGGGTACCGACCCTGACGGGTTTATTACCGGTTACGAGTTTGCCATACAAGACACATCGGCCGGCAACTGGCAGTTTACCACACGAACCGACAGTACTTTTCTGCTGCCGATTACTCCCGGCGCCGAAACCGATGATGTTCTCTTTGCCGTACGTGCCATTGACAACGACGGCGCCGTAGATCCGGTTGGTGCCTCGGTTGTATTTCCACTGCGCAACAGCCCACCCGAAACGAATCTGGTTCAGCTGGAACTTCCGCCCGATACCACCTATTCGATTGTCAGTTTTGGATGGAGAATTTCCGACCCGGACGGCCAGGCTACCATTTTGCGTACGGAAATCGCGTTTAACGACACCACCAACGGCTGGCTCGAAATTCCGCTTGAGACCGAAGAGCAGGAGTCGTTCTTCATCACGCTCGATATTGACAATACGACCATCAACAACACCACGGCCGAGATCTTTCGCGGCCGGGCGTTACGCTCATCCGGCCTGATGGCAGAGGGGCTGAACCTGAACGCCGACAACACGTTTTATGTGCGCACGGTTGACCGCGCCCTTGAAGTCAGCGAAGTGCAAGAGGTAACCTGGCACATCAAAGAGCAGACATCCACTATTCTTTTCTTGAATGATGATGCAGCACCCGATGGCGTCCAAAAAGGAAATTTTCATCTGTCGATGCTCAATCAGCTTGGGTTCACGCCCGATGTGATCAACATCTCAGACGGAGAAGGACTCGAAGGGGGAGCGGTTCGGTTGACACAGGCTTTTCCGAGAATTATCAACCCCACACTGAACAAGATGCTGGCTCAGTGGGATCACATCTACTGGATATCAAACGACCTGACCCGAAACATCAACTTTGGCCAGGAAATCCTGAATGAATTCTTTGGCAATGGCGGCACTCTGTTTGTAAACATTCCTGTGCGGCGGTTGTCAGCCGAAAATCCTCTGCAAAGCTTCCTGGCCATTCAGCGGTTTGTGCCGATTGACCCAAGCCAGGCCGAACGAGGTTTTCAAATTCGCGACAACAGCGACGTGACTCCGATGAATGGCGGGCCGGTGCTACTGTATAACGGTGGAATTGACAACAACCGCTGGCCATTTGAAACAGTGGGTGGCTCGGTAGACCTCTAAGAAACGGAGTTCCGAATAACAATTTTTGGCCCCAT
>JBLRWS010000019.1:0-41861 GCA_047921075.1 Balneolaceae bacterium | reverse complement strand
CATAAAACAGCTGTAGGCCAGTTTGTCTTCGTTGGGTCGCAAACTGCACAGCCCGTTGCTGAGGCGTTCGGGCAGCATGGGAATTACACGATCTACCAGGTACACGCTGGTTCCCCGATGATACGCTTCCTGGTCCAAAATGGAATTGCGCGGCACATAGTGAGCGACGTCGGCAATGTGCACGCCCAGATAGTAGTTGCCGTTGTCGAGCACGCGAATGCTCAGGCCGTCATCAAAATCCTTGGCGTCGGCGGGATCGATGGTTAGAACCGCTTCATCGCGCATGTCGCGCCGCCGGGCAATCTCTTCGTCGGTAATCTGTTCGGGAATGCTGTCGGCAAAGGCGTCCACCTCGGTCGGAAATGAGCTCTCGAACTGCTTCTCGGCCAGAATGGCGAGAATATTGGCTTCGTTGCTGCCGGCTTTGCCCAGGCGGTCTACAATTTTGGCCTGCGGATGAGCGCGTAC
Organism: Balneolaceae bacterium; assembly: GCA_047921075.1. GTDB lineage: Bacteria > Bacteroidota > Rhodothermia > Balneolales > Balneolaceae > JBLRWS01. The sequence goes on along the minus strand of JBLRWS010000019.1, from coordinate 41,393 downwards.
ATCATCCCAGGCTACCAGCCGGAAGGTCACTTTCTCGCCCGGCTCGGCGCCACTCAGATCGCCCGGGTCTACGAAAAAATCGACCCGCGACGATTGCGTGTCCGACTCAATGATGTAGGTATTTTTCGCTTCGCTAATAAGAGTGCCCACAAACAGGGAGTCGGCCCGCTTCACAACGGAATCAATCTTGCCCATTGGCTTGCCGCTCTTTTTGTGATAGTCGGTAAGTACCACGCGTACGGTATCGCCATCGAGGGCGGTTTTCATTGAGCGCCGGGGAATTTTTATATCCTGATCGCGGCCTTCCACAATCACGTAGCCATCGCCGTGGCTGGTTACGTCAAGTTTACCGGTAACCGTACGTTCGTCCTCAATGGCGAGTTCATTTAACCGCACCAGGTTGCCGCGGGTTACCTTTACAATGTCGAGCTGCTTGAGGCGATTAACCGCATTTTTGAGTTTTTTTGCCCCTTTTTTGTTGTTCATGCTCAGGGCATCGAGCAAAATGGGAACCGGAATGGATGCATCCGGATAGGTTTCTAATACTTTGATGATTTCTTTTTCTACAGAACTTAGTCGTTGGTTACTCATTCAATAAATGTGTCTTTTCAATTTTCTGCGATCGATTCGGTTTCTTCGGATGGGACCTCTTCTTCTTTGCCGCTCGATCCGAAGATCCACCGAAACGGCCGTTTTATTTGGTTCCAGAGATGTCCCCATGTATTAAACTGATATTGGGCTTCCACACCCAACCCGTTCATCTCCTGGGTCTGACGGGTATCGCTGTCCGTTCGGTTTGCCAGGGTAGGGTCTTGCCGGTGGAAAGCCGTTACCGACAAGATACGATTTATTCGATAGGTTGCACCCAAATCGCCAATATTCGTCTGCTGGCCTGCAATTTGGCCTTCGCGGCGTAAGATGATCCGATCGTTGAAGAGCCGTAGGGCAACATCAAGATCTACCCCGAACTGGTCGGTTTCTTGTCCTCCCACGCGGTCGCGGCGCAGGCTCACATCCACATCAAACACTACATCATCGTTCAGCAGTGCGTTAATCTGATTGGAGAGCAGAGGGCTGATTATCTGGCTCGACAGCAGCGGGTTCACCAGGGCGGTGGTACCGGTTACGTTGTCGCCAAAGCCGAGATTGGCCGTCTGATCGGACGGAATAAAGTTTCCGGTAAGCAGAATTGCCAGTGCCTGCACCGTTTTTTCGTCCTCATTTTGATTGAGGGTGTTGATTTGATTGGCGATGGTCGGGTCGGTGGTGCCCTCTACGGTAGCCGGTACGGTAAAGAAAAACTCATTTTCTATGGCACCTATGGTGCCGCCAATTTCCAGAATCAACTCAATCGGCACCCGCTGAAAGGTATTGACGGTGGGTGAGATAACCGAAATATCGGGTCGGGTACGAAAAGCAGCCGTTACATCCAGGTTGGCCGATTCCAGATCGCCCTGCCAGTTGATACTGCCTCCCTCGCGTAGGGTAAAACGTCGGGTTATGATGTCTCCTGCCACAAACTGATAGTCGCCCCCCTGTATATTGAAGCGCCCAAATATATTAAGGTCTTGATCTTGCGCGAGAATACGTATTTGACCGGTACCGCTGGTATTTAGAATTTCGTTTGTCACCGGATCAAATATCAACTGTACGTTGATCGGATTGTTTGCGGAGAGCTGCACATCCAGAGTGAACAGATCGAGGAATGTACGGTTTTGGTTATTCTGATTGCCGTTGGCGCCGTTCTCACCCCGGGCAACCGGGCGGCGTGTTGCAATATTGGAGGCATTAAAACTATCTACAAAGCGGATGAAACGACGGTCTTGCTGCAGTTCTGTCTCTTCGCGCAGCGGGAACCACACTCTCGAGTTGGATGAGAGATTTACCGTACCAACGGATTGCAGAACGGGGGCATCGTTGGTACCGGTGAGCCGGGCCAGCCCCGTGCCGTATAGTTCCGCATAAAACGGCACATCGGGATCGGGTACATTGTTCATGAACATCAGATTGTTCAGCTGGAGGCTCAGGTCGAATCGATTTTCGGGGGTAAACTCCATCAGGTCGACCTGCCCGGACAGTGTGCCGCGCCCGCCGCGAGAGTCGCGCAACTCGATGTCCCGGAACAGCAATCCATCGCTTTTGGTAAAATCGAGCTGCCCGCTCACAAGATAATCTACGTTAATAAAGAGCGGCGTACCTTCCACATTTTCCGCCATAAAGGTGGCTTCAAAGTCGAAATCGGTGGCGCTGCCGCGGATGAATCCACTGCCGCTTGATCGCCCCTCCATTCGCGGAATGGTGTTAGGTGTGATGACCGATACAATCCACATGTCAATTTCACGCAAATCGGCATCAAAATAGAAGAGGTCGTCGGAATCGTCGGCTTCATCGGGCAGCCTGAAATATCCATCAAACCGTAAATCGTGGCCAATTCCGTTGTTTTGCTCCCGATAACCGGCGTATCGCTCCGGATCGGTATATACCCGAAGTTGGGTGTTGAAGCGGTTCTGTTCGGAGTTGAAACGGCTATCGAGCCGCAGATCTCCGATGGTGCGTCCGTTCAGCCGTCCTTGATCAACTTGTAACACACCTTGCACAGATGGAATAATACCAAGCGCGCGGGTGGTAAAATCGCCGTTTACCATCCCCGAAAATTGTACCCGGCCGCCAATCAAATCGGAAACTTTCGAGAGCTCAAAGTTGCGGATTTCGTAGCTCACGGAATCCTCGGGGCTGTTGCTAAATGTGCCTGAGAGCGACACCAGATCGTCGCCACTGCTTAGTGTTAGTGATTCGACTGTGGTGTGCCGGTTTTGATCGTACCGGATATGGGCCGGCTCTGTGGTGGTCCAGGTAAAGGTGGGATTGCCGAGGCTCAGGCTGTCGAGCCGCACATCAATACGGTTCTCTTTAAGGGTGGCCTGTAAACGGGTGTGGCTCTGTACATCATCGCCAAATTGCTCAATCTGCTGCTCTACCTGCAGCAAGCTGTCGCGGAGTGTGGCGTTGATATAGGCGTTGTTAAACCGCCAGTTGCCGCGCTCGAACAGAGCCCCGGCCAGTTGAAAATCAATCGAGGCGTGTTCTCTGAGTGGTCGGTCGGCGCGCAGCCGGGCCTGGAGTGAAGAACTGAACTCCTGGGCTGCAGTGCCGTTCAGCGATGCGTTGCTGTCGAACAGGTTGTAATTGAAAGAAAGGGTCTCTTTGTTGGCTTGAACGGATGCTGTAATGGTAGCTGAACTGGTAAGTTCGGGCAGCCCGGGTAGATAATGGCGCAAAAGCGGCAGGTCTTTCAGGCGTATGTCGGCAGACAAGTCGACCGACATTTCACCCAGTTCCGGTGCAGTTCCGGCGGGTATGAGCTGATCAATCAGCTCCTCGCTTACGAACAACAGCTCTTCATCTGCTCGTGCTTTCAGGTAGCTGGCCCAGTAGGCGGCCATGTCACGGATGTTATCGGGAGCAATGGTGCCCACTGTTTCCACATCCAGAAACGAACTTGTAAAGCGCAGGCGGCGTTGGTCACTGTCGGCCGGGGTCAGATCAAAAAAGAGCTGATGGGGGCGCAGGGAGTCGTTTTCAATAATAGCTCCGGCCATTTCGATCGAGAGCCGGCCGTATAGATCATTGACGGAAGTGCCCTCCAGATTGGCCGAAAGCGACCCGGTAAACCGGCTGTATCCGTAGGGGAGCAACGGATAATAGCGGTTGGGATTGAATTGAAGAAAACGTGTTTCTGTCTGTAGCTGCTGGCTGTCTCCAAAGAATCGAACACGGCCCTCTGTATCGATCTCGGTATCGCGTTCGGCTAACCTTAATTCATAATCCAGCACGCCGTTATTGTACCGCAAGTCACCGTGGGCGTTGCGCAATTCAAAATCGCCGTACCGGCTGCCATCAAATGAGAAGGAAGCATCGACCATGGCTGCACGGTCGAACCCGGAACCGTTTGCGGAAAGGGTGCCCAGCAGTACGGTTTGTTGTAGTGTATCGCCAAGAAACGGAGTGATATCCAGCGAGTCGATGGTGCCGGCCAGCGAATACGTTTGGCCGTTTCGGAAATCGTATCCGGCAGTAAATTCAGCCCGCCCGGCATCGGTTTGCATGTCCAGATCGGCAGCAAATCCGGTTTGATTACCCTCCAGATCCCCATGGAGAAGTACGTTGCCGTATCGGGTAGCCGATGTGGTTTGCCCCAGTTGTTGCAGAAGCCACTGCAGCTCCTGCTGATGCAGAACAACGTTGGTAAGGCGTGCCTCATAGGTGCGCTCCGGAGTAAAGAACGACCGGGCCGACGCATCCGCAAGAATAGCACTCTCTCCCAAATAGAGTTCAAGTCCGTCGGCTCGCAGATCATCAAGCGTTCCGCTAAGGCCTCCCTGAAAAAACAGGTCGTGAGGAAGAAGAACCCAGGATGGCAACAGAAGATCGGCATCCCGTGCATGGAGCACTCCTTCATCAATACTGATTTGCAGCTGTGCCGAAGCGATCTGCTCCTCTACATTCGGCGCAGTCAAATCGACCGGCGTGGCGGAAGCCGAGAAGGTGAGAAGATTGTCATTGGCCTGTATTTGAAAGCTGTTGAGCTCCAGAAACTCACGGTCGTGAAAAAACTGGCCGGACATGGAAATGCGTTCCCAGTCGCCGCCGGTTGTTGTGGCGGTAAATTGGTTTAGGTCAAAAAATACCTGCTCTTCGGAGCTTTCAATAAATACCTCGATGTTTAACTCGTCTAGCCGGGTAGCATTGGTGCGCCGAACCAGATCGGGGAGGGGTACCGACTCATCTACTTCCAGAGTGCCGTCTACCACCGTTAGCAGTGGTGCAAACAGGTAAAACCGATTGAACAGCATACCAAATTCACCGGGTGGGGACGGTTCACGTTCTGTTTTTTGCTGAAGAGCGGCTACCAAGTTGAGGCGGTTATCGGCGGTGGTATTAAGCTCCACACGAGGGGTGAGCAACTCAAAGCGGGTCACTTCTATATTCCGCTGCAGCAACTGCCACAGGTTTACGGAGACGTACGCCCGGCCTACGGTGATAAATGGCCGGTCCGATTCTGGCGATTCGTACAACTCTACCTGCCTCAGCTCGGCGTTGAAGGGGAGAAAGCCATGCAACGATTCAATATAAAGCTGTCCCTCAAAGTCGCTGTTAAACCGCTGTATGAGTTCACTTTTTATAATGTTTTTGGTAACCGGGAGCTGGATCACAGCCAGGCCGATGGCCGCCACCGTAATCATCACGAGAAACAGCACACCCACGGCTCTCCAGAAGAGCTTCCAGCTATTGTAAATCCATCGTAAAAACATGGTGCCGTCTCGGCTTGGTACTTAGAGTTGGTCGAGCCCATCCGCCAGGGATTCGGCGATCAGGCTCTTATCTGTAACAGTTTTAAGATACGGATGTTGCAGCTTTTTAAGCAGAACAAAGCGGAATCCCTCTTCCGCGCGATTTTTTTTGTCTGATCTCATCGCCTCGATCAGCTCTTCGGTCTTTACATCCTCTTCCCTAATCCGGAAGGAGTAGAGCGAACGAAACGGGTGCAGATGGTCCGGTATTGGTTCAGACGCGGTTTTGTTCGACATATGCAGCGCGCAATGCATCCCAATGTAAACGGCTTCACCATGGCTGATGGTATCGAAATGTAGGTTTTTTTCGAGAGCATGTGCAAAGGTGTGTCCGAAATTCAAAAATGCTCGTACACCGCCTTCAAACTCATCCCGTTGCACAATATCCGCTTTGATTTCGATGCAGCGGCGAATGAGCGCCATGAGCCGATCGGGGTGGGTGGCAGAGGGGGTCTTATCCAGAAAGAGTTCGCATTGGCTGAACAGGGCAGCGTCGGCAATGTATCCATACTTCAGGATTTCACTGAGGCCGTTGGCCCATTCGCGCGGTGGCAGGGTATCTAAAAATCGGAGGTCGGCAATGATCGCTTCCGGCTGATAAAAGGCGCCGATCAGGTTTTTGCCCATCGGATGGTTGATCCCGGTTTTTCCACCGATGGCGCTGTCTACCATCGCCAGCACCGTGGTGGGCACGTGCAGCAGCGGAACGCCTCGAAGCACGGTTGCGGCCACGAACCCGGCCAGATCGCCGGTTACACCTCCGCCGATCGCAATGATGGTGGTATCGCGCCGAATGTGATGCGCCAGCAGATCGGTCTGACACTGCTCCCAAAAAGCGACAGTTTTGCTCGATTCTCCCTCCGGAACGGTGATGTAGCGGCATGAAAGTCCGGATACAGCGATCGCCTCATCAATCGCTGCCTGATGGTGGCTCCAAACGTTAGCATCTACAAAGGCGACCGCTTCGGTACGGCCGGTCGTGTCGGTATACCGCCTCAGTTCGTCGGCGAGAATGGACGTGCCGGTTACCGCACGCACCGTTTTTTGGCTGGTTTGCAGATCAAGCGTTTCCTTCATGCGTCCTTATTTTTTTTAGTATTTGTTGTGCCGTTTCGTCCGGTTTTCCGCTGTCGGCAGAAACCGTAATGTGGGCCTGCTGATAGAAGGGCAGACGCTGTTCCATCTTTTCGGTGAGGATATCCCGCAGCGCCCGGTCGGATTGCTGCAACAACGGACGCCCTTTGCGATGATGAAGCCGCTTTGCAAGCAAATCAATCGGTGGATTGAGGAAGACAAGCCATCCCTGCAATTTTATATGATCCACCAGATGCTGGTTTTGCAGCGCGCCGCCGCCCAGCGCAACCACTCCCGCTGCAGATTCGGCAAGAGAGAGCAGTAACGAAGATTCCAATGTCCGAAAGGCCGGCTCTCCATCGTCGCGGAAAATTTCAGCGATCGATTTTCCCGCCGTCGTTTCAACCTCCCGGTCCAGGTCGGTAAACGGAAGCGTAGCGAGTGTGGCGAGAGCCTGGCCAACGGTCGATTTGCCTGCGCCCATCATACCGCATAAAAATACCGGCTGCTGAATGGCTGGTGTACTCATGTAAGTGGTGCTGGTTTTACCATTTCTACATTCTCTTTTTCAACCCGAACAGCACCCCGTGCCATTCGCTTCGATTTTACAACATATTTTCGTTTGGTAACAATAACCGGAACCAGTGCACTGCCCCGCGCTTTGGAGTTCCAGGCCGCCACGGCTGCAGCCTTTAACAGGGTTGGTTTGGGCGGCATGCCCGTGTCGTTGTTCATGCGAATCACCACGTGCGAACCGCTCACTCCTCTGGCATGCAGCCACACATCTTCTTTGTGCGCCTGCATGGTAAGTTCGTCGTTGCTGGAGGCGTTTTTTCCAATCCATATCTCAAAGCCGTCAACCTCGCCCCGGCGATAGGGGCGCTTTTCCGTCTCCTGCTGTTGATGAATCAGATTGAGCCGCCGCAGGGCCGGGGTTTGCTCGTCGTACCACTCATCAAATTCGTACACTTTTTCGATCTGCAGCAGCTCTTCATGCAGCCGTTGCAGTTCATCCCGTTTCTGAAGCTCCCTCGCCAGCCGCTTTTTTGATTCTGCTACACGGGTCTCGGCTTTTTTCGATTTTTGATAATAGTGCTGGGCGTTTTCTGCGATGGAGAGTCCTTCCTTTAGCGGGATGTCGATCGGTTCGCCCTCGTCATAAAAGTTTTGTACACGCAGCGATTCGGTGCCGTGTTGGAGAGATTGATGAGCGTTGGCCATTAACAGGTGCCCGAACTGTTCGTACTGTTCGGCTCGTTCCAGGGCCTTATCGGCTCCTTCGAGTTGTTGTATGGTTTGGTGCGAGCGTTTCAGTTCACGTTGAAAGCGCGGCTTTAACGATTGCATACGGCTGTGAAGCCGCCGCTGCCGTGAGGTTTGATAGTATGCGTAGCGCACCGCATCGTTGCAGTCGTCGAACGATTTGTGCGTGGACAGCGGCAGCGTTTCGTTCGGGAGAAGGCATAGATTACCACTGTCAAGTACGCGAAATACGGCGCTTTCGGTCATTTCCTGCACCAGCGTCCGAGTGGTTACGGCAATCTGCTGCGGCTCTTTTTCATCAAGCTGAAAGTGTTGGATGACCGGGCCCACCAAATGCCGCGGGAATTTGGGTTCGGTATGAAGAATTGTTTTTTTCGCTCCCCAATCCGGTTGAGGTTCGCCCCGTTCACGGGGCGGTCTTGGTTCGGCCGGCCGGCTTCCAATAATGCTGTCCGGGTTTTTGAAGCTCTCCGTAATCAGGCCATCCCGCACCAACATGGCATTGGCATCGTGGCCGAAAAGCTGAAATAGAAGCGTGGAACCGGATGAGAACAAAATCGTTACAATTCTGTCATTTTCGGATAATCGAATATCGGTTACTTCCTCTCCGGCGAGGGTTTCAAAAAAACGGGTTACATTCGTTTTCTTCGGCTCTCGAAAGGAGTTAGCAAACAGTGCGATTTCGTCAAATCGTGCACAAAAAACGAGCCTGATGGATTCATGTTTTTGATTAAAATACCCTTCCCATACATCTTTATGCGGTGAGTAGCTGAAGGTAAAAGTTGCACCCTTTAACTTGCGGCTAAGGTCTTGGGTTAAGTATCTTAATGTGAAATAATTATTCATAGAGCTGCGCTAAACCATCAATTTTTAGCAAAGAGATTCAGTATGCACTATCCGATTTTCAAGTCTATTGTCAACAAAATTGACGATACGCTTGCACTGCGAAACATCAATGTAAAAAACTTCAAGACGTGGTCGGAGCCTAAAATCAACGCGACCGGCCTGTCTATCATTATCGACCTCTCTTCATCCACGCACCACCTCGATACGCTCTCCATTCATTTCGATTGGGATCGCTTTCGGGAGGCGGCTTGTGCCCGGCAAATGGAGGGGACATCGCACCATCCGGTATTAAAAACCAAAACATTTGGCAAAACCAGCGTCGATCCGTTCATTGATGTAGAGATGAACTGGAGTTTTGATGTTGAGCAGTGCCAGCCATCTTCCTCCAACGGCGATGCCGACTTCCGCATTCGCACAGCCAGTGAGTGGATGGAGAAAGCGAGCCGAAAAGTAAATGAGATTCTTGCGGATGATGACATCATTACCCGCTGGCATCTGGAAATTGATGGCGATAAAGAGGGCAAGTATCTGACCTCAATCAACCTCATTTCCTACTATCAGTTTTCCCTGGCCGGATTGGAATCCCTGCAGGAAGTGCACCGTTTTACCCGTCGTAAACTCATCCATCTGCTGCAGCAGGCCAAACAGGTAGTACGTATTGTCGATCAAACGGTTGAAGTAAAAGCCGCCTGACCCAGCAATGCCTGAAACAAAAAAGGGGCACTGAAGCCCCTTTTAAATTCGTGTCACCGCTTGTTTACTTTTTCTTCTTGTGCCGGTTTTTCCGCAGCCGCTTTTTACGCTTGTGCTTGGCAATTTTTGCTCGTTTCCGCTTTTTTCCGCTTGGCATGAATATTCACCCAGTACGCTTAAGATTTACCTTTCAATTTGTTGTTGGGTCTAAGCCCGTACAGACACCCAAAATACAAAAAATGCAACACAATTCTATAGCCGGTTTGCGTAATCTGCTGTGTGGGAGTGAACTTTTAAGGAACAATAGCTGATAAGCCTGCTTTATTTCCATATCTTATAGAGCTAACTGATTGTTGAATAATTCCATGCCTCATCTACTTAAAGTCGCAAAATTCGGGGGTACCAGCATGGCCGATGCCGGCGCTATGCGCAGGTGTGCCGATATTGTAAGCGCCGACCCCGATAAAAAAGTGCTGGTTGTCAGCGCTACCTCCGGCACTACCAATTCGCTGGTTCAATTGTTTCAATCGCGTTCGCTGGCCGAGAAAAAATCTATCACGGCAGCATTGCGCCAAAAACATCAACGCATTGCGGATGAATTGAATGCACCCGAAGAGTTGCACGCTCAGCTGAACGAGTTGTTCGACGAGCTCGAGGCTCTGGTGTCGGAAAACGTGGTGATAACACCCGCCCTAAAAGATCAGATTTACTCATTTGGTGAACGAAGTTCATCCATGCTGTTTGTACAGGCGCTGCTCGAAGCCGGAGAGAAGGCCGTTTGGTTTGATGCGCGCCGTATCGTAAAAACCGATGCTCTGTTCGGCCAGGCAGAGCCCGACCTGGAGGCGATTGAAGAGCATGCGCAGGCGTTGCTGCTCCCGGAACTTGAGGCAACGCAGCGGATTGTGACGCAGGGATTTTTAGGCTCTGCACCCGACGGACGTACCACGACACTTGGCCGTGGCGGAAGCGATTACTCTGCGGCGTTAATTGCAGAAGGGGCAGGTGCGGATGTACTGGAAATTTGGACCGATGTAACCGCGATTTATACAACCGATCCGCGTATTGAAAAAGATGCGCGCCCGATCAATGAAATTTCGTTCGAGGAGGCGGCCGAGCTTTCTGTTTTTGGAGCCAAAGTGCTGCACCCCGCCACTCTGAAGCCGGCTATACGAAAGGGAATTAGCGTGTACGTAGGCTCCAGCATGCAACCCGACACCCCGGGCACCTGGATTGTGAAGAACACCTCCAGCCATCCGGTGATTCGCGCGATCAGTTTGCGTCGAAAACAGACGCTATTGAATGTACACAGCCTCGATATGCTGCATCGCTACGGTTTTTTGGCGCGGCTGTTCGGGGTGTTCGATAAACACAAAATCAGTGTGGATCTGGTTACCACCAGTGAGGTGCGGGTTTCCATCACTCTGGACACCGATATGCAGTCGGCCGAGCAGAACCACCTTTCGGATGAAGTACTCGATGAACTCCGCACTTTTTGCGATGTAGATATCGAAAAAAACCTGGCACTGGTGGCACTGGTTGGCAACAATCTGCATGCTACATCCGGCTTAAGCGGCCCGCTATTTGGAGCGCTGAAGGATGTGAACATCCGCCTGATTTGCCACGGTGCAAGCTCCCACAATATCTGTTTTTTGGTAGATGAAAAAGATGCCGAAAAGGCGGTCCGAATCCTCCACCGCGAATGCATAACCCATCCATTTGAAATTACTCAGTAATATGAAAATTGCGGTAATCGGTACCGGTCGCACCGGAAGCGCGGTTGTGGATTTGCTTGGTGAACAGGCCATCGCCTTCGATAAAGAGAACAAACCTGCAGTCGAGGATTTGGCTCCGCTCGATGGAGCCATCATATTTGTACCCGGAGACAGTGCGGCACCGGTCGTGGAAACAGTCTTGCAATCGGGCATTCCGGCTGTGTGGGGCACAACGGGCTACGCCTGGCCGGCCGACCTGCCCGAACGCGTGAAACGAGCCGGGGGCCGCTGGGTAATTGGCTCCAACTTTAGCCTGGGAATGAACATTGTACGTAAATGCCTCGAAACCATCGGCCAGAGCAGCTCGTTTCTCAAAAACCCATCGTACCATATTCACGAAGTTCATCATACCGGAAAAAAAGATGCGCCCAGTGGAACGGCTCTCTCTTGGCATGAGTGGTTGGGCACCGATGCTCATATCTCATCGGCGCGCGAGGGAGATGTAAAAGGGATACACGAACTGCATGTAAAAACAGCCAGCGAATCGATTTTTCTGAAGCATGAAGCGCACAGCCGCTCGGTGTTTGCCGAAGGAGCCGTTTGGACCATGAACTACCTTCTCGATAACCCTTTTATGAAGCCGGGATTTTACTCTTTTGAATCAATCTTTGACCAAGTCTTTACAAACAAATGAACGACTCTCCCTCACTTTGGACAGCGCTGATCACCCCCATGCACGAGGATGGCTCCCTCCATCTTGATGATCTGACGGCGCTCTTGCACAGGCAGGCGGCCGCCGGTAACGGTGTGCTGCTCATTGGCAGTACCGGCGAAGGGCTGGCCCTTTCCGATTCTGAAAAACTGGCTGTGGTAGAGCACGCCGCTGCGCAAAACGTATCTATTCCCTTGATGGTGGGTGTGGGCGGTTTTCAGCTCGAAACGCAACTCAACTGGATTCGAACCTGCAATACCCTGTCGGTTGACAGTTTTCTGCTGGTAGCGCCGCTTTACGCCAAGCCGGGGCCATTTGGGATGGAGCACTGGTTCCGCTCGCTGATGGATGCTGCTGAAAAACCGTGCATGATTTATAATATTCCTTCGCGCACAGGCGTAAAAATTCCACCTTCGGTAATTGCCGGTCTTTCTGATCACCCAAACTTCTGGGCCGTGAAAGAAGCAAGCGGCAGTATTGAGGAATTTCAGGCATTCCGTGCAGCCTCTCCGGAGGTGCCGCTCTACAGCGGTGATGACGGGCTCACTCCATTCTTTTGCCGGGCCGGAGCCGTGGGGCTGGTATCGGTAGCGTCCAATGTATGGCCTAAAGCCACCCGGCGCTACACCGAGTACTGCCTCTCCGGGAACACTGTGAACACGCTTCCGATCTGGAAGCCGGCAACCGATGCCCTTTTTTCGGCATCCAATCCCATTCCTGCCAAACGGCTGTTACAGCATAAAGGGGTGATCGAATCGGCCCGGCTTCGTGCGCCACTGCACGCCACTGAACTATCAACCATTGACCATTTGATCGAGGCTGACCGGCACATTGAACGCTGGCTGGCTGAAAACACAAACTGACTATGAACTGGAAAACTGTACTTAGCGAACTTGAAAACGGAACGGTACGCGCCGCAAATCCAAAAGGCGATATCTGGGAAGCCAATGTGGACGTTAAAGAAGCGATTCTTGCAGCGTTTAAAGAAGGTAAAAACACCTCTTTTGGAGGTATTTACGACGGCTTTGTAGATAAAGACAATCTGCCGCCGCGGGTGATGCACCCAGAAGACGGTGTGCGCCTGGTGCCGGGTGGATCATCCATTCGGCGCGGTGCCTATGTAGCGCCCGGGGTTATAATCATGCCGCCTGCATACATCAATATCGGCGCGTATGTAGATGAAGGTTCGATGGTAGACAGCCATGCGCTGGTAGGCTCTTGTGCACAAATCGGAAAGCGTGTACACCTCTCTGCAGGCGTGCAAATAGGGGGAGTACTGGAGCCGGTTGGCCTCTCGCCTGTGGTGATCGAAGACGATTGTTTTATCGGTGCCGGCGCGGTGATTGTAGAGGGTATACTGGTGAAGCGCGGTGCGGTAATTGCCCCTGGAGTCACCCTCTCCAAATCGGTACCGGTATACGATTGTGTTCACGAAAAAGAGTTGGGCAAAGGTGCTCCCATTCCGGAACACGCTATTGTGGTTCCCGGCACACGGCCCATAAAAGGCGACTTTGCGGTGAAGCACGGCTTATCGGCTGCGTGCCCCATCATTATTAAGTATCGCGATGAGAATAGTAATGCCTCTCTGGAGCTCGAAGATGCACTTCGATAAAAAAATGTTGTAAGGTGATTCCATTTTTGGGTTCTTAACAGGTAGAACAAAAAACAAAACCAATTGAGGTAAACACTATGAGTTCATTAAACAAAGCAATGATCATTGGCCGGTTGGGAGCCGATCCCGAAGTACGTTATACGCAGTCTAACACTGCCGTGGCAACACTGAGCGTGGCCACCACCGAAAAATACAAAGACCGCAACGGCGAGCTTCAGGAAAATACCGAGTGGCACCGCGTAGTGGCATGGGGACGGCTGGCAGAAATTTGCCAGGAGTATCTGAAAAAAGGTTCCCTCGCTTATTTCGAAGGGCCGATCCAAACCCGCGAGTGGGAAGACAAGGATGGGCAGAAGCGCTACACTACCGAAATTAAAGCGCTGAACATGCAGATGCTCGACAGCCGCGGAGGCGGTGCTCCCTCGAGTGCACCATCAGCCGGAGGCGGTGCCAAACAGCCCGCAAAAAGCGGTGTAGAGATCGACTCGAACTTTGACGACATGGACGACGATCTCCCGTTTTGATCGGAACCGCCATACTTTAAATCGTTTTAGTTTTGTACCTTTCAGGTGATGGCGATCTTGCCATCACCTTTTTTTGTTCATCCTGGACAGGGGAAACTTCAACTATTTGCACGCTTCTTGGATCTAATAGACGAACCTCCGAGTTCTCCGATTCAATTTATCGCTACTCAGTTCCTGATCGCCATTGCCGATCAGGCCGAGAGCCTCAATGCGCTTACTCTCTCTGTAGAAGCCGCCATCATGGTTGCGGGCCTGCTGATCAGCGCTCTCTACTCCGGATCTGAAGTAGCCTTTTTCTCGTTGGTCAACCAGCTCGATAAGCTTGACCGCGATCAAGCGCCCGGCGGCCGCGATGCCCGTATTCTGCGCATGCTGGAGAAGCCGCGCCGGCTGCTCGCCACCATTCTCATCGGCAATACCTTCGCCAATATTGTGAGTTCGGTATTGGCTGCCATCATCACCGGGAAAGTTGCCGCCTTTTACGGATTGCCGCTTACCATTGTGTACGCTGTGGAGATTGTTGTACTCACCTTTATGATTTTGATATTAAGCGAGATTACCCCCAAAGTGATCGCCATCAACAATCCGCTGAAAGTGTCGCGCCGGATGAGCACTTTTATCTATATCAATTTTGTGCTGTTGACGCCTATCTCCCGGTTTATTGCCGAAACGACCATGGTATTGGAGCGACGCCTGCCCACACCCACCAATAAAATGACGGCCGAAGACCTGCGCACCATGGCCGAGGTGAGTGAACAGGAGGGATCCATCCACGGAGATGAACGGGAAATTATCGAAAATGTGATCGAATTCGGGACCATTGCTGTACGAGAAATTATGACCTCGCGGGTCAACATCGTGGCCGTTTCGGAAGAAGCGAGCCTTAAGGAGGTAATCGAACTGATTCGCGAGCGCGGCTTGTCCAGAATGCCGCTGTATGGAAACGATCTCGATCAGATTCTCGGTGTTATCTACACAAAAGATCTGTTGCCGTACATCAACACTGATATCGAGAATAAAACGATCAACTGGCGCTCCATTGCGCGTAAGGCGCTCTTTATTCCGGCCACAAAAAAGCTGGATGACCTGCTTCGCGATTTTCAGCACGAGAAGACACATATCGCCATTGTGGTAGATGAATATGGCGGAACCGAGGGGATCGTAACGCTGGATGATATTCTGGAAGAAATTGTGGGCGATATTGTGGATGAGTACGGCGAAACGGAGGAGAAACTCTTCACCAAGTTTAAGAATGGCGTGTATGTGTTTGATGCAAAAATTGACCTCGATGACCTGGACGAGATTATGGATACCAAAATCTCCACTTCCGAGGATGAATTTGAGACGCTTGGCGGACTGGTCTATCATCTGCTCGAACGCATTCCCACTGTCGGCGAACGGGTAATCTATAAAGATCTTGAACTTACGGTTCACTCACTGGAGAACAACCGTATTCGAAAACTGCGAGTGAAACCGGCGTCGGGGGTCAAGAAAGAGGAGCAGGAGAGCTGATGCCCGACTCTACCGGCCGGCCACCCCTCCGAAGAGGCGTCGATCTGGCGCCGTACCACACCTTTGGCGTCTCGTGCACATCCGATCACTTCCTGGACATCACCTCGGCAGATGAGCTCCACACTCTGCATCAAAACGGCTTTTTTGAGAAACATGAACCGATCATTCTTGGCGGAGGGAGCAACACTCTTTTTTGCGGTCGGCCAACCCGCCCGATTGTACGAATTGCCATTCGTGGAATAGAGCCAAAAGAGCAGAGCGATGGAGTTGTACACCTGACGATAGGGGGCGGTGAAAACTGGCACGATGTGGTAACATGGGCTGTGGACCGGAATTTGGGGGGTATTGAGAATCTGGCGCTTATTCCCGGAACGGCCGGCGCGGCACCGGTGCAGAACATCGGTGCCTACGGTGTGGAGCTCGATCAGGTATTCGTTTCCTGTACCGTGTTCGATACGGAAACCGGCAGCCTCTCAGTCTACGGTCGTGAGGCGTGTGCGTTTGCATATCGCGATAGTATTTTTAAGCGTGAGCAGAAGGGTAGGGCGATCATTACCGATTGTACGCTGAAGCTCACAACCCACGATCATGCGCTGAATCGGTCCTATCAATCGCTCGCCCATTATCTTGAACAGCGCGGCGTGAAGTCGCCCTCTATCCGGGACATTTATGAAGCGGTGATTGCCATTCGATCATCCAAACTGCCCGATCCGAAAGCACTGGGAAATGCAGGGAGCTTTTTCAAGAACCCGGTTTTATCCGTTAAAACATGTAAGGCATTGCAGGAAGAGTACACCGACATCCCATACTATCCCGCCGGAGACCATCACGTAAAAGTACCGGCCGGTTGGCTGATCGATCAGGCCGGATGGCGGGGTAAACGACACGGCGCGGTGGGTACGTATGAAAAACAGGCACTGGTGATCGTGAATCATGGCGGTGCCCGCGGCCGGGACATCTACGATTTTGCCATGGAAATTCGCCAATCGGTACTGGATCGATATGGCATAGAGCTGACACCCGAAGTAAACCTGATTGGAATAGAGGATGGGGACTGCTGAACCCATCGTAATCAGTGATTACCTTTTCCGGCAGACGGTGGGGTGTCCGCTTCGGCTATTGTGGGCGTTGCAGGAATCAAGGCAGCGTTCGCCCGGTATCTCTGTTCGCCACCGCAATAAGTTGGCGCTGCGCGATGCCATCGCCCAAACCATCGGCGAACCGGTTATACTGCCCGAATCTTTTGATGATGCCGAATGCCAAACTTCCGAACAGCTGAATCATAACCGGGCACTGCTCTGCGGTGCGGCTATTTCCCGGGGGCGATTCAGTACGCGCACCCCAATTCTGGAGATTCAGGACGAGGTGCTAACCATCTATCAGATTCAGGGAAAACTGCTGGCCGGTGGCAAGCGCGGGCAGATGGAACGCGGAGACGTCTGTGCCTTTTCCACCCGCGATCTGCTGAAGGCGGCGTATCGCAGGCATCTGCTATCACAGAAGGTACCGTCCCTGCGTATTGAGGTGGTGATGGTCTATCCGCAGCGCGGTGCCTCGGCATCCAAAGACCATTTGTTCGTAGATACAATCGCCTCTGATTCCGTAAGCGAAGAGGCTGCAGCGAGCCTTCGAAGCCTGTTTGCATTTGTGCCGGCAACGGATGCTGTGCACGCATTTTCGCAATCGTTGAGCGGGAAGTATGTTCATCCGTCATTTCACGGCGCCACACTGGAGCAGCTAATGCAGAAGCTGGCAGATGATACAGAAAAGGCTTTTAAAGGTGTGGCAGAGCTGCATCGGGGTTGTAAAACGTGCTCGTACAGGTTGCCAGAACCTGCCCGGAATGCAGAGAAGGGATGCTGGGAATCCCTGTTTTTGCCGGATGGGCTTCGCCGCCCAAATGCCCATATTTATGAACTTCCCGGCCATCTGCCGGTTGCCGAGGTAACGTGTGAGAATGCTGCTCAGGAACAGTTGAAACCGGCTGACGGGCAAACGGCAGAGGAGATTGTGGCACTTCCGGTTCAGGTCATCACCACACCCATGCGGCGCGATTTGCAGGTAATGGGGGCCAGAGGAGAGCGGGTGCCCCGGCTCTGGATCAAAGAAGGAATGCCGAATGCGCTAGAGGTGCCGTATCCCCTGCACTGTATCGATTTTGAAGCGGCCACGCATCCCGTTCCGATGCGTCTGCATCAACAGCCCTATGAGCCGGTGCTTTTTCAATGGTCGTGCCACACCATGCATGCCGATGGAACCATCACCCACACCGAGTGGCTGGATGAATCTTCAGGAGATAACCCTCATGACGATTTTTTGGAGCATTTTTTCTCTATCCCGAATATTATGAAGGGCACGGTTGTGCATTATGGCCCGTTTGAGTTGCAAACGCTAAGAAAACTTGAGGCCGGGAGTCGAAAAAACGAACGGTGGAGATCCTATTTTGAACGTTTTTTTCACAGCGGAAAGGGAAGGTACAGCCGTCCGTTTTTGGATCTGAATCGTGTAGCCGACCGCTACTATTTCAATCATCATCTAACCAACAGTCTTTCCCTGAAAGAGGTGACCCGGGCAGCTGTTCAGGTTGATATAGAAGAAAACGCACCACCTGTATCGATGTGCGTGCCGCTTGCCGGGGCTCATCAAACAGCAGAGCAGTTTAATGAACCGTTCAAGGAGTCAGATACACCATATATCTTTGCGATTGAAGAAGGGGAGGCAGCCATGCAGCTTTATTTGGCTATGAAATCGTGGCTGAAAGACCCTGAAGAACGGGAAGAGGCGGCTCGGGTACTTTTTGCCTATTGCGGTACCGATACAGCGGTGCTCTGTTATTTGATACGCCATTTTCGATGGTGGTACGGAAACAGTGAAGATGGAAACGAGTTTATCCTTTTTTGAGTTTTTGGCTGAATAAATAAAGGTGAAGCCGTACCTTAAATCAACTTTTCAATAACCCCGATGATTATGAAAAAACGCATTGCTCATCTGATCGGATTCCTCTCTATCCTGTTATTTGCATCGTCCTGCGCGGTGCAGAAAAACCCTGTTACCGGGCAAACAAGGCTGCTGGCGTACACCTGGAGTCAGGAGGTGGAAATTGGCCGCGAAGTGGATCAGGAACTGGTGGCACAGTTTGGATTGTTTGATGATGACGCCGTTAGCGCATATGTAGAGTCTGTAAGCGAGGATATCCTATCGCACAGCCACATGCGCCGGCCCGATACCGACGAACAATTTCGGAATACAGAGTTCTTCTTCCGTGTGCTCGATTCTCCGGTAGTGAACGCGTTTGCCCTGCCCGGCGGCTATGTTTATGTGACTCGCGGATTGATGGCGCACTTGAATAATGAAGCACAGTTTGCGGTGGTTATTGGGCACGAAATTGGCCACGTGGCAGCGCGCCACGCCTCGCAGCGTGCTCTGCAGCAACAGCTGGGCCAGATTGCGGTTATTGGTGGGGCTGTTCTGGGGCAAGAAGTACTCGGGCTGCCCGGAGAAAGTATTGCGCAGCTGAGCAGTCAGGCAGCACAATTGATTTTTCTGAGCTACGGGCGAAATGCCGAACGGGAGTCGGACGCCTTGGGGGTAGAGTACTCCGCCATGGCCGGATACGCGGCTGAAGAGGGATCTGAATTTTTTACCAGCTTAAAACGCATTTCGGAACGATCGGGGCAATCGATTCCAACCCGGCTGTCTACTCACCCCGATCCGGGCGAACGGGAGCAAAACATTCCGCGAATGGCACAGGAGTGGCGTGAGCAGGGCTATGAGGCGAATGTGTACAACGCCGACCGCTATCTGGATATCCTGGACGGGATGATTTTTGGCGAAAATCCCCGCGACGGTTTTGTAGAGGGTAATCGCTATCTGCACCCCAATCTGGAGTTTCAGTTTGCAATCCCGTCCGGCTGGCAGCTCATCAACCAGCCATCGCAGGTGGTACTGATCAGTCCGGACGAGGACGCTATTAACATTCTGCAAATCGATACACAGGCAACCTCCCCCGAGCAATCGGTGCGTGGGTTTATAGCCCAGGACGGCATCACCGAAAACAGCAGTGAAGCCACGCGGGTCGGTGGCGAGTTTCCCGCATTTGTGGCGGACATAACCATTGCTCAGGATGGCGGAAATCTACGGGCTGTTGTGTACGCCATCGGTTACAACGACCGTGTGTACCGGTTTATCAACTACACATCAGAGAGCCGGTTTGCAGACTTTGAAGCTATATTTTTGCAAACCCCTGAAACCTTTGACCGGGTAACCGATCCCGCCATTTTAAACGTGAATCCGGTGGTGCTTCGTGTGATAGAAGCGCCGCGAACCGATACCTTTCGAAACCTGCTTCCGGATGAACTGCCCATGGGTATTCAGCACGATGAAGTGGCCATTTTAAATCAGGTGTTCCTGGATGAAACCATCCAGCAGGGAACACGCATTAAAATACCGACGCAGTAAACAGATTATGATTGAACGCTATTCCCGCCCCGAGATGGCGGCCATTTGGTCTGAAGAAAATCAATTTCAAGCCTGGCTCGATGTGGAATTGGCTGCCTGTAAAGCGTGGAGCCGGCTGGGCCGTATCCCCCCGGAGGATGTCGAGAAACTCTACGAGAAGGCGTCGTTTGATGTAGATCGCATCCACGCTATTGAGAAGGAAACCCGCCATGATGTTGTGGCGTTTACCCGATCTGTTTCCGAATCGCTGGGGGATGAGAAAAAGTGGGTGCACTACGGACTCACCTCTACGGATGTGGTCGATACGGCAAACGGACTGCGCCTGAAACAGGCGAATACGTTATTGCGCGAAGGGTTGCAGCGCCTCTCGAACGCCCTGAAACAGAAAGCGCACGAGCATAAGTTCACAGTGATGATGGGCCGTACCCACGGGGTGCATGCCGAGCCCACCACATTCGGATTGAAATGCGCCCTCTGGTATGCCGAAGTGCAGCGCAATATCGACCGTTTTGAAGCCGCCGCACGTGATGTGGAGTTCGGAAAACTTTCCGGCGCCGTGGGTACGTTTGCCAACATTCCGCCAAAAGTAGAGGCGTACACGTGTGAAGAACTGGGTTTACATCCGGCGCCGATTTCCACGCAGACTCTTCAGCGAGACCGCCACGCCTACTACATGGCTGCCCTGGCGGTGATTGGAGCCACCATGGAGAAAATGGCGGTCGAAATTCGGCATCTGCAGCGAACCGAACTTCGCGAGGCGGAAGAGTTTTTCAGAAAGGGGCAGAAAGGCTCATCGGCCATGCCTCACAAACGCAACCCAATCAGCAGCGAAAACATCACGGGGTGTGCACGGGTACTGCGCGGTTATATGGTTTCGGCGTACGAAAATGTGGCGTTGTGGCACGAGCGGGATATTTCTCACTCTTCGGTAGAACGCATCATTCTGCCGGATGCCACCATACTTCTCGATTATATGCTGAACCGCTTTTCCGGTGTCATTGAATCGCTGATGGTGTATCCCGAAAACATGAAGGCCAACATGGAGAAAACCCACGGCCTTGTATTTTCGCAACGTCTGTTGTTGATGCTGGTAGAAAAAGGGTTATCAAGAGAGCTTGCCTATGATACCGTGCAGCCGCTGGCGATGGAGGCGTGGGAACAACACAAACCGTTTCGCCCGCTGGTGGAGGCGCACCCCGTTATTCAGGAGCATTTGTCGTCTTCAGATATCGACGATGCATTCGACCTCAATCATCATACCCGCCGGGTGGATGAAATTTTTGAACGGGCGGGCTTGTAGCAGGTAGTCGGCGCCGGGCCATTTTATTGAATCTCCGGGTGTCTTTAGGCCGGTTTCCGGTGGTATTCTCTTTTCTGGAATTTTTTTATTGAGAGGGGTGACAATAGGGTGTCACTATAGCTGTGTAGATTGCGTGTGAAATCAAAAAACAAACCCATTCACACCATGGAACCAGTTAAAAAAATTACCGCATCATCTTCCGCACGAACCGTCCGCCGCCCCGCGATGAAAGTTATTCGTGGAACGATCGAAAAAACCGATCGGATGTTTGATCTGCTCGGCTGGGGCGCACTTCCTATCGAAATCAAAATGGCCATCGCTGAGGATGTTCGCGCGTACATCAATGAACTTGAGGGGCGCTACGCAACCTGCGACCCGCATGTACAACGCCGCCGGGAAAGCGTCGATTTTTGGGTAAACAGTTTTCTGGAAGGCTACTGCTCGGCCGAGCGTGCAGCAGAGTGCCTCTCCGTACATCGATTGGATAGCTAAAACCAGGGAGTGAGTGATACAGATACGCACCGGAACAGGTGCGATTGCACACGTGCTATTCATCAAGGGTCCGGCTTTCGGAAACGCACCACAGCAGAGGGTGTGAATTCGGAAGCCGGTCTATTTTGAGCATCACATCTTGGAGTGAGATTTCTTATCTTCTAAAAATTGAAAACCAGCTCCTTCTACTCTATGCCAGAATCTTCTCCTTTCGATCGCATAACCCGCCAGGGACTTACCTACGACGACGTTTTATTGGTACCGGGCCACTCGAAGGTGTTGCCCCGCGATGTGGATTTGTCCGTCAAGCTCACACCTACACTCTCACTAAATGTACCGGTTCTCAGTGCAGCGATGGATACGGTTTCGGAGTACAAATTAGCGATTGCACTGGCACGCGAAGGAGGTATTGCTATTCTGCACAAGAATATGAGCATTGAAGATCAGGCCGAACACGTGCGGCTGGTAAAGCGCAGTGAGAGCGGGATGATTGTTGATCCGGTTACCTTGCCGGCCGAGGCTACCGTGAAAGACGCAAGAGCGTTGATGGAACGACATAAAATCGGAGGAATACCGATCGTTGCTGAGGGCAACCGGCTGGTGGGCATTGTTACCAATCGGGATTTGCGATTTGAGCGGTATGTTGATAAAAAGCTGGGTGATATCATGACCAGCGAAAACCTGATTACCGCCCGACAAGGTACCGATCTGGAAGAAGCTGAGCAGATCCTGCAGGAGTACAAAGTAGAAAAACTGCCCATTGTCGATTCGAACAATGTGTTGGTGGGGCTCATCACGTTTAAGGACATTGAGAAAAACATGAACTTTCCGTACGCCTGCAAAGACGATCTGGGCCGGTTGCGGGTTGGTGCGGCCGTTGGGGTAACCCCCGATACGATGGACCGCGTGGATGCCCTCGTGGAGTCGGGCGTGGATCTTGTAACAGTGGATACGGCTCACGGCCACTCAGCCGGTGTTCTAAGCATGATCAAAACCATTAAGCAGGCCTATCCGGACCTGCAGCTTGTGGGCGGCAATATTGCAACCCGTGCCGCTGCGGAGGCGCTGGTTGAGGCGGGCGCTGATATTGTAAAAGTAGGCGTGGGGCCCGGCTCTATCTGCACCACTCGCGTGGTGACCGGTGTGGGCGTGCCGCAGCTTTCGGCGGTGATGGAAGTGGCCGAGTTTACGGCAGGGCGCGGCATTGGCCTCATCGCGGATGGCGGTATCAAACAGACCGGCGACATCCCCAAAGCGATTGCCGGTGGCGCCGATGTGGTGATGATGGGATCGATGTTTGCCGGTGTAGATGAAAGCCCCGGCGAGACCATTATTTATGAATCGCGTAAGTACAAATCGTACCGCGGAATGGGCAGCATCGGCGCAATGGACAAAGGCTCTAAGGATCGCTATTTCCAGGATGTGGAAGATGATTTGCGCAAACTGGTACCCGAAGGAATAGAAGGCCGTGTACCGTACAAAGGTACGCTCAGCGAAGTGGTGCACCAGATGAATGGCGGTATTCGTGCCGCAATGGGTTATGTGGGAGCGGCAAATATCCCCGAGTTGAAACAGGCCGAATTTGTACAAATATCGGCGGCCAGCTATCGCGAAAGCCATCCGCATTCGGTGCAGATCACCAAAGAGGCGCCGAACTACTCAGTATCCTGATCGGTGGATAAAACGGTACTCCTAATCGCCTACTATTTTCCTCCCATGGGGCGGGTGGGAGCGCATCGCCCGGTAAAAATGGCCAAATATCTGCAGCGCCTGGGATGGAAACCGGTCATTCTGGCGCCGGATACTCCGCTCTTCAAAGATCTGGAAACATCACTTCTGGATGAAATTAAAGAGCTGAATATTCCTGTAGAACGTGTGGCGCTGCCCGGTATTCCGGGTGTAAAGCGTTCGTTTATGCAGTCCGATGGTTTGCAGCGTCTTATCAAATGGGTTACCTCCTGGTTTTACTTTCCTGACAACAAAAAGGGATGGGTTGAACCTGCCGTTGAAAAAGCACTGCAGGTTATTCGGGAGCATGACGTCTCCATTATCTTTTCAACATCACCGCCGCAAAGCAATCATCTTATAGCCGCATCATTAAAAGAGAAAACCGGTGTGCCGGTTGTGATGGATTTTCGGGATGATTGGCTCGATAGCCACCTTATCCGCTACCCAACCCGCTGGCATCGCCGGCGCATGGCTCACCTGGAGCAGAAGACCCTCGGTTCGGCTGACGCCCTTACGGTGATCAATGGAGCGTATCAAGATTCCTTCCGGCAACGGCACGCCGACTTGAATATTCCTGTAGAGGTGGTACCGAATGGATACGATGCCGCACAGTTTGCCGCAGCCGAGTCGACAGACGGCCACGACCGGTTTGTGATCGCCTATACCGGCAGTTTTTACGAAGATATGCAGCCGGATACCTTTTTCAGGGCGGTAAGAAAGGTGATGGATGAAGATGCGGAGTTTGCGAAAGCGGTAGATCTGCAATTTGCCGGTGGGCTAACCAAACGCCACTGGGAACACATACGGGAACTGAAGTTGCAGCCGATACTCTCCGATTTTGGCTATGTTGATTTTGAACAAGCGGTAGCTATGATGATGCGGGCCGATTTGCTGTTTCTTACACTGGGAAACTGGGCAAAGGGCCATGCCGTAACACCCAGTAAATTATTCGAATATATGGGTACACGAAATCCGATTCTTGCACTGGTTCCGGATGGAATTACCCGCTCCATGCTCGCACTCTACGAGGCGTCGTATATGGCCGATGTGTCTGATACAGACGGTGCCGCCTCTCACATTCATCACGCTTTTCGGCAGTGGCAATTGGGGGAGCTGCCGCGTGGTAATGAGGAGTTTGCGGCATCGTTTAGCCGCGAGGAGGCCGCTAAAAAACTGTCGGATTTAATGAACCGGCTTTTGTCGAACTCCTGATTTCCTCCTATACTACAGATTCACGATTGATTGATGCACCATGTGGGACTTTCTTAAAAAATTATTTTCTGAACGGGAGGGTGATGTCACCGTCATTGTACTGGACGAGCAGGATCCTGACGGATCGAATACATTCCGGCTGGCCGCCTCCGATGTGGTAAAGCTGGGTGTTGTAATTGTCATCATCTCCGTGGTTTTTACAACGGTTCTATTCTTTGCTACGCCCATTGGTTCGCTGTATCAGCAGCGCCAGGATCAGCAGTTGCGAACGGATATCATCAGCATAACCGAGCGGGTACAGGCGCTCCAGGATTCGCTGCATGCGCGCGACGTACAGCTGCAGGATATGCAAACCATACTGCGCACTGTACCCGATACTACATTCCCAACCATCCGGCGAACGGTCTTTGAACCCTCTTCGGGTGAGTTACCAATTGGGGTGGGGATGGTGGATGTGCAGACTCACGAAATGTTGTCGCGTAATGAAATTATTTTCTCGGAGCGGTTGGAGCGGGCTCCCGATTTTCCCGCTCCCATTCCGGTACAGGGGCGCATCAGCCAGGAATTTTCGTTTGATACCGGCCATCTGGGCCTTGATATTGCCGCACGTTCCGGGTCGGTCTTTACCGCCCTTGCCGACGGGGTGGTGGTTCATGCCGGGTGGACGATCAATTACGGGTACGTGCTGCATCTGCAGCATGCCGATGGATTACTCTCGGTATACAAGCACGGCAGTAAATTATTGAAACAACAAGGAGATTTTGTATTAAAAGGGGATATTCTTGGAGAAGTGGGTGATCGCGGCGTATTAAGCCGGGGGTCGCATCTGCACCTGGAAATCTGGCGCAATGGCGTACCCCAAAACCCACGGATGTATTTAATTAACGATTAACAACAGACGCATGTTTGGAAAAGAAGACAAAAAAAATATGAACGGAACACAAACGCAATCACCTTCGCTGAATATGATCAGTGAGGGGTCTACACTAACCGGAAAAATAAATTCCGAAACAGATATCCGAATAGCCGGGCTCGTTGATGGTGAAATCTTATCGAAGGGGAAGGCTATTGTTACCTCGTCGGGTAAGGTAGAGGGTGATGTAGCCGCCGCCGATGCCGATGTTGCCGGTACCATTTCGGGCAAAATTGTTGTTTCCAACAAATTGATTATCCGGCAATCGGCATTGGTAGAAGGTGATATCTACACCAAAACGCTGATCGTGGAAGAAGGCGGGCAAATTAACGGTTCTTGCCATATGGGCAAAGAAGTTGCCAAAGCTGAAAAGGAAGCTCCGGTAAGAGAAAAAGAGCTCGAAAATGAGAAAGCCTGACCTGCGTTGATCTTTAAGCCAGGAGAACTCGACACGATCAAACATTTCCTGTCGGCCGGCATGGAGATTGCCACGGCTTTGTGTGTACCGGTGTTAGGAGGATACTGGCTCGATCAGCGATTCGAGACCTCGCCCTGGCTGTTTGTGGCTGGCCTGGTTTTAGGGCTGATACTTACGGCTCTGGTACTCGCACGGCTGGCAAAAGATTCCGGACATAATCCCGATTCGAAATGAGTTCGCCTCTGTCTGCCGGTATGAAGATGGCCATGTTGCTTTTCGGCGCAACCGTGCTGGGGATTGGCCTGTTGGTAGATACCGATTTCAGATTGGGTATTTACATTGGCTACAGCATAGGTCTGCTTGCCACTGTTCTGCACCTGATCATCACACGATTCGCACAGCAACAGCAGGGCGAACGGTTTAAACTACTTTTTTACGCAGGGCTCTTTTTACGATTTTTTGTGGTTCTTGCGCTCTTTGCGGCGGTTCTTCTATTATCAGAAATTGACGAAATCAGCTTTACTGTTAGCTTTTTAATTTCTTATCTTTTCCATTCTGTAAACGAAGTTCTATTTCTGTCAAAAAACCATCACTAAAAAGTAAACGGGGCATACAGTCTTTACCGATGAGCAACTACCTGCGACGTGCTGCTGTACTATTTCTTTTCTTCTTTCTATTCCCTCAGACATCGTTCTCCTCTCAAGATTCAGCCCCGAATGGAGAGGATGGTAGCGTTATCGATGTGCTCGGTAAAGTTTCTGACAAAGATTACTTCGAGCTTGCGGGCGGGTACAAACTCTATCTGCCCAGATTCTTTTTTGTAGATGGTGAGTTTTACGCATTTCCGAATACAAAAGCCGCCATCGCCTCCGGTGAGTTCACACAAACCGACGAAGGGCTTCTGCGTGCCGACGGTGCTGCCATCGGTATCGATTTTTCCATCACATCTCACCTGGTGTATGTCTGGATCGCATTTTTTCTCTCGTTTCTGATTACGATGTGGGCAGCCGGCCGCTACAAGCGCGGTATTGGCGACAATGTAGAACCGCAGGGGGCATTGCAGAATATTTTCGAAACGGTGTTTGTATTTGTACGCGATGACATTGCCAAAGAGTTTATCCCGGAAGATAAGTACCGTAAATACGTTGCCTATCTGTTTACCATTTTTCTGGCCATCACGTTTTTAAATCTGTTTGGGTTACTGCCATGGGGTGCTGCAGCAACGGCCAATATTACGGTAACAGCCACGCTTGCGCTCATCACATTTGCGATCACGCAGTTTAGCGGAACCAAAGATTATTGGGCGCACGTGTTTGTATTTCCCGGTGTGCCGGCATGGTCGCGGATTATTCTTACACCGGTAGAGTTTCTCGGGCTGTTTACCAAGCCATTTGCCCTGGCCATACGTCTTTTTGCTAATATGCTTGCCGGCAAAATTATGATTGTGAGCATCCTTGGCTTGGTATTTGTTTTTGCGGATCTCTTCGGTGCGGCAGCAGGGTACGGATCCGGCATTTTCTGGGTGCTGCTTACCGCGGCTCTCTACTTTCTGAAAGCGCTCGTGGCGTTAATTCAGGCTTATGTATTTACTCTTCTTTCAGCTGTATTTATTGGAATGGCTGCCGAAGAGCACCATCACGAACATGACGAATCGTCGGTCGCTCATGCGCAAGACGTTCAACTTTAAATAACAATACAAATCACAACAGGTAAAACTTATGGGTTTATTAGCAGCAGGCCTTGGAGCCGGAATTATTGCACTCGGAGCCGGAATCGGAATCGGAATGATCGGTAAAAGTGCAACAGAAAGTATCGCACGTCAACCAGAAGCAGCCGGAGACATTCGTGGTGCCATGCTTCTTACAGCAGTATTTATTGAGGGTGTGGCCCTGATTGGCGCTATCGTTTGCCTTATTCTCGCACTCGGCCTTGGCCAATAATCAGGTTGTAGAATGCTCTATTATCTGAACAGCGGGGGAGCCCTTCTGAACTTCGATACCGGATTTGGAATCTGGGTCTTGTTCTCTACGATTTTATTCGTATGGGTCTTTCAGAAGTTTTTGGTTCCTCCCATCATGAAGGCATTAGACGATCGCGAACAGCGCATTAAAGAGTCGCTGGAATCGGCCGATCGTGCCCTTGCCAAAGCCGAACGCATCTCGCAGGATAATGAGAAGGCGATGAAGCAGGCTGAAATTCAGGCGCAGAAAATCCGCAAGGAAGCGCTTGAAGATGCAGAGGTACTTCGCTCCGAAAAAATTGAAAAAGCGAAACAAGAAGCCGCGAAAATTCTGGATGATGCCAAACGCACCATCGAACAGGAGAAAAAGCGTGCGCTGATGGAACTTCGTAACGAAGTGGCTGATCTGGCAGTTAAATCTGCCTCGATCATCATTGAGCAAGAGCTTGATGAAACCAAAAATAGAGCCCTTGTTACCAAGTACATCAACGAGTTTCCTAAAAACTAACGGACTGTATGATGAATTCGAAGGCGGCCCGCCGTTATGCTAAAGCATTTCTTGAATCGGCCATTGAGCTGAACAAGCTTGATCTACTCAAAGAAGACATCGAGCTTATTCGGAACACCGCTGCTGAGTCGAAATCGTTGCGTTCGTTTTTGCGCAGTCCGATCGTAAAAAACAGCGATAAGAAAGCGGCTTTACATACCATCTTTGAAGATCGCATTTCCGAAGAAACAGGCGTCCTGTTAGACCTATTGATGACGAAAAACAGGATTTCTTTGCTACAGGAAATCTGCTCGGCATTTGTTGTACTCTACGAACAGCATGTCGGTATCATCAATGTCGAGGTCTACACTGCCTATGAGTTGCAGAGCGCCCAAGTTGATGAGTTACGGGCCATGCTGAGCTCTGTAACCGGAAAGAAGGTTCAATTAAACATCACCACCCAAAAAGAGCTGATTGGTGGGCTGGCGGTTAAAGTGGACGACACGATCGTGGATGGCACAGTGAAATACAAACTAAATCAGCTACGAAATCAGTTTGCAGCAGATGCTGCTTAAATTATAGGAAGATTACAATGAGTCAAGTCAGACCTGACGAAGTATCCGCAATTTTACGCAAACAGTTATCCGGGTTCGACGGAGAAGCAGATGTATACGATGTTGGCACCGTTCTTGAAGTAGGAGACGGTATTGCCCGCGTATACGGATTGTCGAAAGTACAGGCCGGTGAACTGGTAGAACTTCCCGATTCACTGAATAACGATGGGGATCCCATTCGCGGAATGGTATTGAACCTCGAGGAAGATAACGTAGGTATTGTACTGTTCGGCGCGGCCAACGCCGTTGAAGAGGGGCACACCGTTAAGCGAACCAATAACATCGCATCTCTGAATGTGGGAGACGGGTTAATGGGACGTGTGATTGACCCGCTGGGCCGCCCTCTTGATGGAAAAGGAGCCATTTCCGGAGAAACGATTAACGTGCCTCTGGAGCGTAAAGCACCCGGCGTAATCTACCGTCAGCCGGTAGACGAGCCGCTGCAGACCGGTATTAAAGCGATTGACTCATTGATTCCGATCGGGCGCGGACAACGCGAGCTGATTATCGGCGACCGCCAGACCGGGAAAACGGCTATTGCTGTGGATACCATCATCAACCAGAAGCAAACGCAAGATACCGATAAACCTGTTTTCTGTATCTACGTGGCCGTTGGCCAGAAAGGATCGACCGTTGCGAATATTGTGAAGACACTGCAGGAAAACGATGCGATGGACTACACTGTGATTGTATCGGCTCCGGCCAGTTCGTCTGCCCCCATGCGATATGTGGCTCCGTTTGCCGGCGCTGCAATCGGTGAATACTTTCGCGATACCGGACGCCACGCTTTGGTGATTTATGATGATCTTTCTAAACAAGCGGTTGCCTATCGTGAGCTCTCCCTGCTGCTGAAACGCCCACCGGGACGTGAAGCATACCCCGGTGATGTGTTCTATCTGCATAGCCGCCTGCTGGAGCGTGCCGCCAAGATTATTGACAACGACAACGTTGCTCAGCAAATGAACAACATCCCGGAAGGGTTAAAGTCCAAAGTGAAAGGAGGCGGGTCTCTTACCGCACTGCCGGTAATTGAAACACAGGCGGGCGACGTTTCGGCTTATATTCCCACCAACGTGATTTCGATTACCGACGGACAGATTTTTCTTGATACGGACCTGTTTAATTCCGGTATCCGTCCGGCCATTGATGTGGGTATTTCGGTATCTCGTGTGGGTGGTTCGGCTCAGGTAAAATCGATGAAGAAATTGTCGGGTACGCTTAAACTCGACCTGGCTCAGTACCGCGAACTCGAAGCGTTCGCAAAATTCGGTTCCGATCTGGATGCGGCCACACAGCGCCAGCTGAAACGGGGTGAACGAACGGTAGAATTGATGAAGCAGGGCGAATACCAGCCGTTGCCTGTTCAGAGCCAAATTGCTCTGCTTAAAGTGAACAGTGATGGACTGCTGGACAAGCTTCCCGTAGAGGCCATCCGGGAATTTGAAGATCACTACCTGGAAACGGTGTACGCTAAATTCAGTACAGAAATGAACGAACTGGCTGCATCCGGTACGCTTAGCGAAACATTTGGCCAAGAGCTTGTCAAAACGGCAAATAGCATTATCGATCAACTATTGGCAACAGCTGAGGCGTAAGCATGGCAAACCTTCGGGACATACGGAATCGGATTTCGTCTGTAAATAATACGCAGCAAATCACCAAAGCGATGAAAATGGTGGCGGCTGCCAAGCTGCGTAAAGCTCAGCAGCGAATGACGGCAACTCGCCCGTTTGCCACGAAAATGAAAGAGGTAGTTGGTCGGTTGGTAAACGCTGCGGAAGTGGATAATCCACTGCTACGTAAACCGGAATCAACAGATCGTGTACTTCTTATTGTTGTCGGCTCGGATCGTGGATTGTGCGGTGGGTTCAACAACAACCTGTTTAAAGTGGTAGAGCAGCATGTTGATACCGAGCTCAAAACGTATCACGAAGCCGGAACGCTCGAACTGGCAACTATTGGCCGAAAAGCGGAAGCCTATTTCAAAAAGCGCGGGTATCAGATTACCGAATCGTATCCCGGTTTCTTCGATGATATTAACTACTCCAAAACAGCAGGCATTATGCAGTCTGCGATCGGTGCGTTTGTAAACGGGAAGTACGACCGGGTGATGATCGCGTTCAACGAGTTTAAATCGGTGATTGCCCAAAACCGTACCATTGAACAGGTACTACCGATTGAAACTGCAGATCTGCAGCAGGACGAAGATAACAGCGACAAGCTCGGCGAAACCGATTACATCTTTGAGCCCGATCCAACGGTTATTTTGAATGAACTGCTGCCGGTGTATGCGGTAATGCAGCTATGGCGCGCCGTGCTCGAGTCAAATGCATCTGAACAAGGTGCCCGAATGGCTGCTATGGACAACGCCACCGAAAACGCCAAAGAGCTGGAGCAAGAGCTCAGGCTCAAATACAATCAGGCACGCCAGAGCGCTATTACAACAGAAATTTCCGAGATTGTGTCGGGCGCGCAGGCGTTGCAAGACCGATAGAATTACAGCACAGGTATTGAGTTTAGCGGGGTAAATTCCCTATCTTCAAGGCCTCAAACATATTGGAGGGATGGCAGAGTGGTCGAATGCGGCGGTCTTGAAAACCGTTGAGGCTTCACGGTCTCCGGGGGTTCGAATCCCTCTCCCTCCGCTTTAAAATCCACCTCTTTTTAGGTGGATTTTTTTTTGGCACATATGTACTCAATATCAGTATACACGAATGCGTTTTTTGAATCCTACATTGGATTCTGTAACGTTAGTAGTTTCAAA
The DNA here is from genome assembly GCA_047921075.1 of Balneolaceae bacterium. GTDB lineage: Bacteria > Bacteroidota > Rhodothermia > Balneolales > Balneolaceae > JBLRWS01. The sequence goes on along the minus strand of JBLRWS010000019.1, from coordinate 9,745 downwards.
ATTCCATCCAATCTGGATATTCATGTACAATCGCTTCTATTCAGCAGTATTTTTACTTTTCACATTGGGCATGATTGCCGAAAACAGCGCTGCGCAAGATACACTTCGTATTAGCCTTGATGAGTTCATAAACCGTGGCATTCAAAATTCCGGTCAGATGGCTTTTGAACAAGGAGCGGTAGATCTTGCGCGCAATCGAACCGATCAGGCCAGAGCCCAGCGCATTTTACCACGGTTTGATTTGAGCTCACAGCATGGGGTAGTGCCGGGTGTAAAAAGCGACAGCACGTTGCCAAGCGGAAACCCGCTGCCGCAGGGGCAGTTTTATTTGGATCCCAATCTGAGAAACGACTGGGATGATTGGGCCATTTTTACCCGGGCCGAAGTAACCATGCTCCAGCCCATTTATACGTGGGGTGCCATCAGCAATGCCATAGATGCAGCCAAAGCAGGGGCAAGCGCCGCACAATTTGAGTTTGAAGCCAAACAGGCCGGTGCAGAGGTGCAGCTGTTTGAGCTTTACTACAGCTATCTTTTATCACTGGAAGTATCCCGTCTGCTGGACGATGCCAATCGACAGATTGATCAGGTGGGCGAGCGGCTTCAGGAGTTGATCGACGAGGGAGATCCCGATATAAAAGAAGCAGATCTGTTCAAGTTTGATATTTTTAAGGAGGAGTTTCAGGTACAGCGGGCCGAGGTGGAGCAGGGCCGCCAATTTGTGGAGCGAATCTGGCGCCGCGCTTTGCAGGCAGCTCCGGGCGAATATTTTATGCCGCGCGAGCAGTTTTTGGATCCGATACCGATACAGATCGAAGAGTTTGAGATCTACGAAAATTATGCGCTGAACGGGCGTCCGGAACTGCGGGGTGTAGAGTCGGGGATTCAGGCGATGCAGAAGTCCGTTCAAGCGTCCAGAGCGCAATATCTTCCCTCCCTTTTTCTGGGCCTGAATGCACGCTTTGCCCACACGCCGAACCGGCCCCGACAGGACAATCCGTTTATCATCAACAGTACCAACTTCTCTACGCTGGCCGTTGGATTAACGATACGGCAAAACCTTAACTTTTTCACGCAGCGGCAAAGTGTAGAACGTGTACAAATTGAATATCGCCGAACGGAAGATCTGAGGCACGCGATCAGCGACGGTGTACTGATCGAACTCAGCGATGCCTATCGGGAAGCGGTCATTGCCGACTCAAAAGTATTACAAACCGAGCGCGCACTGAACGTAACGAAAGAATGGGTGCGCCACGAACAGCTGAACTACGATTTTGGTTTTGGAGATGTGAATGATTTAACGGATGCCATCCAAAAAGAACTGGAATTGGAGCTGGAATTGAAACAAAATATCTTTGAACGGAATAAAAGATTAGCAGAACTCTACAAGGCAGCCGGTATTCCGGTTACTCAACTTTACAGACCAGGTAACAGATAAATGAGACGACTCACACTTTTTACAATTCTTTCGCTGTTAAGTGTAACAACCATTGTTGCTCAAAATGGGGATGATATTCGCGATATGCTCGATGCGCGTGACCAAGAGATTAAAGAGCTTCTTGGCCCGAAAGGGAGCGAATACACACAAGAGCAGCGTGATGAATTAAAAGAAATCATCAACGGAGTAATTGATTTTCGGAGCATGGCGCAGTTTGCACTCGGCGATACCTACAGCGAAATTTCGTCCGAAGAGAGAGAACGGTTTGTAGAGCTGTTTTCGACCATCATCCGCGATCAATCGCTAAATCGCCTCGATATTTACCGCGCAGAGGTAGTGTATAACGAGATTGATGTAAATGGAAGCACGGCAATAGTGAAAACCACCGCGCAGCTCGATAATGTTCGTACCCCTGTGAACTATGACATGGAGTATCGCAACGGAGACTGGGTGATCACGGATATGTACATTGATGAGGTATCGACGGCCGTGTCGTATCAGCGGCAGTTTCAAAGCATTATCCGCCGCAGAGGGTTCGATGCATTGATGAATAATCTTGAGCAGCGCGCGGCCCGCTCGTAGGCTGCCGGATCTCTCTTTGGGTGAGTTGCATCCGGTTTGGCCGGACGGTTAGCCGTCGGCTATTCGGCTTTCGATCTGCTCTTTAGGTGATGTTCAAAGTGGCCATACAGGCTTTCAGTGAGGGCGTCCCAGTTCACGTCATCAAGCACGCGTTGGTATCCTTTCTCTCCAAGTTCGGCAGCACGTTCCGGATCGGTAAGGATGGTTTCGATTTTATCGGCCAGTTCATCCACATCATCCTCGTCGACCAGCAGGCCCGTTTCCCCCTCCAGCACGGCGCTTGCAATGCCGCCCGAACGGCTGCCGATCACCGGTTTTTTGCACGCATTGGCTTCCAGGTAGACAATGCCGTAGCCCTCGAATTCCGTTTCATTGGATCGCGGGACCATGATAAACAGATCACTCATGTTGTAATATTTATTGAGCGTATCGTACGGCAGCTTGCCTAAAAACAGTACCTGATCCTGCACTCCAAGCTCCACAGCCAACTGTTTGCAGGTATCCATGTAGGGGCCGTCTCCAATCACTACATACACCACATCCGCCATCTGCTCCTTGAGTCTGGCAAGGGCGCGAATTACAAAATCGACACCTTTACGATAGATGACACGGGTGACGGTTAGAATGACCTTTTTCCCTTGTAACCCGAGCTTATTTTTGATCTCTTCAGCATCTTGAGGGAAAAAGACGGATGGATCGGTTCCGTTTACATGCACCGTTCGATCCTCTTGGTCAACGCCAAGCATACCCAGCCGTTCAGAGTTATAGTGGCTAACCGGAAAGTGATGATCTACATGCCGAAGAGCGTACCGCCGTACATAGTTGTAGAACGGCCCGAGTAGGGGAACCTTGGCATAGGGATTGAAAATGAGTTCACGGCCGTGAGCGGCGCAATATACGGCCTTGAGCAGCCCCCTGTCTCGCAAGATGGTGGCCGGGCGGGTGGTTTGCCACTGCGCATGGAACGTAACCTCTGTTTGATGCCGCCGGATAATTGGCTCGAGCTTCTTAAAAAGTGGAAAAACAATGTTCGCATTGTTCGAGATGGGAATGCGGTACACCGGAAAATCAAACTCCTTGTCCACGTCGGCCGCATCGGGTTTGTCGGGGCACACCAGTGCAAAATCGCTGCATCGGCTGCCCAGGCGTTTGGCATATTCGTAACAGTAGGTTTGGATACCGCCAAAATCGGGTGGAAAATCTTGTGTAATTAAGAGCAGGCGCATAGGGAACAGGATGGTTGATATTTGCGGGTAAACTAATCCGCCAGAATGCCTTATATTTGATTGTTTTAAAAGGCTAAAACTCCAGTGTATTGCAGGCAAAATATAGATATCTGCGGCTTCAACTAAAAAGGTTTTTCGAGAGCGAAGCGGGCAAATCAACCGGGCGCTGGACTCGTCGGTTGGTCAATACCGGAGTGTTTGTGTGGCTTATTTATGAGCTTACCCAAATCGGTTGGGGAAATCTTGTGGGGTCTTTACCCACGCAGCCACTCTTCTACATAATTGCTGCTATTCTCTATTTTCAGCTCCCCTTTTTTGAGGTGATTATTTATCGAATTACCTGGGCCTTCAACGCCGTAAAATCTATTCCGGTGTTCCTTCTCAAAAGCATTTACAACAAGGATGTGGTAGGCTATTCGGGCGAAGTCTATTTCTTTTTATGGGCGCAGAAGAACGTGCCGTACGAGAAGATGGATATCGCCAGGGTGATCAAGGATAACAACATCATCTCTTCGGTGGCCTCTACACTGGTGGCGTTTGGCCTGGTCTCTGTCTTTTTCTTCACGGGCCAGATTCGCCTGCTAAACGATCTGTTTGATGGCTCTGCGAATGCCATTTGGGGCGGTGTATTTCTTGTAGTGCTGATCGTTTTTCTGGTGGTGGCATTTCGCAAAAAAATGATTTTTATGCCACTTCGGAGTGCGTACAAGATCTTTGTAATTCACATGTTGCGGCTGATTGCGGTCCTTTTTTTAATCGTGTACATGTACTACATCGTAATTCCGGAAACGCCGCTCTACGTATGGTTTACGCTTCTCTCGGTTGAAATTATCCTGAGCCGGATACCGCTGTTGCCCAATCGCGATTTGATTTATGTGGGGCTGAGCATCGGGATGGCCGAGGGGTTAATGGTATCGGAGTCGGCCATCGCGGGATTGATGGTCGCGCGCACGGTCATCAACAAAGTCTTAAACGTAAGCCTCTTCGCCTTTAGCGCAGCATTGAAAGAGAAAACGGATGTAGAAATTCCCGATGACAGCCTGCCCGACGAGGATTCGGAAAGTGCCGATCAAACTATTTTACGGTGATTTTACCGATGTCGGTCAGGCCGGGTGAGTTTCCTCTATGGGCACTTTATCGGGGTGCGCGGGGCTAAAGCGGGCTTCTAAAAAGCGGGTGAGGCGACTCCCTTTGTACTTTTCAAGGAAGTAGTCGATGATGAAATGCCACTTATACCCAAGCAGTACCATAATGTATACATATTTTGGGAAGTTGATGTTCATCGTAATTAAAATGCCGATGTGCATACTGATGAGAAGCGTAGCCGCGTAGGGCCGTAACTTATTGTACCAGAACATCCATCCGAGAAATTCCACAATGAGGCCATAGGTTAAGATGATGGTAGCCAGCCAGCGGAATTGCAGCATATACTCCTGCAAAATATTGAACTGAAATTCTCCGTGTTGAGAGAGCACATCGGTGCTTCGTTCGCCCAGCCAGAGCCACATATGGCGGCCGTCGACCCAAGTGAGGCCGGTGCCGATCATTTTACTGAAGGCGGCGGTTACGTAGCCAAGGCCGATAAAGAAGATGAGGGTTCCGAGCGTAAATTTTCGTCGTTTATCGGCTTCATCAAAGAACAGATGAGCCATGGCAAAAGAGAACAGAGCGGCGCCCACCATATTAGAGCCGTGCGAAATTTCACCCTGAGAGAAGCGTGCAGCGTAGTGAAAATGGAAAAGGATAATGGCGATGGTGTAGGCGTACTTTCCGCGTCCAAAAAACCCAACCAGAACAGCGGCCGTCATCAAAACGGCATTCCCGATTCCCATCCAGTGGTTAAACATGAAGGAGATATCGATGTAATTGGCGATGCCCAGCGGAAGCATCACCTCGCCGAGATTGGGTATATACACTCCCCATACCCAGGCGTGCCAAATCACAAAATACCCGATGAAGAATTCGAAAATTCGATAAAAGATCACCTCGCCGGTGGTCTCGTTATGATCGGGGCGGTAGAGATTGTCGCGTAAATTGGAAAGGAAATTTTTCATCAGAGGCGGACGTCAATGTCAAGATCGCTGTTAAAGATGGTGGTATCTTGCGTCATCAGCATAAACGGAGAGTAGGTAATGATGACCGAATCGCGCGCCTCGGTAAAGTTCCCGTTCACTTTCATCAACAGAAGATCGCGTTCCGGCAGTTGTGTGCGAAACAGATGGCGCATACCATTTACCATGCGGCGGTCCCACACCTCCACTTTTTCCTGATAATTGGCAACATCGTTGGTATTTAAGTTCACCTCATCTATGGCAAATACTCCCCCCGGCAGTTCGTCTCTGCGATGTACGATTCGCCAGATCTCCTCATGCGGCACATCGGTTACATCGCGGACCAGGGCGCGATCCCACTGCCGCCCCGCTTGCGAAAACATGGGATAGATGCTAAACGGCCAAAATTCGCCGAGATGCGTTGAGAGTAGGATGGCTACCGATACAAAGATGATGCCCAGCAGCCGCATCGATTTTTTCTTGTATGTCACAGGTCTGCTCCGGAATTAATGAGTTGGATGAAAATAAGGAATTTGGCTGTTATCAAAAATTGAAACGGAATGGTGGCTTGTATATTCTCATACTACAAACTCATCAGGTCGTTCAGCCGCACGCCGAGCATAAATCCGGTGCGATTTCCCAAAAAGCGTCCTGTATCGATGGCAACGGAGCTGATAATATGAACCTGTTGCTGTTTCAGCAGCAGATACGACCCCTCAAACAGAAGCGATACCTGATCTTCCCGTAGTTCGCTGCGCGGCCGTGTTTCCAGATTTTCGGGTGCCGGTCGCTCAGAATTGATGAAGCACCGGCCTGTAATGATCTGATCGGAACAGACACCATAATTGCGCGTGTAGGTACTCATGGCACGGTAGGTGAGGCGCTGGCTGATGTTCCCATCCACACCCACATGATGCGCAATGATCATATTGTTACTCATGCGGTCTGTGTCACGATCGAAGGTAAGCAGGGGGTTCCCCAAAACATTGCCGTGGTAGGTCCAGCCGCTGCGGTATACCGAGTGTCCATAATAATTGGCACGCCCACGCGGGTAATCGGCCTGAGAATCCTGCCGGATGGTATTGATAAATTCATACACAACCCCGTTTATAATTCCGATGCCATTCTGACGGCGAGCGCCCAGGCCGTACAGCCCATCCCAAAAACTGCGCAGTGCAAGCGAAACGGTATCCTCAAGGTAAATTTGCCGGTAACCGGTAAATCGCCACCCGCCGTATCCAATCATCAAACCGCCATCATAGGCGGCTACAGTGTTGCCGAGTTTGTTTCTCATTTCGGAAGATGTGGCTCCGCTGGCGGGATCGGCACTGTTCCCAAAAACCACATCCAGATAATCGCCGAAACCTCGGGGCAGCCGGCCGCGTTGTTCATCTTCGCCGGCCCAAACCACATTGTGTATAAAACCGGCAACGGCGGAAATCTGACCGACTGTAAATTTCAGATAAGCCGATTTTTGATGAAGACGAGGTGAGCTTACAAAACGGTCATTCTCCAGTTTTCCGTCGGAGTATCGGCCTTGAAACGAGACCACACCGCCGGTCCACGGCACATCAATAAAGCCATCGGTTTGCAAACTGATTTTTGGGATGGGTGTTGCGTGGTTGCTCACCATCATAGAGCCGGAGGTGAGCGGGTCGAGCCCGGGTCCCCACCCGATGGTTTCGTGAAAGCGGCCGGCAGATAGGATGAATTTGCCCAGCCGGGCGCGACCAAAAAGCTGTTGAAAGTGGGCTGTATTGCTGGCATCGGAAAGCCGCGTGGTGAATTCTGCGCCGAAGCTCAGGTCGAACCTATCACCGGGATGTTGAAACGGAACCACGGCACGAATAGAACCGATTTGGTGCACGCTGCTCTCGGGAGAGACGACACCGTTCGTTTGTGCGTAATGCCAGAAGGGGGTTTCGGTACCGCTGCCAAGCACCGAAAACGATCCCGAAACCTCTACCGGTATATCGCGCAGTTGTGCCAGGGCAGAGGGTTGCTGGATGGCAATAAAAATGAACAGGCTTAGGAAGAACAGTAGAGGTTGTTTCATAGAGTGTGAATTGTGCAAAAACAGAGATGCTAAGATGCGGCTACCGATCCCAAAAACACAAACGAAATGTTTGAAACTCCTGTCCCGCCAAATCGAAAGATGTGAACTGCATTTGTTCGTTGTTTCCAGAACCGATAATTTTGAGAGCTATGGTCTTAAACGCAGATAATTCTGGTGAATACAAAGGATTCTGATAAAAACGTTGTGGAAGGGTACGTCTACACCAGTTACGGGAAAGATAAGTATCTGAGGGATGCCATTGTTTCGGCAACCACGATTCGCAGGCACGACACCGAGCGGCCCATTGCGCTGTTTTGCAGTGAGGAGCATCGGGAAAAAGTGACGCAGTGGGGATTTGATGATCTTTTCCACACAGTGGGCAACTTAAAGCCGGAAAACCGATCGATTGTTGGGTTTAAGCATTTCCTGCACGAGTACATGCCGTTCGATCGCAATATGTACCTCGATTCGGATATGATCATCTGCCGTTCCATGGACCGGTTGTGGGAGCAACTCTCGGTGTACGGCTACACCATTACGGGGCAGGATTCAGCGGATGTTTTTTACGGTGCCCCGAAAAGTGCCGGCGTAATGATGGATATTCTGCTTCGCCGCCGCCAGCGCACACTGCGTAGATTTGGGTTGTCTCACCTCTACCGGGTTCAAACCGGAATCATGTATGCGGCGGACCCTGCACTAACACGACAGGTTAACGAGCTGGCGCAAGAGTACATGAGCCGGCAAGACGAAACGCATTTCATTAGCCGGACAAATGAAGCCGGGCGCACGCTGGAAAGCTGCGAATGGAGCCTGGGCATGGCCATGTCGAAGCTGCAGTTGTATGTGTATCCCTGGTTTAATGGTTATGAAAGTCCACAGCTCGATTACATTCACGGAATGGTAGAGCATGATGCAGATTTTACATCAGTTCAATGCCTGTATTATTGCAATCCATTCATCCATGGGTTGCGCGGTATTCAATCTCATAAAGCAAGAAAGGCTCTGTATACCTTGTTTTCCGTACTGCCGCGAAGCCGCGACCATATGTGGGTAACGCCGTACGTCCTTCACTTTGGGTGGAAACACCAGAAGTCTTATTTTGATACCTTTGTTGGGGAACAGTGGAGCTTAATTAGCGGAAACCAAAAAGTGCAGGAGCAATAATATCGTTTTGAATCATGTCTATTGTAAAAAATTGTTCATCTGCATCAATCCGATTGTATGAAAATTGTTGATGTAGCAGAGTTCTATTCGGACAAAGGGGGAGGTGTAAAAACCTATATCAACCAGAAGATGGAGGCGGGTCGCCGGCATGGCCACGAGGTGGTTGTGATTGCTCCGGGTGATGAAGATCGGGAGGAAGAGCGCAATGGCGGAAAAGTCATTTGGATAAAGGGCCCAAAGCTCTTTTTAGATCCCAATTATTATGTGCTTTCCAACAAAGAGAAAGTGCATGCCGCACTGGATAAGGAACAGCCGGATGTGGTGGAGGGTTCGTCGTGCTGGACGGGAGGTATTTATGCCGGTAACTGGCCGGGTGACGCTGTGAAAGCGTTTATTTTTCATCAGGATCCCATTGCGGTGTATCCACAAACGTTTTTAAAAACCTTTTTCCAGCTAGATACCATTGACAAGCTCTTCGGGTTTGGGTGGCGCTACATCCGCAAGGTTAGCCACAAGTTCGATACAACGATTGTGAGCGGGGATTGGTTACGGCAACGAGTGGAACACTTTGGCCTGAAGGAACCGCGAACGGTTCAATTCGGTATTGATAAGTCGTTTTTCTCACCAAAACGGCGAAACCCTGAGTTACGCAAAAAACTGCTGGCCGATCTTGGGCTCGATGAAGATGCCACCCTGCTCATTGCCGTGAGCCGCTATCACCCCGAGAAGAGAGTAAGCACCATTATTAGAGGGTTCAAAAAAGCGAGCAAATCGAAGCCCATGGGGTTGATTATTTTTGGCAGCGGCCCGCTGGAACCCTGGATACGTTTCCGGTATAAGAACACGCCTCATTTTAAGATGATGGGCTTTACCAAAAACCGCGATGAACTGGCCGATATCATGGCCAGCTGCGACTATTTTGTGCACGGTTCAGCTGCGGAAACATTTGGGATTGTGGTTGCCGAAGCGATTTGCAGCGGTTTACCGTTTGTTGTTCCGCAAAAAGGCGGGGCGGTCGATTTTGCAGATGACGCCTATTCCGAAGTGTACGAAACCGGAAACCCCAAGGCGCTGGCTGCATCGTTGTTAAAACTGATTGAGCGCGACAGAGAGAAGTTAGCCGGCGAATGCGCACGGGTAGCACAGCAAAAAATAGTGACGGTTCAGGAGCATTTTGATGAGCTCTTTGACTGTTACGAAAAGCTTCGGGAAAAGAAAAGCCGGGGAG
>JBLRWS010000018.1:41445-43148 GCA_047921075.1 Balneolaceae bacterium | reverse complement strand
GTATGTCTGTTCAAGAGCTGAATGTAGACCGATCTCTTCGTTGATAGCGATATGGCGCTAGGTGTTGCGTAAGACAGACATACCATGTCTTTCACACTCCGAACCCGGCTCAACTTCCTGTATCTGTTTCGGCACCTGACCGAAACAACCTTATCTTTAAAGATGAAATAACCGCAGTCTAAACATACCCAAATGTCTCAAACGCTGTCTATTCGTAAAGCAACACCCGGCGACGCCGGCTCACTGATCGACTTTAATATTGCAATGGCAATGGAAACGGAACAGAAACAGCTCGACCGGGCAACGATAGAACCGGGAGTCCACGCCCTGTTTTCAAATCCTGAATATGGATTTTACCTGGTAGCCGAGCGAGGAGGCGGTATTGTAGGCTCACTGATGATTACGACAGAGTGGAGTGACTGGCGAAACGGGCTTTTTTGGTGGATACAAAGTGTGTATGTACTTCCGGGCCACAGAAGGCAGGGAATCTACCGCTCGATGTACCAAAAAGTAAAAGAACTTGCAGGTGAGACCTCCGGAGTTTGTGGATTCCGGCTCTATGTAGAGAAAGAGAATCGGGTTGCGCAGCAAACGTACAGAGAGCTCGGTATGGAAGAGACGCCGTATAAAATGTTTGAAGAGATGAATGTCTAAAGCAGAAGGGATTCCTGTCGCTGGATTCAGATTCTATCCGGTTACTCTCAGGGCAGCAATGACACCGAAAACAGACAGCCTATTGTGGTGGTTGAAGTGGATACCATTGTCGAGAAAGCCCTGGCGATCGGCACCATTGAGCCGGAAACCCAGATTGAAGTGAAATTGATCACCACCGGTGTACTTATGCTGATCGGGGTGGTGGCCGGCATCTTTCCCGCCATCAAAGCCGCCCGGCTTGATCCCGTGGAATCGCTGCGTTATGAGTAATAGACGACGAACAGCCCAACCAAAGGTCATCGCGGACTTGATCCGCGATCTCCTGTTTACGTCATGAAGAAAAGTTGGCCATTTGGCGGGGTTTGCAGTTCGGTCAGGAATGGGGATAACCGTGGCGAACTCATATTATTTAAATCGGTCCAGATCCTCCTCACCCCCAAGACCGAAACGAATCGCCTGCCCGCTTTCGGGGCCACCCTCAAGGCTTTGCCTGAGTTGGGCTTGCAAAAGGAAGCAAATTAAACGTCACAGATCTCTATTCCTTCTCGGAGAGCGGCCAAAGCGTTTACGCCTGTGGGAATAAACTCCTGCCCCACAAAGCCGTCAAAGCCGGTCTCTACAATGGCCCGCATGATCGCCGGATAATTCAGCTCCTGGCTTTCATCAATTTCGTTTCGTCCGGGAACACCGGCGGTGTGGTAGTGGGCAAAGTAGTCGCCAAACTCACGAATTCGGCTAATGATATCGCCCTCCATAATCTGCATGTGGTAGATATCGTAAAGGAGTTTGAAATTCTCTGAACCGAGCCGGTCGCACATCTCTACTCCCCACCTGGTGCTGTTGGCCATGTATCCGGGATGATCAACTCTGGTATTGAACATTTCGAGACAGAGCACCACACCATGGCGTTCTGCATTTCGAAGCAGAGGTTTGATGCCGGTCTCAAAATTTCTCATCCCGGCCTCGTTATCCATCCCTTCCGGCGTGTTACCGGTAAAACAGATCAGGTTTTTAAACCCGGCTTCCGCTACAAGGGGAATGATACGGTT
>JBLRWS010000018.1:12006-41345 GCA_047921075.1 Balneolaceae bacterium | reverse complement strand
CGGTTTTTGGGAGTCCGAGAAGTGCCGCAGAACCCGCAAGCACACCCATTTTTGTGATGGCATCACGTCGTGAAATCATAATAGAAAGGTTACGAATTGAAGCGTACGGTTTAGAATATCGGCGGCACTTACGATCGGGTTGCCGTTGCTGAACACTGTTCGCCCCGGCAGCACTCTTCAGCATTTACTCCGCAAAAGGCGCACTGGCCGTGTCCGTGCACCCACACCAGCGATGCATACTGTCCGCAAAAAAGGCAGCGGCGGGCTGACTCCCCATTTGGCGCGGATGTCGTTCGGGCACCATGAGTCCGCTCCGTTTTGCCGTTACGATTCGGTGAGTTCACGATAGGCTACATCAAGATTACGAGGGAGTGACAGGAAGTCGGAGGGGCTGATAACGTCCGGAAATTCGTCGAACGATTGGGTTTGAATAATCTCTTCACGGCTGGCTCCCGCCTGAATACGCCGCTGCGTGTAGCTTAGAAGATGGCTCAAAAAATCACGTTTATAGAGCAGATCCTCACGAGTGCCGGTAACCCCATACTGTGGGTTGCCATGCCCGAATATAAACAGCGTTTCGGTGTCGGCCTCGGAAGCCACTGTTTCCAGCAGAGAAATCCATCCCTGAATGGAAGCCCCGCCATTGCGGTCAATAAATGGATAGAGACGGTTAAATACCAAATCGCCCATATGCGCGATGTTTGCATTCAAGAACCAGGTAACGGAATCCCCTGCGGTATGAGCATTTCCGTAGTAAGCGAGTTCCACGGTTTCATCGCCTGCTGGGATGGACATCTCATCACGGTACGTTTCGGAGGCAGCAGCTACCGCATCGGGGTTTTCTGCCCCGCGGCGTTGCAGTGCGGGAACGTTTTCGTGGGCGATGATCCGATAACCGGCGCGTTGAAACGCCGCATTTCCCGATACATGATCGCCATGATGGTGGGAGTTGATCAGCATCGTCTCCGGGCCTCCGTTGTAGGCTGTAACACCCTCCAAAAACTGTCCCACACTCTCCTCATACTGGGAGTCCACAACGACGGTTGCATCACTGGCAGCCAGCCAGCCAATGGTACCTCCGCGAAGGGAAAAAATACCCACGTTATCGCGCAGCAGTTCAAACGGAGTGTCCTGCAGGCGCGGCAGATATGGCAGAGCCGCAGATCCCGCAGCTACCAGAGAAAGTTGTTTGATAAAGTCGGCTCGTTTCATGATGGCTTATAGATTAGAGTTCACGTCGGGTTATTCCAGATGGTGACCATCCCGTATCAGCAGCAAGATAGCAGCATGTGGTACAATCAAATACTTTTCATTCTCAAATTCAATTTCGTGCGCGCGTGTTTTTAAAAAGATGGCCAAATCGCCTTCTTTCGCCTGCATCCCCATATACCGGGGTTCAGCCTGCGTCTCTTTCCACGGCTCATCCGCATCCGCTGACGGAATAGGATACCCCGGCCCGGTTTTGATAATGTAGCCGCTCTGAATCTCTTCTTTTTCTTTTACCGTGGCCGGCAGTACCAATCCGCTTTTGGTGTGGGTTTCCATTTCCCGCGGTTTAATCAGCACGCGGTCGCCGATAATGATAAACTTGTCAACGGAGTTCAGGTATTCTTGAATCATACGTTTTGATCAATTTCGAAAGTCAGAATCATTTGCATATTACTCGATTCCCAATAACTTACAAACAAACCTTACAAACTGATATTAATGAAACCATGATGCACCATTCCTTCGTTCTTCGTTCGCTAACCGTTGCCTTTTTGTTCCCCCTATTGTTGATCTCAACCGATGCCCTGGCCCAAATTGAGAGGGAAGCCGGGCTGCCTTTTGCCACCCGATCCGAAGTGATTGGCGCCCGTGGAATGGTGGCCACAAGCCAGCCGCTGGCCACGCAGGTTGGTCTTGATGTACTGCGCCGAGGAGGCAACGCAATTGATGCCGCCATTGCTGCTAATGCCGCCGTTGGGCTAATGGAGCCCACCGGAAATGGGATTGGCGGCGACCTGTTTGCCTTGATTTGGCATGAAGAGAGCGGCCGGCTCTACGCACTCAATGCCAGTGGCCGTTCCCCGCAGGAATTATCGTATGATGATTTGATGCGCATACTGGATGAAAAAGGAGAGGAGAGTATTCCTTCGCATGACTTGCTGGCGTTATCGGTGCCCGGTGCGGTAGACGGCTGGTTTGAGATGCACGAGCGGTTTGGTTCTATGCCGATGAATCAGATTCTGGATGAGCCGATCTACTACGCCAATGAAGGATTCCCGGTCAGTGAAGCGATTGCCGGCGCGTGGCAACGCAGCGCCCGTTTTTTGAGCCGTCAGGCCGGAGCCTTTTCTGAAACGTTTACCATAGACGGCCGCGGTCCGGAAAAAGGGGAGATCTTCCAAAATCCTGATCTGGGAAACACGCTGTCGCTGATTGCGGAGCAGGGTCGTGATGCATTTTATCGCGGTGAAATTGCCCGGAAAGTAGACACCTGGATGCGCGAAAACGGAGGCTATCTGCGCTACGACGATTTTGCTAACCACACCTCCGAATGGGTAGAGCCACAAACCGTAAACTATCGCGGCTACGACATCTACCAGATTGGCGGCAACAATCAGGGAACCGCGGCTCTGCAGATGCTCACCATTCTTGAAGGATTTGACCTCGCAGAGCTTGGCTTCGGAACCGCCGAAACCCTTCACCTGCTCACCGAAGCAAAAAAACTGGCCTATGAAGACCGTGCCAAACACTACGTCGACTCCGATTTTTACAACCAGCCGACAGAGCGGCTTCTCTCCAAGGAGTACGCGGCTGAACGGCGCGCTCTGATTGGCGATCGCGCCATGCGCAGCGCAGAGACGGGTGTGGAGGTGATGCAGGAAGGAGACACGATCTACCTCACCACAGCAGACAGCGATGGAAATATGGTCTCGCTAATTCAAAGTAATTTCCGAGGGATGGGCTCGGGATTTGTGGTGCCGGGCACCGGATTCAGCTTCCAGAATCGGGGTGAATTATTCTCTCTCGATCCCAAACACCCCAATGTATACGAGCCCGGGAAGCGCCCTTTTCACACCATTATTCCAGGCTTTGCCATGAAGGACGGGCGACCCTGGTTTAGCTTCGGTAACATGGGCGGCGCCTATCAGCCGGTGGGCCACGTAAGCATCATCACCAATGTGATCGATTTTGGAATGAATATCCAGGAAGCGGGCGACGCCTTCCGCTGGATGCACAACGGCTCGTCTGAGCCGACCGATAGCTCCGATGCGCGGCTCGACGGAACCGGCGTACTCCATCTTGAACCGGGCGTGCCGTATCATGTGGTTCGCGAGCTTCGGAGCATGGGGCATACCGTGCGTCTCGATGGCTCCTTTTTTGGCCGATATCAAGGCATCATGCGCGATCATGAGAAAGGGGTCTACTACGGAGCGTCCGAATCGCGGGTAGATGGGCAAGCTGCCGGATTTTAGTTTCAGATCGTTTCAAATCCAAATCCGTAATCACGCGGCTATGCGTACGTTGTCGCTTTTCTTAATAGTAGTAACCGTACTACTCGGGCTGGCGTCATGCACTCCCGAATCCTACGATGTGATTATCAAAAACGGTACAATCTACGACGGCACCGGGCAAGCGCCGTTTCAGACAGATGTGGCCATCCGGGGCGATCGCATCGCATTTGTGGGTACGTTGCCCGAATCGGCAACGGCAGGCCGTGTGGTGGATGCCGAAGGGTTGGCTGTTGCACCCGGGTTCATCAATATGCTGAGCTGGGGTGCCGGTTCCCTGATGAACGACGGCCGGTCGATGAGCGGCCTCAAACAGGGTGTCACTCTGGAGTTGTTTGGAGAGGGTTCATCAATCGGGCCGCTCAATGAGGAGATGCGTAATCAGCGCTGGAGTGAAGATCCCGATTCACATCAGTGGCGTACCTTGGGCGAGGGGCTGCAGTGGATGGAGGAGAATGGAGTTGCGGTAAATATCGGTTCTTTTGTTGGCGCTACCACGTTGCGTATTCACGAAGTGGGCTACGATGATCGTCCGCCAACCGACGAAGAAATGGAGCGAATGAAAGCGCTGACTCGAGAAGCGATGGAAGAGGGGGCCATGGGGTTGGGAACGTCTCTGATTTACGCTCCTGCATTTTACGCTTCCACCGATGAATTAATTGAATTGTCAGGCGTGGCAGGCGAGTATGGCGGTATGTACATCTCTCACCTGCGCAGCGAAGGCAACCGCTTTGTAGAGTCGGTAGAAGAGTTGATTACTATCGGGCGGGAGGCGGGCACCCACGCCGAAATTCATCACCTGAAAGCAGCCGGCCAGGAAAACTGGCATAAACTTGATGAGGTGATACGGATGGTGGAGGAAGCCCGTGAAGCCGGACAGTCCGTTACCGCCAACATGTACACCTACAATGCCGCTGCCACCAGCCTGGCCGCTATATTTCCACCATGGACGCAGGAAGGCGGCCATAGCCGATGGATAGAGCGGCTGAGTGACCCGGATATGCTCGACCGAATTGTGGAGGAGGTTTATACACCATCCGCCGAGTGGGAAAACTTCTACCTGATGGCCGGAGGCGGTGACGGAATCATCCTGGTTGGGTTTCGATCACAGGAGCTGCAGAAGTATGTGGGTATGACGCTGGCCGAGGTTACCGCCGCGCGCGGCAGCTCCGACGAAGTGCGAACCGCTGCCGAGTTAACGGTTGAGGACAACAACCGCATTGGCGCGATCTATTATCTGATGAGTGAGGAGAATGTGCAGCGACAGATTCAAATCCCCTGGGTAAGTTTCGGCTCAGACGGCGGTACCTTCGCTGCCGAAGGAGATGTATTGAACCGGCAGATGCACCCCCGCGCATGGGGTAATTTTGCCAGGCTGCTGGGCCGGTACGTTCGCGACCAGCAATTGATCCCGTTGGAAGAAGCCATTCATCGCCTGACAGGATTTCCCGCTGCCAACCTGAAACTGGACCGGCGCGGGCTGCTTCGGGAAGGATTTTACGCGGATGTGATACTGTTTGACCCGGAATCCATCAGCGACCACGCCACGTTTGAAGACCCACATCAGTACGCTACCGGTGTGGAGAGTGTATTTGTAAACGGGACGATGGTGCTGGAAAACGGAGCCCATACCGGCCAGATGCCCGGGCGTTTCATCAAAGGGCCGGGAGTAGAAACTCCCTGAGCAATGGCCGGTTTCCGCTAATTCTCCAGTTTCATTTTAAACAGGGCCGCTGCGATTTCAATCGGGGTAAAATCACCCTCGGCAATCGGTTCCAACTGCTCGATATAATCGCGAAGTCCACCGGCTTGCAGTGTCTCAATCAACTCTTCGAGGTGGGTATCCATTTTGGATAGTTTCACTTCGTAGGTTGATGGCATTGGCAATGCTTCCAGGCGGGTGCGTACAATTTTTTCGATAAAACGAATTCCCTTTTTCTTTCGTCCCGAGCTAAAGGTGATCGCAATGCCCTCGCGTCCGGCGCGTCCGGTTCGGCCGATTCGGTGCACGTAATACTCCGGATCGTTTGGAATATCGTAATTGAAAACGATGTCGATATCGTCTACATCAAGCCCGCGGGCGGCAACATCGGTGGCTACCAACAGGTCGATCTGCCCATTTCTGAATTTTTTCATCACCGTATCCCGCACCGGCTGATTCATATCGCCATGAAGGGCATCGGATGCGTACCCGCGCGATTGCAGCTCCAGCACCAGAGAGTCGCACTGCCGTTTGGTGTTGCAAAAAATGAGAACCAGTTTGCTGTTGGTCATATCCACCACCCGCGAAATGGCCTCGGTTCGCATCGAATCGCGCACCTCCATTACATATTGGCGAATACCGGTGGCCGTCTGTGCTTTCCCTTCTACCTTGATGATTTCGGGGTTGTCCATATACTGATTCATGATTTTTTGAATCGCATTTGGAATGGTGGCCGAAAACATCACCGTCTGAGATTTGCCCTTGCCGAAGCTGAGAATCTTCTCGATATCTTCGCGAAATCCCATGTTCAGCATTTCGTCAGCTTCATCCAGAATCACCATTCGGAGAGCGCCAAGCTTCAGCGTACCCCGTTTCAGGTGATCAATCACCCGACCCGGTGTTCCCACCACAATTTGCGCTCCTTTTTTTAGCGCGTTGATTTGACGGTTGATCGGCTGGCCGCCATACACGGGAACGGTAAAAACACCATTCACATGCCGTGCCAGCTTTATCAGCTCGCCGGTTACCTGGATGGCAAGCTCCCGGGTGGGGCAAAGAATAAGTATAGAGGGCGATTTGGATCCCCGATCCGCCATTTGGAGGGCAGGAATACCAAACGCTGCCGTTTTACCTGTACCGGTTTGTGCCTGGCCAACCATATCTCTGCCCGAGAGAATGATCGGGATCGATTGGGCCTGAATGGGAGTGGGTGTTTCAAACCCCATTTCGCTAACTGCAGAGAGAATTTCGGGCTGTATTCCAAGCTCTGTAAAAGAAGAATTATTCATCAGAATTGAGTATAAATGTGTACAATTTTCTGCCGCCTTACTCGCGCATCGCTCCGCTCTTGGTTTTTTTATCGATAGCCGGAGATACTCCCTGGCCAAAAGCGCGTTTCACAAACATTCAGATGAGATCATCTTGAAGAGAGGCAAAAAGATATCGTATTGGGCAGGTCAACGTAGAACGTCAGTTGAGGGCGCAAAGATACAGAGAATTTTTCGATTTGTTGCTATCGGCTTTTTGGGCACAGATAAACTCCGAGGTTCATCCGCCAGGTGCGGTTGATGCTTTTTTGTGCCCGTCATGGGGTATTGGTTTCTAACATCAACGATTGCTGCACCGCGTACCGGTACACGCGGCGGCGGAGACCATCACCATCTCTTCCCTGATGTTGAGATTATCCGTCCCGTAACGTAAGAACTCCGTACATTTAAGCGCGGTTTCCAAACGTTTTGCACAGGAACCGGTGTTATAATACTGTATCGAACCAACGATAAACTGCAGACCATGTCACTTAAGGAAGATATTCAATTTAAGGATCGCCTGATTAAAGGGATTCAGGCCGACGGAGAATTTAAAATCAGCGTCGTAAAAACCACCGACGCGGTACAGACGGCGAAGGAAAACCATCAGCTTTCTTTACTCGCCTCGGTGGTGCTCGGGCGCACTATGAGCGCCGCTCTCTTGCTCGCCTCGGAGCTGAAAGGGGAGGAGCGAATCCGGCTTCGGCTCGAAGGTACCGGTCCGCTGGGAGTGGTTACGGCCGAAGCCAATAAAGTGGGTGAAGTGCGAGGGTATGTGAAAAACCCCACTGCCGAGCTCGACTACTCCAACCCCGATGCCAATATTGGCGACGGACTGGGCGCCGGATTACTGACCGTTACCAAAGTGCTCTATAATGAGGCGGAACCACGAAGTGGCACCATCGAACTGGTAAAAGGAGATGTGATCGGCGATGTTGCGCACTATTTGGCCCAGTCGGAACAGGTGCTCTCAGCCATTCTGCTCGACACCTCTTTTCATGATGATGGCACCATTGCCGCGTCGGGCGGAGTGCTCATTCAGCGAATGCCCGATGCGGAAGAAGCCACCATGGGAAGCCTGCAGGAGACGGTGGCTTCCCTGCCGCCCATCTCCCAAATGATGGAGGAGGGGCTCTATATTGATGACATCATGAAAGCTGCGTCCAAGCCGTTTCTTGTGAAGGAGCTGGATCGGCAGCCGATCGATTTCTTCTGCCGCTGCTCTCCGGAGCGCTTTAAAGGGGCGCTGGCCCTGCTCCATATCGACGAGTTAAAGCAGATGGCGAATGAGAGCCAGGAGATGGTGTGCCACTTCTGCGGGCGTTCGCACACGGTTTCAAAAGAGGAGATGAACCGGATTGTGCAACAAGCCAAAGCGAAACTTAATTAACCCTTCGGTGTGCGGGTAATGCCTCTGGCTTCAACCAAATTTGGTGCGATTCGGGGGTGCAGACAGAGTGCCTCTTGAAACAGCCCGAGCCCGGTTTATACAGCGAAGGATGAGCCGCAGCCGCATGCCTCGCTGGCGTTGGGGTTGTCAAAGGTAAAGCCGCGTGCGTCGAGCCCGTCGGGATAGTCGATGGTAATTCCGTTCAGGTACATCAGGTGTTTAGGGTCTACAATGATGTCGAGATTCTGGCTGTTCACCACCTCATCCTCGTCGGTGCGGATATCGAAGCCGAGCTTATAACTGAGTCCGGAGCATCCGCCGCCTTCTACCGCTACACGCAGATAGAGTTCATCATCCAGCTGTTCCTGCTCCTTGATTTTACGAATTTGCTTGGCCGCTCGTTCGGTGAGGCGGACCGGGTTTTCGTCAATCTCTCCCGATACCTCAGGAAAACCCGGCAACCCCTTTGGTTCCTGTTCATCGGCTTCCACATCAATCAGGGAGGCGATTACATCGTCAAGTTTTTCGTCGGCTGCTGCCATAGGTCTAATTCTCTATGATTTGTTTGTATTGCCGGCAAAACTGTAATGATCCACATTATCGTGGATTGACAGCTTCAAGATGCCGGCACTCACTAAAGTTACCAAAATTTTGGATGCACGGTACGTGGTTTCGTTGATCAACCGTGCAAAGGAAGAAACGGTGATTTCGCCGTATTCATTCAGATAGCGGAAAAGCATCTGCTCGTGCTTGCCGTACTCAAAGGTCACCCCATCGTCGGAGTGCTGCAGTTTCAGAACCTCTTTCAGTTCATCACTGGCCACCAGGCTGGATGCTTCTCGTCGAACGTATACCGTCCGTTTTTTCTTGCCTTTGGTGTAGACCGGCTTTACCTCCGCCTCGGGCACTTTAACCACAATCACGTCGGCATCTGCCACATGCAGCAATTCAATCTGTACAGGAATGGGAGGCACGCACTGTTCGTGTGCCGCTTTGGACAAAAGATACTCTTCTTCAAAAAAGGAGTTCACACCGATAATGTCGCCGTTGTCATCAACACCCACTAAAATGGTTCCACCCTTTGTATTGGCGAATGCGGCCATTTCGCGGGCCAGCTTCTCGGGGGTAGAAACTTTCCGCTTAAACTCAAGATAGTGTCCTTCGCCGGTTTGGATGAGGTTTTTCAGATCGTAGGGCGAAAGATCGGAAAGGACGATATCACCGTTTGGCAGTTGCATAAGGCGTCTGGGGTTGAAGCTGTCTCGTATCGCGAAAGATAAAAAAGATAGAAGGGGATGTCAGATCCTCGCCTCTTCCTTTGGGTTTCGGGTCATCAGGGTGTATAACGCGTCAGAGGGATCAACCTTGTGAAAAAGAACCTGATCCACGGCCGAGGTGATCGGCATCTCTACGTTATTGAGCTGCGCCCACTGGCAAACCGATGCAGTGGTTTTAACCCCTTCGGCCACCATATTCATTCCCGAGGTAATCTCTTCCAGTGTTTTGCCCTTCCCGATATGGTATCCCACAAAGCGGTTCCGGCTGTGCTCGCTGGTGCAGGTTACGATCAGGTCGCCCATGCCGGTGAGGCCCGAAAAGGTGTCGCGGGAGGCGCCCATGGCCACGCCCATACGGGTCATTTCGTGCAGCCCCCGGGTGATGAGAGCCGCTTTTGCGTTATCACCGAGTTCGGCGCCGTCTACAATGCCTGCCGCAATGGCGATGATGTTTTTGAGCGCGCCGCCAATTTCCGCCCCGACAATATCGTAGTTGGCATACACCCGAAACATGGGTGTCATAAACGTCTCCTGGATAATACGGGCAGTGCTTTTTGAATAGGCCGCAGCAACCACGGTTGTCGGTTTAAATGCGCTCACCTCCTCGGCATGGCTCGGCCCGGTAAGTACACCCACATGATCTTCGGGGATAAGCCCGTCCAGCACGTTTACCAGAATTTGCGAGCCGGTCATCAATGTGTTTTTCTCAATACCTTTGGCCACCGAAACGATTACTTCGGTACCACTCATAAACGCTTTCGCGCCGGTTGCCACGGCGCGCAAGGCGTGCGAGGGCACAGCAAACAAAACCATATCGGCATCTTTTAGGGCCAGGCCCATATCGGTGGTGGCCTCAACCGAGTTGGGCAGTTCCACACCGGAGATGTACGAAGGGTTTTTTCTTGTTTGATTGATGCCTGCCGCTACTTCCGGCTCGCGGGCCCAGAGGGTGACGGGAAATCCGCTGTGGCCCAGCACTACAGACAGCGCCGTTCCGAAACTTCCGGCTCCGATGATAGCTATGTTTTTCATTCCGTCTGTGTCTCCTGATTGAGGCGGCCCTTGGCCGGTTTAAATGAGTTGATGCGATTTTCAGTGCCGTTTAGCAACCGCTGTATATTCCCCCGATGTTTGATGATGATACCCAGCGCTATCACACTGCTGAAGATGATAATGCTGCCATCAATATGCCACCCCACAATGTAGCGCAATACCAGCTGCGACAGCGGATAGATAAAGGAGGAGATAATGGATGCAAGCGAGACATACCGGGTGGAGAACATCACTATTAAAAAGATGGCCAGAGTAATGCTGATGGAGAGCGGTTCAATGCCGTATAACATACCGCAGGCGGTAGCCGCACCCTTGCCGCCGCTAAAGTTGGCATACACCGGAAACATGTGCCCCGCCACAGCGCCCAGTCCGCAGAGGATCATCAACATCGCCTCTACGTCCCAGTTGGCGTAAAACGTAACCGGACCACTGCCAATAGAATAGGCCAGCTTGTAGATGACCGTGGTACAAAGCAGGCCTTTGCCAAAATCGAAGAGAAGTACCAATACCCCCGCCTTCCACCCGAGAATACGGAAGGTGTTGGTGGCACCGGCGTTTCCGCTTCCGTGCTCACGAATGTCGATTCCACGCACAAATTTCCCATACCATAACGAGCTGGGTATGGCACCAACGAGGTAACACAATATTACAACAGCAGCAATAGAGAGCATCAGCAAATAGTTCAGTTATTGTTAACGCGCCCCTCCCAACCTTCCTTATAGGTACGAGCCGCCCGACGGCCCGCAAAGCGCCTGCTTCTAAACGTGGCGCTCGGCGTGGTACGACGAGCGTACCAGCGGCCCGCTTTCCACATGCTCAAGTCCAAGTTTTTCTCCAATCTCTTTGTATTCGGCAAACTGATCGGGATGTACCCACTCCACTACCGGGTGATGCATTTTGGTCGGCTGCATGTACTGCCCGATCGTAAGCACATCCACCTTGTGGTCTACACAGTCTTGCATCAATTCAATCACCTCTTCGCGGGTTTCGCCAAGGCCGGCCATAATGCCGGTTTTGGTGCGCAATCCCTGCTCTTTGCAGCGCAGCAGCAGGTCGAGCGACCGCTCGTATTTGGCTTGCGGACGCACCGCACGATAGAGCCGCGGTACGGTTTCCAGGTTGTGGCTAAGCACATCCGGCGGGGTGTCGATTACGATTTGCAGCGCATCCCATACACCACGAAAATCGGGAATAAGCGATTCTATCGTTACGCCATCAATGGTTTCCCGAAGCACTTTATGGCATTCGGCAAAGATGGGCGCACCGCCGTCTTTTCGTTCGTCGCGGTTTACAGAGGTAAGCACCACATGCTTCAGTTTCATTTTTGATGCGGCATCTGCAACACGCCGCGGCTCGTCCCAATCCAGTCCCTGTACCGGGCGGCCGGTTTTAATGGCACAAAACGAGCAGGATCGTGTGCAAACATCGCCCAAAATCATAAAGGTGGCGGTACCGGCACCCCAGCACTCGCCCATGTTGGGGCAGCGCGCTTCCGAGCAGACCGTATTCAGGTTGTTATCCCGTATGGTCTGTGACACCTCTTTAAATTTCTCTCCCGAGGGCAGTTTCACGCGCAACCAATCGGGACGGCGTTGGCCGGGGGATGTTTTTTCGATGACATTAAGTTCTTTAATCATAACAGCAAATCGTTCAATGTTTGGCGCAGCGTACTGTGCGGGGGTAAAGATACTGTGAATTTGGGAAACGTGTGGGATTAACCCGCTGCCGCTTTTTGGGCTTTCGCAAGCCAGCCCGGCGGAACGGCCCGATATGTAGCGGTAACGCCAAAAACATCCTCAAGGTGTCCGGTCACTCTTTTTTTTACCTCATCGGGATCAGGACTTGTGCCCAGCTCCTGCTCCAGGCTGGTAACCTGTTTATTGGCAATGCCGCACGGCACGATGTTGGAAAAGTAGGAAAGATCGGTGTGCACGTTCAGTGCAAAGCCGTGCATCGTTACCCATCGCGAGCAGCGGATACCCATGGCACAGATCTTCCGGTCGCCTATCCAGACGCCGGTAAGCCCCTCTTCACGGCCGGCATTCAGCCCATATTCTGCGCAGGTTCGGATGATGACCTCCTCCAAATACCGCAGATATTTGTGTACATCGGTAAAATGGCGATCGAGATCCAGTATGGGATACCCCACCAGCTGGCCCGGTCCGTGGTAGGTAATGTCGCCGCCGCGATCTATTTCGATGTATTCGGCATCCAGCTGCTGCAGCTCGGCCAGCCCTTTAAGCAGGTTCGCCTGATCGCCGCTCTTGCCAAGGGTATACACATGGGGATGCTCGGTGAGGAGCAGGCTGTCGGGAATCGGCTTTGCTTGTTTCGGATCGGGTTTGTGCCGGGCCTCCAGCTTTTGATCAATCAGCCGCTTCTGCAACAATCGTTGCAACGACCACGCCTGCCGGTAATCCATCCGCCCGATATCGTAAACATCCAAAGGAAGTGCCATCATGCCCAAAGATACGAAAGATTCGGAGGATCCTCACTCGGATGGAGCGATCATTTTTCGGCCACAGGGTGATGGAAGGGGTCGCAAAACGGCGTTTCGGGCGGATGAGGTTGGAACGCATTGTTTGTAGAAAAACACTCTGATCTTTGTACGGAATCACTGATCATATTCGAAATTAAAAATCAGTCCGTGGCGCACTGTTGTCCAGGGTAAAAGGGGATTTAGCCGCCCATAGTGGGATCCATCATCATACTTTATGGCATAAAACGGCAAGAGGGAGGCTTCTTGCGGATTGTCCGTTACCCATTCCACAACTACGAAAAAACGGGGGTCCTGAATCGGGGGTGTTTGGGTTAAATCAAACGTTACCAAGCCGTTTTCCGCCGGCACTTCCACATAAAGAGGCTGTGGAAGGAGGTCGTCTCCCGGTTTCTGATCGTCTGTTTCTGAAACCAACCGTAAGCGAAACCGGAAGGAGGATGGTTCCGGTGGTTTATTATCGCCATATGAGTATACATGCAGGCGATATTGAAATTGCACAGGCCAAACCGGATCATCGCCCACATCCAAACGCTTTGCAAATCCGTAGGCTACATGTTCTTCAGGTGGTGCCGTCATGTTGCGGGCGGCGCGATTAAACAGTGCCCGTCGGTTCCGGATCCGTTTTCGTTTCATCGATTGGGACGTTACTACCGCTGCCCCCGACTCGTACACCTTTTGGTTCAGGTGAATGGTGATTTCTGATTGGCAAGGAAGCTCAACCGAACTCTTCGTCTCGTATCCCACAGCTTGAACCGAAATTGTGAGGGGGTCAACACTGCTTTTCCAGTGCAACGAAAAGCGGCCGGACCCATTGGATGTGGCACCTCTCACACCCGCCTCAGACACTTCGCTTTCGGTCACTAAAAGATGTGCAAAAGGAATGGGCTCTGATGTTTCTGTATCGACAACGGTTCCGGTTGCGGTACAAGCCGGGCCGGCTGCCTGTACAGAACCTGAGGCGAATGAATGCGGCATTGAATAGGAAGAGAATGCAGAAATCGAGGCGCTCAGGATCGCCAGGAACGTAATGAACAGTGTAGGTTGATTCACTTGAAATGTTCTGCTTATCGGGTTGTCGAAAGCGGATGATACGTTACATGCAGGTGATCGTTTCATTGTAACGGAGCGAAAGTTAAGAAACCGTGCATCCATAGACCATTACGGGAAATGCATGAGCCCGGTCGCTTCTTTCGTCCGCCGTCTTTTTGAGCCGATGGCTAAACGGTGTTTATCCGGTACAAATAGAGGGGGGCACTATCAGGCTATGGGTTGCTTTTTTGGGTATTACCTGAACGGATCGCCGTGAACCGCTGTATGGGTGAACAAAAGAGGGGTAGTGAGGAGAGTCAGACACCTTTTATTTCTTTTATTAGAAAATTTTAATATATTGGGATCAACAAATTCTTCCCTCTATGAAAGCACTTCAATCACACAGTCAGACGGTTCTCCTTGTTGAAGACGATATGCTCTTATCCCTTGTAGGAGAGCGCATGATCACAAAAATGGGCTACCATGTAGTAGGCAAGGCACTATCCGGCCCGGAAGCGATCGAGAAGACAAAGGCGCTCAACCCCGATATCATTATGATGGATATCTCTTTGAAGGGAGATATGGATGGTATTGAGGCGGTAAGTGAGATCCGTAAATTTTCAGATATACCGGTTATTTATCTCTCAGGAAGTACCGATAAACTGAGTATGGAGCGGGCAAAAAAAACGAGCTATGTCGATTATCTGATGAAGCCGGTTACGGAAGTTGATCTGGCCGAGCCGTTGAAACGTGCTACCTCCCTCCGCAGCAAAAAAATTGCCTGAGACCTATCCCACCCGATGTTTTACAAGCACGCGTCCTTGCTGCTTGCCATTTTTTATGTGTTCAATTTCAGCCGGAAGTTGATCGATTTCCACGCTCTTTACCGGTAATTTTTGAAGGTCCGGTTTCCACTCTCCGGCCAATGCGTTCCAGATCCGCTTGCGATCGGGCATGAGGCAAATTCCGGAATCGACCCCCATCAACCCAACACCTCGTAAAATAAACGGGTAGATGTTGGTTTCCAGCTCCCCGCCAAGCACATTGCCACAGCACGCCACCGCGCCATTGTGATCGGTCTGCCGCAAGATGGCATCGAGCATCGGCCCGCCAACAGTATCCACACCGGCCGCCCATCGGGCATGCAGCAGGGGTTTGCCGGACACGGCGGTAACCTCTTGCCGGCCAATGATCTCCGACGCTCCCGCCGAACGGAGCCATTCATGTGCCTCCTCTTTACCGGTTACAGCCAGCACATCGTAACCCAGGCCCGAAAGAATGGCCACGGAAAGCGACCCAACACCACCGCTTGCACCCGACACCACAACACGGCCCTGTGCGGGAGGGATGCCTGCACGGGTAATTTTCTCAACCGCGTACGCAGCGGTAAATCCGGCAGTACCCAGTATCATGCTCTCCTCAAGCGTAAGACCGGCAGGCAGCGGCACCACCCACTCTCCCGGCACGGAAATATACTCCCCAAAGCCGCCCGGCGTATTCTGCCCCAAATCGTAACTCGTTACGATAACCTTATCGCCCTCCTGAAACCGATCATCCCGGCTTTCTGCCACCACTCCGGCCGCATCGATACCGGGTGTATGGGGATAGCTGCGCGTTACCCCGGGGTTGCCTGTGGCAGAGAGAGCATCTTTGTAGTTCAGCGAGGAGTAGTGAACCTGTACCAGCAAATCATGGACGGGCAGATCTTCCCTGTTCAACTCCTGAACACGTTGCCGAAAACCGCCGTTGACCCGCTCTGCCACCAGCGCGCGGTATGACGTGCCGGATTTTCTCATTCAACAACCGGTGCCATCAACCCTGCAAGTGCCTCAGCAGCATTCTCAAACGCACCGCCACAGGGGCCTGCCTGATGGCGTTGCTGCAGATAGAGCGGATTGTTGTAAGCCAGGTGTACTTGTCCACCCTCATCTTCATAAACGAGCGCTTTTTGAGGCAGGTCAATGCCCAGGCGCTGCTCGCACTGCATCAGCGGCGTGCCCGCCCGCGGATTGCCAAACAGCAACACTACGGTGGGCGGCAGGGTGAGGTCGACCCGGGCCGCGTTGGCCTGATGATCGAGCACAACGGGAATCATAAACCCGCGGTCTTCCAGCCGTTCGCGCAGCCGCTCTACGGTTTCATCCACCGAGTAGGGACTTTCGAGCGTGACCATGCTGTTCACGGTTTCTACCGGCGACACAGAAGGTTCGGAGGTGCGGTTATCGGGCTGGCAGGCTGCAGCCAGCATCAGCATTGTAAGCGTAAGAGCAAGTGTACTTGTGTACGGTCTCATGATTATCTCCTTGTTTGGTTACAGTTCATTAACGTAGCAATAGCTTCTTCAGAAAATAGAGTTTTTTGCCAAATGGCGGATAGCGAAACGAGGGATCGGGCCAGACGTTACGGCGCATGACCGCGTGTGGCCGGGTAAAACAGTCGAAACTGTACCGGCCGTGATAGTGCCCCATTCCGCTGGGTCCACACCCTCCAAACGGTAAATTCGGGTTTGTAATATGCATCACCACGTCATTTACACAAGTTCCGCCGTGGGGCAGGTGCTCAATCAGCCGGTCGGTAAATAGAGAATCGCTCGAAAAGAGATAGAGTGCCAGTGGCGGGGGCAGCTGGCGGAGCAAGGTTAGCGGCGGGTTCTGATCGGTATAGGTAAGCACGGGAAGCACCGGACCAAAAATCTCTTCCTTCATGATCGGGTGCGAAAAGGTAACAGGAGCGAGAATGGTCGGGGCGATGTAGCGGGTATCGGCATCGGTTTGCCCGCCCGCAACTACGGTTGCCCCTTTCATCAGTTCGGTTATCCGGTTGAAGTGATCGTCATTAATGATACGGCCGAAATCGGGCGAGGCGGCGGGGTCGGATCCGTAAAAGGTGCGAATGGCCGCTTTGGCTTCATCCAAAAACGCTGCTTTTACCGATTCGTGTACCAGCGCAAAGTCGGGTGCGATACAGGTCTGTCCGGCGTTCATGCATTTGCCCCAGATGATACGCTTTGCCGCTGTGGGGATGTCGGCGTCTTTATGCACTACGGCCGGACTCTTGCCGCCCAATTCGAGGGTAACCGGCGTGAGATGAGCCGCCGCTTTTTCCATCACAATTTTTCCCACACGGGTGCTGCCGGTAAAAAAGATTTTATCGAACGGTTGATCGAGCAGCTCCTGTGTCTGCTGCACACCGCCTTCTGCCACCGCGATGTACGCATCATCAAATGCCGATTCCAGCAACTCGCGTACCGCGGTGGAGGTATGCGGAGCCAACTCCGACGGTTTTACAACGGCCGTATTGCCACCCGAAATAGCGCCGATAAGCGGCATCAAAACCAGGTGGACCGGATAGTTCCACGCACCGATAATCA
Source organism: Balneolaceae bacterium (assembly GCA_047921075.1). Classification (GTDB taxonomy): domain Bacteria; phylum Bacteroidota; class Rhodothermia; order Balneolales; family Balneolaceae; genus JBLRWS01. Next base: position 24,220 of record JBLRWS010000018.1, on the reverse strand, counting down.
GCGTGACGCCGTACGGCTGACGGTGTACCTCACCGCTTGATGGGAGGGAGATGAGGTTGGCACGGGCCGACTCAGGCTTGGCCCATCCCTCCAGGTGCTTCAGATGCACATCTATTTCATCCAGCACCGTAACGATTTCGGCCGAGATCGATTCCATCTCCGGCTTGGCCAGATCGCGGGCCATCGCGGCGGTTAGACGGTCGGTCTGCTCCAACACCGCCGCGCGGAGTTTGTGTAGCTGCTCTTTGCGATAGCGAACCGAGCGGGTGGTACCGGCTTCGAACGTAGTGCGCTGCCGTTTCAGAAGGTCTGCTGTATTCATGATAATCTATTTTTTGATTCTGCCCCTGAATGTATCCATGGAGTTGTATACACCCAAAACACCGCCGGCAAGCCAGTCGAATGCGGCGGTGGGCAGCACCGCTTTCAGAAGCGGCACAAACCGTACCATAAACGGCGCCTGAATTCTGAACGCCCCGCGCGCAATGCCCCGGAGCATTTTTGTTACAATCGCTTCTGTGGTAAGTATGGGCACCAGCAGCGGCGGCTTTACTCCGTCGAACATGCCCGTTTGGATGTAGCTTGGAATAACCACCGTTACGTTAACGCCGGTTGCAAGCCGCTTCATCTCCAGCCGAAGCGATTCACTCCATCCAATCACCGCCCACTTACTTGCTGCGTACACGCTCATTCTGGGGTTGCCGATGTAGCCCGAAGCCGAGGCGATGTTCACCACGTGCCCGCTTCCGCGCAGGATCATCTCCGGCAAAAAGGCGTGTACCACCCACATACTGCCGGTGGTATTGATGGCAATCGTTGATCCGATGGAGGCACTGTCCAGCTCGTGAAAATAGCCATCGCGAACCACTCCGGCACAGTTTACCACCAGGTCGGGCAGCCAGTCATCGTCCAGAAGCTGTTCGGCCTCGCGGCGGATGGCCTCTGCATTCGCCACATCCACATCTGCCCAGCGCACCTCCGCATGGCCGGGGAGGCCGGCTGCGAATGTTTTGAGAATGTCGGGGTTGCGGTCCCACAAGATGAGCCTGCAGGGGCCAAGCGAGGCGACCCGCTCACAAAAATGATTGCCAATGCCGCTTGCGGCTCCGGTTACAAGAATGGTTTTGTGTTGGTAGAACGCTTTCATAGATCACTGTTTTCGCATCTGCCGAATAGTAATCATTGCCCCGGTCAATGTCAGCCAAAAATGCAGCAGCGGTTGGCACCGATCAGATTTTTTCAGTGATATGCCGTATGTTACAGGTTGCCACTAACTACCGTAAACCGACGCATTCCTTGCTTATGAAACGCTATTTTATCGCTCTGCTTGTTCTCATAACCGCCTGTTCCATCCCGCCTGCAGAACAAGGCGCAGAAACCATTTTTGGCGATACCATGCTCAATCACATTCAGGTGCTCGCATCCGATGAGTTTGAAGGGCGTGCGCCCGCCTCACCCGGCGAAGATCGTACGGTCAACTATCTGATTGAACAGCTCGAACAGATGGGTGTACAGCCCGGCATGCCCGACGGGAGCTTTACGCAGCAGGTGCCGCTTCTGGGCCAGCGGGTAAACCGTAATACGGCGCGGATGACGCTTGTATCCGGCGCTTCGCCGAACATCTCCCTTACCTACCTCACCGATTTTATGGCATGGCCGGCCAATGAGGCCGAAACCGTTGATCTGCGGCGTGCGGAACTGCTCTACGTAGGATACGGCATTCAGGCACCCGAATTCGACTGGGATGATTACAAAGGTGCCGATGTAGAGGGCAAGGTTCTGGTATTCAAAAATAGTGATCCCTCGCATGACCCCGAGATTTTCGAAGGCGATTCGCGCCTCTACTACGGCCGCTGGAGTTATAAATTTGAAATGGCTGAAGAGATGGGAGCCCTGGGTGCCATCATCATTCACACCACCCCAACCGCCGGTTACGGCTGGGATGTGGTGGCCAACAGCTGGGGCCGCGAGCGGTTTAGCCTGAAGGGTGGCGAGAGCGGCACCGCCCGCCCGGAATTTAGCGCCTGGATGACCCAACCCGCGAGCAGCCGCTTGTTTGAAAGCGCAGGCCTCGATCTGGATCAGATGCTGGACGCTGCCGCCGATCGAAACTTCGAGCCGGTTCCCCTGAACGGTGTCCAACTCGATCTGTTTCTCGAAGCCGAATACAGCGACATGAGCACCCGAAACGTGATCGGACTGGTAGAGGGAACCGACCCCGACCTGAAAGATGAGTATGTGATCTTCTCTGCCCACTACGATCACCTCGGCAAAGCTGAAACAGACGACGGGGAAACGGTAATTTACAACGGCGCCTGGGATAATGCATCTGGCACGGCCGCTCTGCTGGAAGTGGCCGGCGCTCTTAAAGAGGTAGAGTCGACGCTGCGCCGCTCGGCACTGATTATGTTCGTGGGCGCGGAAGAGATGGGGCTTCTCGGCTCGCTGTACTGGTCGCGAAACCCAACGGTTCATCCCGGCAACGTATCGGCCAATTTTAACCTGGACAGCATGCAGATTTTTGGCGAAACCCGCGATCTGACGCTGGTGGGATACGGGCGCAATACATTAACAGACTACTTTAAAAAGCATGCGCAGCAGCACGGGCGAACCATCGCTCCCGACCCGGAACCGCAGCAGGGTTTCTTTTACCGGTCGGATCATTTTTCATACGCGCGAATCGGCATCCCGGCCATCTACCCAAATCCCGGCCGGGAATACATCAACAAACCGGCCAATTTTAGCCAGACAGCCGACAGCGTTCGGGCGGCCAATTACCATCAGCCCGGCGATGAGATCAACGAGTACTGGGATGTGTTGGGGATGGAGAGCGACACGCGGCTGATGTTTTACGTGGCGTACGATGTAATCAACGCCGATGAGATGATGCGCTGGGAAGAGGGCGACGAGTTCCGGGCCGTTCGGCAGCAGATGCTTTCGCAGGCCCCTTAATTCTTAACGATGCATTCATCTAATCTTTGTTTTTTGAAACCTTGAACAGCCATCCGCCGATCGGGTGGACAGCCCGAAAACCATGATGATCAAACCTGCACTTACGATTCTGTTTCTGCTTGCAACCTGGGGCAACTCCCCCGATAAGCCCGCATACCTGCTGTATAATCAGTCAGGCGGTGTGATATCGTATCAGAGCGTGGCGGTGCAGGCGGGCAACAGCGACCTGATTTTTTTTGGTGAACTGCACAACAGCGCGATTGCACACTGGCTGCAGCTGGAACTGTTGAGCGACCTTGCGGCAGATACGGCCAAAACCACCATGGTAGGCATGGAGATGTTTGAAGCCGACCAGCAGGTGTTGCTGGATGAATACCTGGCCGGCCTGATTACCCAGCGCAGTTTCGAAAGCGAAGCGCGATTGTGGAACAACTACCCGACCGACTACAAACCGGTGGTTGAGTTTGCACGCGCCAACGGGCTGCCGGTCATCGCCACAAACATTCCCCGTCGCTACGCCAATGCGGTGTACAGCGGCGGACTGGACCCGCTGCACGAACTCGCCGATGAGGCGAAACAGTGGATGATGCCCCTGCCGGTAGAGGTCGACACCACTCTGCCCACGTACCGGGCAATGAGCGAGGCTGCCCACGGGCACGGAGGTGTAAACCTGATCTACGCGCAGGCGGTGAAGGACGCGACCATGGCTCATTTTATTCTTCAGTACCTGAAACCGCAGAGCCGGCTGCTTCATCTGAACGGCTCGTACCACTCCAACCAAGACGAGGGCATTGTGTGGTATGTGCGTCAACAGCGGCCCGATCTTCGTATTCTCACCATCAACACCATTACCGTGGCCGATGTGCGGAACGTAGACCCGTCTCTGCTGCAGGCGGCCGATATTACCGTAGTCGTGCCCGAAACCATGACAACCACACATTGATTAATCACCCATGAGTCACTCACAATTTCCCGAATCGAGGCCGCGACGGCTTCGGCAAAATGCGGCCATTCGCCGCATGGCCGCCGAGCATCATCTGCGTACTGACGATCTGATTGCACCGCTTTTTGTCATGGAAGGAGACGACACCCGCGAAGAGATCCCATCCATGCCCGGCTATTTTCGGTTTACGGCCGACCGGCTGATGGATGAAGTGCGGGAGCTGGCCGACTTGGGTATTCCGGCCGTTCTTCTGTTTGCCAAAGTGCCCGACCACAAGAAAGACAACGAAGGCACCGAGGCGCTAAACCCCGACGGGTTGATGCAGCAAACCGTACGGAAGCTGAAAGAGGCGTTTCCTGAACTGCTTGTTATGACCGATGTGGCGCTGGACCCGTACAGCCGTTACGGACACGACGGAATTGTGGAGGATGGCGAGATTCTAAATGACGAAAGTGCGGAACTGCTTGCCAAAATGGCGGTTAGCCATGCCGAAGCCGGTGCCGACTTTGTAGCTCCGAGCGATATGATGGACGGCCGTATTGCCGTGATGCGCCACGCCCTCGACGAAATGGGATACACCAACACCGGAATCATGGCCTACAGCGCCAAGTACGCCTCCGTGTTTTACGGCCCGTTTCGCGACGCGCTCGATTCCGCTCCGGGATTTGGAGATAAAAAGACGTATCAAATGAATCCGGCAAACGTTATAGAAGCGGTAAAAGAGGCGGTGAGCGACGAGCATGAAGGCGCCGATATTGTGATGGTGAAGCCCGGGCTTCCCTATCTTGATGTGGTGCGCGCTGTAAAAGAATCGGTTCACGTACCCGTGGCAGTGTACAACGTCTCCGGTGAGTACGCCATGATCAAAGCGGCAGCGGCCAACGGCTGGCTTCATGAAGAAGAGGCCATGATGGAACAGCTGATTGGTTTTAAGCGCGCCGGCGCCGACCTCATTGCCACCTACTTTGCAAAAGATGCGGCACGATTGTTGCAATCTGCTTCTCTATAAAAAGCCAATTTTATAATCTCAGTACATTAACCACGTAAACCTATTTTAAAAAAATGAAACGAGTTCTATTATTTCTTGCCACCAACCTGGCCATTATTGTTGTAGCAAGTATTACCCTCTCTATTCTTGGTGTTGGGTCGTTCCTCGATGAAACCGGCACCAACCTGAATTTGCAGGCACTCCTCATTTTCTGTTTCGTTTTCGGGATGGCAGGCTCCTTCATTTCGCTTCTGCTCTCTAAAAAGATTGCCAAATGGAGCATGAAGGTGCACCTTATCGATAAGCCCCGAAACAGCGAAGAAGAGTGGCTGGTGCGCCTTGTAGAGCGCCAGAGTCAGGAGGCCGGTATCGGCATGCCGGAAGTTGGAATTTTTGAAGCCCAACAGGCCAACGCATTTGCCACCGGCGCCAATCGAAACAAAGCACTTGTGGCTGTAAGCAGCGGCATGATGCAGCGCTTTAACAGAGACGAAATCGAAGCGGTGATGGGCCACGAAATCGGCCACGTAGCCAATGGCGACATGATCACCCTGGCCCTTATTCAGGGCGTGGTAAACACCTTTGTGATGTTTCTTGCCCGCGTGATCGGCTTTGCCGTAGACCGGCTTGTACTGCGCAATGAGCAGGGCCTCGGTATCGGCTACTTCATTACAACAATCGTTGCCGAGATTGTGTTGGCCATATTGGCATCCACCATTGTCTTCTGGTTCTCGCGCCGTCGCGAATTTGTGGCCGACCGTGCGGGTGCACGCCTGGGCAGCCGGATGGGTATGATTAACGCACTGCAGCGGCTGAAAGCGGAAAGCAATGTACCGAATCAACTGCCGGAATCGATGCAGGCATTTGGTATTACCGGAGGTAAAAAGGGTGGTTTAAAAGCGCTGTTTATGACACACCCACCGCTTGACAAGCGAATTGCCGCACTGCAAAACATGACCGACTGAAATTAGAAGATAGTTCTGAGTCGTGAGTCTTGAGAACGCCCTCACGACTCAAGACTCAGGACTCAAGACTCAAGACTATGATCCTAAACAAAAGCGAATATCTATTCAACAGGGCACAAAAATTTATCCCCGGCGGGGTCAATTCACCGGCACGGGCGTTTAAATCGGTTGGCGGCACCCCGATTTTTTTTGAAAAAGCGAGCGGATCGATCCTGACCGATGTGGATGGAAATGAGTACATCGACTATGTCGGTTCCTGGGGGCCCATGATTTTAGGCCACGCCTACCCTGCCGTCATCAAGGCGGTGCAAGACGCCTCCTTCAACTCCACCTCCTTTGGCGCACCCACCCGGGTAGAAATTGATATGGCGGAGCTGGTGCAAGAAATGGTGCCCAACATAGAACGGGTGCGGATGGTCAACTCCGGGACCGAAGCGTGCATGAGCGCCATCCGTGTTGCCCGCGGCTACACCGGGCGGGACAAAATCATCAAATTTGAAGGAAACTATCACGGCCACGGCGATTCGTTTTTGATTAAAGCGGGAAGCGGCGCCCTTACACTGGGCAAACCGAGCAGCCCGGGGGTAACCAAAGGAACCGCCAAAGACACTCTCAATGCCGATTACAACGATCTGGAGAGTGTTGAAAAACTGCTCAACAAGAACAAAGAGAATGTTGCGGCGATCATTGTGGAGCCGGTAGCCGGCAATATGGGCTGTATTCCGCCCGAGCCCGGATTTTTGGAAGGGCTCCGCTCGCTGTGCGACGAACACGGCACCGTCTTGATTTTTGATGAGGTGATGACCGGATTTCGCCTGGCCCGGGGAGGCGCACAGGAGCGCTACGATGTCTGGGCCGACCTGGTCACCTACGGTAAAATTATCGGCGGCGGGCTTCCGGTGGGTGCCTATGGCGGCAAAAAAGAGATCATGGATGTGGTTGCACCGGTCGGGCCGGTGTATCAGGCAGGAACGCTGTCGGGCAACCCGCTCGCCATGAGTGCCGGCAATGCACTGCTTGGCAGGCTGAACGCCCATCCCGAACTCTACGTTGAGCTCGAAGAGAAAACCGACTATCTAAAAAAAGGGCTGCATGAGGTGTTATTGAAACACGGTGTTGATTTTCAGATTCGCCAGGTCGGTTCTATGATTACCATTTTCTTCACCGGCGAACCGGTCCGCGATTTCAAAACCGCCAATACCACCAATCAGGATCTCTTCAAAAAGTTCTTTCACGAGATGCTGAAGCGCGGCATCTACCTGCCACCCTCACCCTTCGAAAGCTGGTTCTTGGCCGCATCCCTCACCTACCCCATGCTGCAAAAGACGATTGCAGCGGCAGATGAGAGCGTAGGCGCGGTGATGTCATCAACCTGACAGGGCTGCATCGTATTCATTTCGGGCCGGTATTCTATTCATCACCGGGTAAAATTGATGTTATAAGAACAATCTATGTGAATAGTGCGTGGCAGCTTCTGTATTTTAAACCTACCATCCAACCAAAAAAAGCACGAGAATGAGTAACCAGGAAAATCAAAACGCCGACAAGAAGGCGAATACGTACAAAGTGAATGAAAGCAAATGCCCGTTTCACAACGGTGGCATGCGGAAAACGGCAAACACGGGAGCCAAAATACGGGAATGGTGGCCCAATCAACTGAATCTGGACATCCTGCGGCAGCATTCGTCCAAATCGGACCCGATGGGCGAGGATTTTGACTACGCCGCGGCGTTTCAGGAACTGGACCTGAAGGCGGTAAAAGAAGATCTTGCCGAGCTGATGACCAACTCTCAGGAGTGGTGGCCGGCCGATTATGGCCATTACGGCCCGCTGATGATCCGTATGGCGTGGCACAGTGCCGGAACGTACCGCGTGGCCGATGGCCGTGGCGGCGGGGGAACCGGAAACCAGCGATTTGCGCCGCTCAACAGCTGGCCCGATAATGTAAACCTCGACAAAGCCCGCCTGCTGCTTTGGCCGGTAAAACAGAAATACGGGCGCAGCCTCTCCTGGGCCGACCTGATGATTCTGGCCGGTAACGTAGCCCTGGAAACGATGGGCTTCGAGACCTACGGATTTGCCGGGGGACGCGAAGATGTTTGGGAACCCGAAGACGATATTTACTGGGGTGCGGAGGGAGAATGGCTCGACAGCCACCGCCACACCGACGACGGCACACTCGAGGAACCGCTGGGCGCCGATCACATGGGATTGATTTATGTAAATCCGGAAGGGCCGTTTGGCGAGCCCGACCCCGAAAAAGCGGCACACTTCATCCGGCAAACATTCGCCCGGATGGCCATGAACGACGAAGAGACGGTAGCACTGATTGCCGGCGGACACACCTTTGGAAAAACGCACGGTGCCGCTCCCGAAAGCCATCTCGGTCCGGAGCCGGAAGCGTCGCCCATTGAAGAGATGGGACTCGGCTGGAAAAGCTCGCACGGCAGCGGAAAAGCCGGCGATACCATTACCAGCGGCCTCGAAGGAGCGTGGACACAGAAACCGACCGAGTGGACCAACCTCTACTTCGATAATCTTTTTAAATACGACTGGGAGAAGTACAAAAGCCCGGCCGGAGCGTGGCAATGGCGGCCAAAAGATGGCGGCGGCGAAGGAACCGTGCCCGATGCGCACGATCCCGACAAGAAGCATGCGCCTTTTATGCTTACCACCGACCTCTCGCTGAAAGTAGATCCCGCCTACGAGAAAATCTCCCGGCGCTTTTACGAAAATCCCAACGAGTTTGCCGACGCTTTTGCCCGCGCCTGGTTTAAACTGACACACCGCGATATGGGGCCAAAAGCGCTCTATCTCGGGTCGGAAGTGCCACAGGAAGATCTTCTCTGGCAAGACCCGATTCCCACCGTCGATTACGATCTGATGGATGAAGCGGATGCCGACACGCTGAAAAATACTATTCTGGAGAGCGGACTCACCGTGCCCGAATTGGTATCAACGGCCTGGGCGTCGGCCTCTACTTTCCGCGGATCGGACAAACGCGGCGGCGCCAATGGAGCGCGTGTTCGCCTCGCACCACAGAATAAGTGGGAGGTGAACAACCCTGAACAACTGACCCGGGTATTGAATACTTTGGAAGAGATTCAGGAGTCGTTCAACAGTGCGCAATCGGGAGACAAGCGCGTCTCTCTCGCCGACCTGATTGTACTGGGCGGTGCAGCGGCCATCGAGAAAGCAGCCGCAGATGCCGGCCATGATGTGTCGGTGCCATTTACACCCGGCCGCGCCGATGCCACGCAAGAGCAGACCGATGTGGAATCGTTCGACTGGCTGGAACCGCCCGCTGATGGATTCCGCAACTACTTTGCGCCGAAACACAACACGAGTGCCGAAGAGATGCTGATCGACAAATCGCAGCTTCTGACCCTTACACCGCCCGAAATGACGGTTCTGGTTGGCGGTATGCGTGTGCTGAACACCAACTACAACGGATCGAAGCACGGTGTATTTACCGATCAGCCGGGTGCTCTCACCAACGACTTCTTCGTGAACCTGCTCGACCTGAACATCACCTGGCAGGCAACCACCGACAAGCAGGATGTGTTTGTGGGCAGCGACCGTAAATCCGGCGAGCCGGTATGGTCGGCCACCCGCGCCGATTTGATCTTCGGATCCAACTCGGAGCTTCGCGCACTTGCCGAGGTATACGCCGCCGGCGACAGCGAAGAGAAGTTTGTCCGCGATTTTGTGAACGCGTGGGCCAAAGTGATGAATCTCGATCGCTTCGATCTGAAGTAACCGGGAAACCGATCACCACTGTTCTTCTGAAAAGGCAGCCTCACCGGGGCTGCCTTTTTTTTGGAGATGAACTCTTTGAAGGAACCGGCTCTGCAGGAAATCGATTCGTTTCATGGCCGATTTCGTGTACCTTACACCCAAATTCCAATTTTCATAAACGTACAAAACACGGTGCGAAACGACGATATCATTTCATCCATCCGATACATGCTGGACCTCCCGGATGGCGGGGTAGCAGAAATTCTTACACTGGGCGGCTATACCCCGAAGCGGGGAGATGTGGAGGCGATCTTCAAGCGCCCAAAACCGACGGTTACCCGCATTGACGGGTCCACCGCTGAGGAGGATACGCCCGATGACCTGACCGCCCATTTTTTGGACGGACTTATCATTTACAGGCGCGGAAAAAGTGATGATCATCCCCCGCAGCCGATTGAAACGCCCGTAACCAACAACACCGTGCTGAAAAAGCTACGGGTGGCACTGGAACTGAAAGAGAAAGAGATGTTGGAGATGATTCAGCAGGGAGGGGTGACGCTCTCCGCGTCCGAATTCCGTGCTTTTTTTCGGGATCGAATGCATCGTAATTACCGGCCCGCCGGCGATCAGGTGTTGCGCTACTTTTTGAAAGCGGCTACTGAAAAGCTGCGCGGGTAAGCGCCCATCGCCCGAACAATACCGGTTTGATTTCTGTTGTGATGAGTGAAACAGTGAACAAACCAACGGTACCCATGGCTGATCAAACCACATCGAAGATGTCTACCCATCTGACCGACGAGGAGCTTGCCGGCTTTAAAAAACAGCTTCTGGCTCTTCAGGAAGAGGAACAGGAAGAGATTAAAACGCTTCGCGAGGGGATTGAGTCGATCAATCAAAAAGCGGATGATAACCGCTCCGGAACGGCACACCATCAGGGTGATGTAGCGTCCGATACCCAGCTGAAAAAGACGAACTATCAGCTGATCGAAAACAAGCAGCAGAAGCTCGAAAAAATAGCGGCTGCGCTGGATCGTATCGAACTCGGCACGTACGGTATCTGCACGGTAACAGGCAGCCAGATATCAAAAGAGCGGCTCGATGCCATTCCCTATGCGCTCCATACCGTGGATGCGAAGCGGTAAAATTCTCGTTCGCATCCGATGATGTCCGCATCAGCCCGAAGGCGATCTTGACCAAAAATCCTGGTTTTTCAAAGCCTCCTCAATTGAATCATTTATGTTTTTTTGATGCCTGGAAGACAGAAAGAGTGTAGATTAAGCACTCAAGTTGAACCAGCCAAATAGCTTTTTGATGCAACGATTCATGATAAACAGGTCTTCTCTGCTGTCGATACTGATGATGGCATCTATTTTTGCAGGGTGCACATCCTCCGAAACCGATGTCTATCAGTCCGTCTCCTTTACCGATACCGACCCGGCAGCGGTTGGCGTCTCGGCCGACTCCCTCGCACGCGTTACAGCATTTTTGGATCAGATGATTCAGGATGATAAAATACCCGGTGCTGTGGCTCTGGTGATGAAGGATGGGCGTATCGCCTACAGCTATACCAACGGCCATGCCGATCTGGAGCGCAACCAGCCGATGCAAAGCGATCATCTGTTTCGTATTGCATCCATGACCAAACCGATTACCTCCGTGGCGGTACTGATGCTGGCCGAGCGGGGCGAGCTGTCGGTTGACGACCCTGTGTACCGCTACATTCCCGAATTTGAAAACGCCCGGATAATAACGGGCTATGACGAGGAGCAACAGACGTGGGAAACCGAACCGGCACGGGAAGCGGTCACCATCCACCACTTGCTCACTCACACATCGGGTGTTGCGTATGGGTTTGTGGATGAGCAGATGGGACGCTTGTACCGCGAAGCGGGTGTGCCGGACGGTACGGTGTTTGACGGGCGCACGCTCGAACAAACCATGGCTGCGCTGGGCGGGCTGCCGCTACGTCACCACCCCGGCCAGCGGTGGACCTACGGACTAAGCACCGATGTACTTGGCCGAGTGATAGAAGTGGTGTCGGGCCGCACACTTGAGCAGTTTTTTGAAGAGGAAATTTTTACTCCCCTTGAGATGCGCGATACCGGGTTTAACCTGAATAGTGAGCAGCAGCAACGGCTGGTGGCGATGTATCGGAATCCGTCTCCCGGTGAGCTTCAACGCGTATCCCAACTTTCGGTAGGCCGTTCCAACGGCTTGGATATGGAGGCGCTGCCGGAGGTAACGTACTTTTCGGGTGGTTCGGGCCTGGTAAGCAGTGCACTCGATTATCAACGGTTTTTGCAGATGCTCCTTAACCGCGGAGAGCTGAACGGCGTGCGGTTGTTTGAGGAAGAGACGGCCGCTCTGCTTTTTGAAAATCAGATCGGTGAGCTGCGTACCGGCGGGGAAGCGTTTACCTACGCCTTTGGCCGCACCATGGCCGATACCGAGCCGCAGCTGGGCCGCCTTCCCGGACGCTTGCAGTGGGGCGGATTGTTTCAAACCAAATTCTGGATCGACCCGGAACGGCAGCTCACCGCGGTGCTGATGTCGCAGGTGTACCCCTCGGCACATCGCAATGAATTCTATGACGAATTCGAAAAGCAGATCAACCGTGCATTGCTTCAG
>JBLRWS010000018.1:0-11906 GCA_047921075.1 Balneolaceae bacterium | reverse complement strand
TGAGAAAGGCGAACTATCAGCTGATCGAGAACAAGCAGGAGAAGCTTGGAAAAATAGCGGCTCGGCGCCATGCCCTATGCGCTCCATACCGTGGATGCGAAGCGGTAAAATTACTCGTTCGTTTGTGTTGATGTACGCATCAGCCCGAAGGCGATCCAGATCGTGGCTGCTACAATGAGGGCGGTCGCCACGAACGGTATCCCAAAGTAGATAGCGAAAAGAGCGCCGCCCCAGGTGGGTCCAATCATACGCCCCAATCCGGAGAGTCCCTGCGAGGCGCCCATCACCGCGCCGACGTTATCCGCTCGCGCCTCTTTGGAGATGAGGCTGGTGATGGTGGGTGTATTCAGGCTTTTGCCCAGCGCCATCAACCCGAGAAAAAGAGCCAGCATCAGCATGTTGTGCGAAAGCGGGATAAGTGCGAGGCCGGTTACCATCAGCACGTTGCCGGTAAGGAAGAGAGACTCTTCTGAAAAGCGCCGGGTTAGCGGTTTGATGAGAAATCCCTGCACCACTACTGCGATAATGCCGATATAGAAAAACTGAATACCCACCTCTTCGGCGGTCATATTGAGCTGGCCCTCCGCAAACAGTGGAAAGGCGCTATAGAGGCTCGATTCGCCGAATGAGAGCAGGAAAAACCCGATCACAAGCGGAAGCAGAAAGCCGCGGGCAGAAGATCCTTTTTGTTCGGATAGAAGCCGCCAGAAGCGAGGCGTAAACACACTGGGGCGGCGCATGGCTGCGGGTGCCGGCCGGCTGGTATCTACCGTTTCGGGCAGTTTAAAAAGCACCATCAAAAAACTGCAGAGAGAGAGAAATGCCGCGAAAAAGCCGGGGAGGGCAAATTTGTTGATGCGCATCCAGTCGGCAAATTCCACAAAGCCGATCGAGGCCACAAAGTCGTGAAAGGAGCTATGAATAAGGAGTGTAGCCGAAGCCGGGCCCACCACAAATCCAATTCCAAAAGCGGCGCCGATCAGCCCCATGCCGCGCGCCCGGTTCTCATCATCCGTAACATCGGCAATGTACGCCTGCGCCGTGGAGATGTTGCCACCCATTACACCGGCAATAATGCGTGAAAAGAAGAGAACACCGAGCGACTCGGCCAGGCCAAAAACAATGTAGGCGAGAACGGCGCCAAACGTACTCAGCAGCATGATAGGCCGACGACCGATGCGGTCACTCAGGCTTCCCCAAATGGGCGAAAAGATAAGCTGCATGAAGGAATAGACGCTGTACAACAATCCAATCATCACGGCCGAGGCGGCAAACTCCTGCGCATAGAACGGCAACAACGGCAATACAATGCCGAACCCGAGAAGGTCGATCATCACAACCAGAAAGACAGTGGCGAGAGCCGGTTTGTTCATAGCAAATGGATTGGAAACGGGGAAATATAGGGCATTCGGATGTACCATATGTGAAGAGTGCGGATCCGGTTGTTTGCGACCGCCATCCGGCGTATTCTCCTACTACTGATAACCGTGAACAAACACCCGCCCTGATGAAACCGTTGCGTTTTTTGATTGTACTCATTGCTCTGGCTATTGCTGGCATCTCTTGCTCCGAAACAGGTGGGCTCACCCCCGAACAGGACACGCAGGAAAAACAGGAGCTGCGGGAACTTCTGGATGATTTTCTGGATGGAGCCTCTACGAACGACGCCGATATACACCGCCGGTTCTGGGCCGATGATCTGATCTACACCGGATCGGCCGGAACGCGAACCACCAAAGAGCAGATACTGGCCGGAATGGAGGGCGTTGATGCGGAACGGGAAGAAGGGGAGCCTGCCGGACCCGCTTACCACGCAGAGGAGCTGGATATTAAGCTCTATGGAAGTACGGCTATCGTGGCGTTTAAACTGGTAGCCGCAGAGCGCACCGGTGGCCGGATGGAGTTTTACAACACCGGCACATTTTTAAAGCGGGATGGGGAGTGGCGCGCGGTGGCGTGGCAGGCTACCCGCATTCCGCAACAAGAGGAGTAATCAGTTGTGTGGCAAGACCGGCAGATAGTGCTCGCTTGCTCGCAGGGCAGCCTCGTTGGCCTGTTCTGTCTCGCCACGTTGCTCCAGCAGGCGGGCGCGCAGTAAATGAGCTTCCCGCGCCACGGGTGAGTCGGGAAAAAGCCGAACCGAGCGGGTTAACGCGCCGAGGGCCTGCAGGAGAAATTCAGGGTCATCCGCTTCCGCCAGTGTTTCTCCCCGTCGGAACTCCGCTTTCCAGTTCAAAACAGCCGCGCTCATTCGCTCCCCCGCCTGCACACCTCGAAAGGGCGAGAGCTGCACCCGGGTTCCTTTGTCGTGAATGAGTGGCTGCTCTTCACTGAAAAACGCCCGAAGTCCCCGAAGCAGTGCTTCTGCTTCCCGAAGGTTATAGGCCAGGTTTTGAAGCGACTGCTCTTCATTAGGGTGGGTAAAGAAGGAGGCTTCGGTAATCACCCCGGGAATGCCGTACGAGTGCCGCAATACGGCGGTTCCGGCTGTTGGGAAAATGGTATGATCGGAAGCGATCACCAGTGGGGCGTCGCCATCAAACAGCGCTGCGCGAAGAGCCTGGCCGAGGTGACGGGCAAGCTGAACACCGGCGGGATTTTCGGACACAGTACCGTGAAAATAGACCATGGGAAAGTTGACAGAGGGATCACCAATGGCGTTGTGATGGATGGAGAGAAATAAATCCGCGCCGAGGGAAACGGCCAGTTCGGCCCGGTCGCGCAGCTCAACGTGCACATCATCGGTGCGGGTCAGGTGTACAATGGCACCTTCTTCGGTAAGAAGAGAGTCGAGCAGCAGAGCCACGCGCAGGTTGATCCACTCTTCTCTCTCGCCGGTGGGGCCCACCCGAAAGGTGTCGCTCTGCGCGGTTCCGCCGTGTCCGGGATCGAGCACGATGACTTTATCGGAAAGCGGCGACTGCGAAAAAAGCACATTCGGGAAAAAAGCCGTACTGAAAAGAATCAGCAGCAGCACCGATAGACGTGAAGCGAGCGGTTGAAGAGCAGTCATGGAATCTGTTTAAAGGGAGAGATGGAAACCTCACAAAGGGAGTATGCCCACACTATCCGTAGATCTGTTAAAGTTGATTACAGGGTAACCGCTGTGTGCCTGTACATATGATTCTTTGCGTTATCCATCAATCCTACACGGTTTAGCGGATCAACTCTTTTTTTCAGTTTTTGGATGAAACTGTGGCGACTTTTTTTATCAAAATTTCCTTTCATGGAGTTTAGTTCCCGGTGAGTAATCGTCACAAGCTCATCAATCACAGCATCCGTTGCACATAAAAAGGCTTCGGGTTTTTCCTCTCTTAACCTTTTCTGTTCATATTGAACCGTTGCCACAAAATAGAGCATCACTGCAGCATGAAAAAGTTCGAAATCAAACCTGCTGGTATATGCCATAGATACCATTTTATCGATCAGTGATATCTCTTTCCGGGTAATCTCATACATTTTGTCCAGTCGTTTGTTTACTTCAGAAAGATTCCTCTGTTTACTGTTGAAAATGGATAACAGATCCTCAATACCTTTCAGTGAATGTGCGATGCCGGTACTGTGCATTGGGTCCACAAAACCTGTTGTGTGATTCAGGGCAATCCAGCCGTCACCATGATTATTGGTCAGAAGCCTTTGCAATCTTTCTGTTTGAATAAACCGGCCCGGTAGTTTCGCAATTTCCCACTTTTTAAAAATCTCTCTTAACGATGGATAAGAATTGATGGTATTCCACCATACTTCATCAGGAGCCTGGTGATTCCCTTTCTCGGCCATATCACCATCCAGCATGAATCCACAACTGAGCAGATCATTTTTGAAGCGTAGCATCCAGATCCATCCCTCATCGATCAAATGATGAAGTGCAGAGTGATCCGGATTGTATGGATAATCTTCAGTATGATGGCCGATCTTATGCAACTGATCACTCCAATGCGAAACATCATGCATATGGGTAAAAATAGCTGAAGAATTGGTGTAAAATGGATCATCTGTAACAGATGTGCCAAGAAACCGGTTCGAAAATTCAGGTGACCCGGTTGCGTCTATGATCCATTCAGCCTCAATTCTTATTATGTCTTCTGAATCTTTTAAGACAACTTTCCAACGATTCTTTTCAGGCATTCGGGTAAGTCCGGTTACCTCTGTCCTTTCATAGCTGATTACACCGGTCTCAACTGCTTTTTTTACCAGAAAGTGATCTACATCACTTCGAAGCCAGTTTGTATCCGAGTTTTTATCATCCACACTCGCTGCAACAAGAAGATCTTTTGTATGTTCCTTATCCTTTTTGAAAGGCGTTCCTTTTGTGTGCTGATAGTAACTGAATCCGCGTTTCAAACCACAAACAACTTCCGGATAGTTACGCTGCCAATCCCCATACCTGGAAATCTTATTCAGAAAAGGAAGATTATATTCTTTAGCCAGATCTCTGAGTATCATATCTGCAATTGGTGTAGAAGACTCTCCAATGGCAAAACGGGGATGCCTCTTTTTCTCTACCAGACATACGTTGTAACCAATCTTGATCAGGCACATTGCCAGTATCGATCCGGCAAATCCCGAACCGACTATTAAAAAGTCAGTTTTGTCAGTTTTCTTTCTATCCATCATTTCTACTCTGCACTGTTGCAACTGCATCCTATCGGAGGCAATAGTTTTTGGGTTAAATTCATCCGGTTCAATCTTTCAGTTCTCTTTTCCAAACAATTTCCACAATCTGAAAACAACTGAAGATCCCATGTATCGCAAAACACTCTACTTCTGCTGCTGCTTTGCAGGGCTGAATCAAAAACTTTTTCAAGTTCCTTCAGTTTTGGAGGTATATATTTTCCTGAGCTTTGTAAATCTTCCATGATTCCGTTACCGGAACGTGTTGGAATAATCGTACAGGCAGAAACTCCAGCCTGAAATGCAAAATTCAAGGATTCAAGACACCATCGTTGGTTCTCTTCGGGATCTGTAATGAATGGCGGGTTCAACAGTATAAATGCCCTGCTGGAGATACCTGCTTCATTCAGAAAACCGACTGCATTAGAAAACAACTCTTTTGTTATCTGCTTATTGAGCATGGGCATCGCTAGGGGATGAATGGTTTCAAGACCCATTGCAATTTCAAATGTGCCGTTAAGCAACTTAAAAAAATCGAGTACGGCCTTATTTGTTAAAGCTGGGTGGTTCTCAACAACTACATGTTCTACATCTGACAGAAGTTCTGCTATTTGGTCATAGTCACTCTTCGGGATAGCTTTCCCATCAAAAAAATTACCGCTGTTATATAACTTGATGACATCAGCTTCAGGAAGTTTTTTCAGGGCATAACGAATTTGTTCAGGAATCGCACCTTTTGGCGTAGATTCATCTAGTGTATGACGCCATAAATCACACATTGTACACTTGAAAGGACATTCCCGGTTTGTCAGAAAAATCGTGTTCACACTTCTCACTACACCATCTGCCTGTATCTCTTTTTCATGCAGGTAGTTGATTGGAACAAACGGATCCACACTCTCTTTCGGCGGCCTTTGTTCGATGATCTTCCTGTTCGTAATCTCCGGCATCAATATAGTAGGGTGTTATCAGAAATTTCAGCAAATCATCAGTCACCATACAGGTTCAGGAGTACAATGAACTGTAATACTTCCGGTAAACCATTTCACTCTTTGGAAATATTATTTCAAAATCTTCCATTGCAACAGTTCCATGCTGCATTCTTCTTTTAGGAAATACCGGCATATCGAGTCCTGTTATCGCTTTTACACCACGTTTGACAACCTCACCTTTTAGAGCATATAACTCTTCATGTCTCCAGTCTGTAAGTTGAATAAAAGGGATTCCCTCTGACACTTCAATGACGTTTGGCAGGGTATAAGGGCTGAATCCTTTAAAACCTAACTGGCTTGAAGTCGCATAAACACGTACATGTCCCCTGCTCTGCCCTCCACTATAGGTTAGTGAATGTTTGATTTTATCGACTCCCCAACCTTCATGATAAAGCAATGGATTGTTCAAAACGCTTTTGATGGTCAGCTCCGGATTATCCTCAATTGGATACGATTTTAGGTTTTCATCTCCTCCGTCACCATCTATGAGGTAAACCCACTGCGGATATCTCTCACGGATCTTTCTGCAAAGTGCCAAAGCCATGGTTGCAGCCTCCACATCCCTCTGCTTATAATCTTCAATAATACGAATGGTCTCTTTATAGTCCAGATCAGAGAGATCGCCCTCAAATATCTCAAGAAACATACTAAGGCCCATCCGGTCCAAAAATTGAAATGCCTGGTCACCATCCGGTCCTCCATTAATGGAAAGTGTAAATGCCTTTAAACGGGATGGTGATTCTCCTCTTTTTAACAGCAAGTCATAGATCGTCAAAAATACAGATCCACTGTCAATGCCACCCGAAAAGAGTACTCCGATTGGTGTTTCCTCAGGAATGGAATCGAGCCATTTTTCACACTCTGAGGCCATCGCACCAACATATGCTTTTCCAATCTCATCCAGATCAGAACTTAAACGGTTTCGAACCGGAGTAAAATAACGCTTATAGTCAGGATTTGGATCCGGACAACCCACAACATCCAGCCTGGTTACATAATGAGCCGGAACCATTCTTGTATAATCCGGTCTGAATTGATCATGTAAATCGATCGATTTCAGATATTCATAGATATCATGAATTCTGTCTGCCACAATCAGAAGCGGGCCTGCCACCTGTTTAGCCATAAAATAGCGCATTGGCCTGCCGATTGACCTGGCCATAAATACCTGTTGGCCTACTTTCGAACATATAGCAAAATTTCCGTCTATCTCCCGAACCTTATCGGGATCACCGGTTGCGACGATCTCTTCCGCTTCTCGGTGGCTCATGTTAAAGATCTGATTTTGATCAGGATCGATCAGATTTACAAAATCCTGTAGTTTCTGTATGACTTTAGGCATCGTTTCCAGTCGTGTTCTTATGATTACTTTTATTAAATTTTCAAGCCAGATGATAACAATTTTCGTGTTTAATTACTATTCTGGGAAATAATATGAATGACATCATTCGAATTAGTCAAAAAAAATTATGTTTAAACAATTGAATACCGTTTCTGCTGATTTTAATCAGACAGCAGGTTATTATACATCATCTTATTTTTCATTTCTCACAACTTTTTGTTGAATAGCATTCTTTTTTAAATCTTACATGTATATAAAAACTATTTTTATCAATCGTAAGGTAATTAAATGTCTAAAACCGGAACCAAACGGTATCTTTTGGGATTTGATTTGGGAAGTTCCTAAGTAAAATCTTTACTTTTCGATATTGAATCCGGTAAGTCTGCTGGGTCTGCACAATCCCCGATTAGTGAGATGTCCATTGAATCAAAACAAGCCGAATGGGTTGAGCAACATCCGGATCTATAGTGGGAGCACCTTTGCAATGCTTCTAACAAGTTAATCCAGTCTACAGGTATTGACCCTGCTGATATTCACTCGATCGGAATTTCTTATCAAATGCATGGTTTGGTAGTGGTTGATAAAAACGGCTCTGTTCTGCGGCCATCCATCATTTGGTGTGATAGCCGTGCCGCACATATAGGCCAAAAAGCATTCGATGAACTGGGGCGGGATTACTGTCTACAAAATTTCCTGAATTCGCCGGGCAATTTCGCTGCGTCCAAATTAAAATGGGTGAAAGAGAACGAACCGGATCTATACCGGAATATTAGACAGTTGGGTTAAAAATCATCTATTGCAGAATCGCCTGGATTATAATCAGATGAATGAACTGGCTGCATCTATTCCGATTGATTCAAATGGATTGCTTATCTACCCTTTTGGAAATGGCGCAGAACGAATTCTAAAAAATGGCAATCCCGGATCCTGGTTTGCCGGGCTCGATTTTAACAGGCATCAGAAAGAGCATATTCTACGGGCATCCCAGGAGGGCATTATTTATTCAATGAATTACGGATTTTATATTATGAAGCAGGGACGCTCTGCGTTTTTGCAAGATGCTCTCTAAATAAACGTTTCCCCACATAGAGTGCTGTGGTTTACTCCGCAGGATTGGGCGGGTGAAGAAACCTCCCAATCTTTACAACTCTTAAACAATTGCAACGTGGAAATTTCCGAATCTAAACCGATGAACATTCCAACTCCCGGTTTTTCGATCTGCAACTCGCGGTTTCATATTGCCTGGCTGTTTCTGGTGATGATCACCGCTCTGCCGGCAGTGGGCCAGTCACCCTGGTTGGATCAGGAGCAGCTGGATCGGTTTTTTGAGATTGGTAAAACCCAGAGCCTGATGGTGGAGCAGGATGGGGAGCTGCTGTTCGAGGCGTACCGAAACGGCATGCATTCCAGCCGGCCCGCCAACATCAAGTCGGCGTCCAAGAGTGTGCTTTCCATCCTGATAGGAATTGCCATCGACAAGGGGTACCTGGAAAGTATACACCAGCCCATCGCCCCATTTTTTGAGGCTGAACTGCAAGCGCGCGATACGGCCCCGCTGCCCGATCTTACGATTGAAGATCTGCTTACCATGCGAAGTGGGCTGGAGAGCACCAGTTTCCAGAATTATGGCCGTTGGGTTCTGAGCAGCAACTGGGCACGTCATGCCATCACACGTCCGGTGGTGGCCGAGCCGGGTGGGCGCATGGTATACAGTACCGGCACCTCCCATCTGTTATCGGTACTGCTGACCCGCGCCACCGGCATGAGTACCCGCTCCTTTGCCCGGCGCTACCTGTTTGACCCGATGGGTATAACGGTCGGCGGCTGGGACCGAGATCCGCAGGGCTACTACATGGGGGGCAACAATCTGGCGCTGAGCCCGCAAGCGCTGTTGAAAATCGGGAGAATGATGATGCAGTTGGGCGAGTTTGAGGGGCGGCAGATCGTCTCGTCCGGCTGGGTGCTCGATTCGGTACGCGAAATAACCCAAAGCCGGTTCAACGGATATCGCTACGGTTATATGTGGTGGCGCGAAACAGCCGGCGGCGCCGAGGTTGTGTTTGCCTGGGGCAACGGCGGGCAGTACATCTTCATCCTCCCCGAGCTGGATACGGTGATCAGCATCACCTCCGATGTAAACAGCGGATCCGTTTCCCGCCAATACCAGCGCGAGATCTTCGCCTTTCTGGGAACGGTTTTGGTGCCAAAACTTGCCGGTCAGTAGGAGGCCGATGGGCAGATGTGCTGATCACGAGATGCGGTTAAAAGCCATTAAACCGGAGAGGTTATTACGCACGTTGAGACGTGGAATTCCCACTCACAATCTGCTCACCACAACCCACAATCCTGCAATCCCGGCTACGCAGGCGCCGGTGCCAATCAAACCGGAGCCAAAGAAGAGCTCGCCCATCCCAAACAGCAGCAGAATAATGGAACAGGCACTGACCGCGGCCCATCCGAGTCCGGGAAGAATGGACTCGGCCTTCTCATTGGTCGATCGATAGGAAGACCACCCCGGTCCTCCGGGCTGTACCCTGTCGTAAAACTGCTGAAGCGTGGCGCGGTCGTCAGCGCGGGTTAGAAATGTTGCCGCAATCCAGACAACGGTTGCGAACGTACAGGTAAAGATCATTTTATCGGCAAATCCATCGTAGCCCAGCTGAAAGGAGAGTACGGTGCCAATGGCCGCAGCACTCATGGCGGCAATTTCACTCCACGCATTGATGCGCCACCAGAACCAGCGCAGCAGGTACACCAGCCCCGTGCCGGCGCCGATGGAGAGAATCGCCTCCCATCCGCCCTTTACCGTATCGAACAGCAGGGAAACGCCCACCGCCACGATCATCATCAGCAGGGTTGCCAGCCGCGAAACAAATACGTAGTGCTTCTGTGCCTGCTCCCGGTTTGTAAATTGATCGTCCGGCTTTATGAACGGCTTGTAAAAATCGTTCACCACATACGAGGCTCCCCAGTTCAGATGGGTAGATACCGTAGAGACAAAGGCTGCCAGGAAAGCAACGGTGAGCAGGCCAAGTAGTCCCGCCGGCAGCAGCTCGAGCATCAGCAGCGGGTAGCCCGTTTCGGGATCGTCCAGGCCGGGATACACCACCATCGCCACCAGTGCCACCAGAATCCACGGCCAGGGGCGCAACGCGTAATGCGCTACATTGAACAGAAGCGTGCCCCCAACGGCATTTCGTTCGTCTTTGGCAGAGAACATCCGCTGCGCGATATATCCGCCACCGCCCGGTTC
This sequence comes from Balneolaceae bacterium, assembly GCA_047921075.1. GTDB lineage: Bacteria > Bacteroidota > Rhodothermia > Balneolales > Balneolaceae > JBLRWS01. The sequence continues at coordinate 1,708 of JBLRWS010000018.1, read as the reverse complement.
TGCACCGGGATACCAGGAGGCCCACCACATCATCCCAACCCACACCAGTGCCGTGGCCAGGGCAATGTCGGGAGTTGTGAAGGGATTGATGGACAGTACCTGATGATCGGCGCCAAAAAGCTGCGTGAGCTCCCGCTGAAGCTCGCCGAAACCGCCAATGTGCGAAATGGCGTAGTAGGCCAGCAGAATGGATCCGCCCATCGCGATGATAAACTGAATAAAATCGGTAATGATGACCCCCCAAAGACCCGAAAGAGCGATATAGACACCGATACAGAGATAGAGGACAACAATGATGATCCACTCGCCTTCGAGCGAGAGTGGACCGACCTGCCATGCCCAGTTGCCGGCCCCCAGCAGTACCGTTAAAATTTTGGCCATGCCCACCGTTACCCAGCCGAGGATAATGCAGTTGATCGGGAAGGCGAGGTAAAGAGCCCGAAAGCCGCGCAGTAGCCGCGCCGGTTTGCCGGAATAGCGGATCGATATGAATTCCACATCGGTGAGCACATCGGCGCGTTTCCAGAGTTTGGCGTAGATAAATACCGTAATAAGCCCCGAGAACATGAAGTTCCACCAGATCCAGTTGCCGGCAATGCCCTCACTGGCCACAATGCCGGTTACGGCAAGTGGTGTATCGGCGGCGAATGTGGTGGCCACCATAGAGATACCGACCAGCCACCAAGGTAAATTTTTACCACTGGTAAAATACTCTTCCAGAGTATCTTGGCCGCGCTTTTGAGCGAGATAGCCCACCCACGCCAGCAGGGCGACGTAGCCGAGTACAACAAGCAGATCGAGCCAGGTAAAGGGCATGGTATAACGAATTCATTTTACGAGTAGGCCGGCAAGCGGTGCAAGAATATAGTGCGGACTCCGCAGAATGAAAAGCAGAGCGCCATACCTGCGAATGAATTGCAAACTTTTTCGTTTCTTTCGGTATGAGTCACCCGATACGCACATACCATATCGGCCTTACACAATGGGGCTACAAAGAGTGGAAAGGGTCGTTCTTTACCTCCGATGCCCGTCCGGAGGCTTTTCTAAAGCAGTATGCCGGTGTGTTTAACAGCGTGGAAGGGAATACCACCTTTTATCGCTCGCCCGACCGGGATACGGTTCGCCGGTGGGCGTCGGAGGTGCCCGACGGATTTAAATTCTGTTTTAAGTTTCCACAAACCATCACCCACTATAAACGGCTGAAAGATGTAGAAACCGATGTACTGCACTTTTTGGAACTGTTTGAAAAGGAGGAGCGGGTGCTCGGGCCGTTTCACATTCAGCTCAGCTCTCAATTTTCGTTCAACGAATTTGATAAACTGGAGACATTGGTCGACCTCTTGCCGCCCCATCTCTCCTATGCGCTGGAGGTTCGCCACCCCGACTTTTTCGACCGGGGCCGGAAGGAGCGTCTGTTTGAAGAGCTGCTCACCTCTGCGGGAATCGATCGGGTAATATTTGATACCCGAAAGCTGCATAGCATGACGTCGGACGACCCCACCATCAAACAGGCGAAACAGAAGAAGCCGGCCACTCCCGTTCGGTTTGATGCAACAGGAGCCAAGCCGTTTGTGCGATTTGTAGGGGCCAACGATGTGTTAAACAACGAGCCGTTTCTAAAAGAGTGGGCAATTATTGTGGCCGACTGGATTCGGGAGGGGCTGCACCCCTACGTATTTATCCACGCACCGAACACCCTGCACGCTCC
>JBLRWS010000017.1:41212-44227 GCA_047921075.1 Balneolaceae bacterium | reverse complement strand
TCGGTAAGCGGCTCCGTAAGGTCAAAATCAACTCGCCAGCTCCAGGTAGTATCACGAATTGTACCATAGGTGTAGCGCACGCCGGGCTCGATCTCGAGGCGCCACCCTCGAAACATGCCGGTCTCCTCGCTTCTTGGTATCGACTGAAACTCCTGGCGTATCGCCGATCCGGAGCCAACCGTTAAACCGCCGTACATCGTCACCTCGTCTTCACTGCCGTCTCGTTTTCGATGGTCGTGGCGAAGCTCCAGTCCGTCGCTGTGTTTCGTGAAAATCCATGTTCGGGATCGGTCCCAGTCGTTCTCTTCCTCCAGCTCGATATGAAACGGCAACTTCAACTGCTCGTCGCTGCATTCGCGGAAGTGCACCACCAGCATCTCTGTACCGGTCAGCATCTCATCGCCGGGCGGTTCCAGTGTAAGCCCTCCCGGATAAGCATTTCCACAGTGCTGAGCCAGCGCATCATAAAACTGCACGTGAGCGGGCGGCTCTGTTTCAACCGATGTGTCTGAGTCTCTGTCAGATGAGCCGCAGTTTGCGACAAGAAGAGCGGTAACCGCCCATAGAAAAACGTATCGATTCGACATGGGTTCAGGCGTTGCGTTCGTGGTTTGTTCGTTTACGGCAAAGGGAGTATGGTACGAACCGAACGCCAATCAATCCAGTACAAAGCGAAATGTAATGGTACCCCACTGCGGCTCCTGCGGCACACCTGATGGAAGGCGGGAAAAGCGCCAGCTACGGAGCGTGCGCATCACTTCGCGTTCCAGTTCGGGATTCATTTTTCGCAGGGGAATGACACGGCCGAGCGAGCCATCCGGGTTCACTTCAAACCGAATCGTTATAACCGCTTCTTCGTTGGTCTGGTTGTCGGGCAGCGGCTGCACCATCGGTGTACGATCCAGCTCTCCTTCCCATTGCAGATCGTACGGAGCAGAGCGGTCGGGGTTGGTGCCGGTGCCCTGGTCTACATTTACATCGCCGCGCAAGCCGCGCTCATCCCCGCTTTCGGCAACACCTTCCTGCACCTGCTCGGCTTCCTGCGCCTGTGGCGGTACTTCGGTCTCTTCCACTTCATCGGTTACCTCAACCTCCTCCGGCTCAATGATGTCGGTTTCGGGAGTTTCAATCACCTCATCGTCAATAATCTCTTCGGTCTGCTCGGGAAGCTCTACCGGTTTGGTGGCTTCATCTTCCGGTTGCTGCGGCTGTTCGGCCGGCTGTATGACCTCCGGCTCAGGGTCGTCAGGCTGTACCTCGGGCGGATTGGGCCGTGTGGCTACCTCTTCGCGCTGTTGCTCGGCATGCTGAGCAATGGTTCCGCTGCGAAATTCGCCAAGCGTTACCTCCATGTACGCCGGCCTGTTGTCTACATCAAAACTGACGTAGTAGAGCAACGCAATGATCAGGAATACCAGATGCATCCCACCCGTAATGCTCAGGCCAAAGCGGTCTTCCTTATTCATATGTGTAAACCAGTTCCACATCGGTGTTAACTGCCCTCGCGTTCAGTTGCCATTACAATATTCATATTCAGCGCGCGCCCAACATTCATAGCGCGAACGGCATCTTCAATGCGTGCGTCGCGGTCGGCCCGCACAACCAAAGTGCTATTAGGTTTACGGTTGTAAGCCTCTCGTATTGCGTTGGGAAGATTTCCGACGGCGGTTTGTTCACCATCTACAAAAAAGGTGCCCTCAGCTGTGATGGCCACGGAAATTTGCATCGCCTCGGCGGTTGTGCCGGTTTCGGCACGCGGAATATTTACCCGAATACCAAAATTGGTAACAAAAGATGAGGTGAGGAGAAAAAAGATCAACAGAAGCAGGATGATATCCGTCAACGACGATTGCGAAAACATCGTCAGCGGTTCTTTCATCTTGCTGTCTTCACGGAAGTTCATGCTTCAACCTCTTCTTTCTTTTTGGGGGATGGCGCCTGCAGAAGATCGATAAAGTCGGAGGAGGCGTTTTCCAGTTCAAAAATCATACGGTTGATTTTGCCCAGCAGGAAGTTGTAGAAACCGTAGGCAATAATCCCCACAATCAAACCGGTTGCGGTGGTAATCAGTGCTTCCCAAATACCGCCGGCAAGCACGCTTGGGTTTACCTGGCCCTGCAGCGCCTGAATGTCCATAAACGCCCGAATCATCCCGGTAACCGTTCCGGTAAACCCGATGAGCGGGGCCACCCCGGCGATGGTAGCCAGCCAGTTCATACGGTTTTCGAGGCGGTACACCTCTTTTTTACCGGCATTTTTGATGGATTGCTCAATATCGCGAATAGGCCGGCCAAGCTTGCTGATACCTGCCTTTAGAATTCGTGCCAACGGTTTGTCGTAGCGCTCGCAGTGGGCAATGGCTCGCTGCTGGCTGCCTGATTTGAGCAGATGCTCAATGGATTGCAGCATATCGTCCACATCCATCAGAGAGTTATTGAGCGTACGCCAGCGTTCGGCAATGACATAAATTGCAAGAATCGACAACAGAAAGAGCGGAATCATCAAAACGCCGCCTTGCGACAGGATTTCGAAGAAAGACATGCTTTGATCGGCGTCAAGCATCTGTGCAAGTGTATCAGCCTCGGCGTTTTGCAAAAAGGAGAGTAGGGGGATGATCATAGATGTGGTGATAGCAGGTTATTGAATACGTTGAATAAAGTGTTGGTCATTATAGGGTACCGGTAATGTTCGGGCCATGCTGAGCGCTTCATCAATAGATGGAAACTGCCCTACACCTACCCGGTACACGGTCTGGTCATTTACAACTCGTTCCGTTACAATGGTTCGGTAGTTACTGTCACGCAGGTCAGCCGCTGCTTCGCGCGCACTGGCAAGAGAACGAAGAGAGTGCAGTACAATGGTATATCCGTCGTTGGCTTCGGGGATTAGATCACCCATAAGACCATATACTTCGCCGGCCGGTTCTGGTTCCGGTGGTGTTATAGCTTCTGTTTCCTGTTCTATTGGTGGTTGTCCTTCGGATACAATGTCATCGGCATCATCTGCCGCCGACTC
>JBLRWS010000017.1:28938-41112 GCA_047921075.1 Balneolaceae bacterium | reverse complement strand
CCGGCTCGGTGGCATCCTGTTCAGCCGGCACCGGTGCTACCGGCGGAGCAGATTCCACAGCGATATCGGGAGTGGGTACATCGTCGGTGGTGAAGTAGGTGATGGCAAACAAGATACCGGCCAGACCAAGAAACGCCAGCATGACGAGCATCACAACCGTAATCGGATCTTTCTTTTTTGCCACGGTTTTAGAAGGTGGTTTGGACGGTCCTGTTTTTTCCGTTTTTCCGGAACCTTTAGGTGCCGTACCGGCTTTTTTAAGCTCCTTCTTTCCCCTCTTTTTAACCTGCTCTTGAGGGTCCTGAATCAGGTTTTCGAAAAATGCTTCGTCCGACTCTTCGTCCTTTCCAAACACATCAATCGTCGATTCCTCTTTCTCCTTCTTCGGCTGATCTGACGTCGACTTTTTCTTCTTTCGTCCGGACGATTTCGTTTCCGCCTCAGGCTGTGTCGATGCCCCGGCTTCTGCTTCCTCATCTTCAATACCAAAAACGTCATCCGAATCGGCGGCAGACTCGTTTACCGGATCATCCGCTTTGGGATCTGTTTTCGATTCGGGCTGTACCTCAACCGGCTCCATGCCCGCATATTTAAAATTCACTTCGGTTTTAAACTCCTCCGCCGGCTCGAAAGTAAGCTCTTTCTGTTTGTTGAAGTAAAACATCCCAAAGCCTTTGATCTCAAGCGCCTTGCCCCGCTTGGACGCGGCGATAATACGATCCGTCAGCTCTTGAAATTGCTTTTCTACCTCATCCGGCTTCAGACCGGTTTTCTGTACCAACAGCTCAATAAATGTTTTCTTGTCAATCTTCATGTTCAGATGATTGCGCATTGGCTTTAAACACGACACGATTTTCGGGCGGAATCATCACAATTTTTCCTTTCTCATTTTTAACCTGCCGTTGCGTTTCGTGGTGTAATTCAAACCGTCCAAGATCTCCAAATTCCACACTGTTATCTTGTACGACCTGATCCCGTATTATCTGCTTCAGTGCTTTTAAAAACTCAGCTTTCATACTAAAATATGGTTGTTATTCCGATAAAACCCTGAAAACCCCGTTCGGTATAGCCTTGCCAGATTTCGTATTCCTGATCGGTTAAATTTAAGAGTTTGCCGTATAACCCAAATCGCCGGTTGATGGCCAGCTCGAATTTGGCTCCCAGCAGCACATAGGATGACAAATCCTCTCCATGAGGATTGAAACGGCTCCCGGAGGCATCGGCCCAACCTTCTACCGTCAGCTGTGATGCAGGCCGGACCGTAACCGAGGTGCGCAGCCCCACAGATTCTGTAAAAGGAATTTCGCCGCCACCGCTCAATCGCGGACGCTGCCAGTATCCTTCCGCACCAACCCAGAGTCGATCGGGGCTGAGATGTTGTGTAAACGATCCGAAAATAGAGAAAAACGTGGCATCGCCAAACTGCGGGCGATAGGCACCCAAAACCGGATCGGGAGCTGTGGGGTCCGCAACATCCCGCTCAAAAAACGTGTGATTACTCACATCTCGGTAACCAAGGCCGCCGGAAATAGTGGTACCGGTTAGCGGTTCAAACGTCACACTGCCCTGCACGCGCAGTGTGTATTGATGCTGCAGAGGTGTCTCGAGTGTTATAAAACGATTCTGCTGCCGTACATCAAACAGAGAGCGGTGCTGAGGCTTGCCGGATGCATGGGCGTGGATGTCGAGCCCACGAAACAGGGTATGGGTTACATCCAGCGACGGAGAAATATAAAATGTTGAGCCATTCACGGCGTCATCAACCAACGCAACCCCGCCTTCTGCTTTCAGGTCGGTTCGAAAATTAAAGGTGCGCTCGTAGATGGCCGCACCCCGTACCACATTCCAGCTTTCCGAGCCGGTATTAAAAATGTCGATGCTGCCTGCATCAACCGACACTGCCGCACCGAACAACTCATCTATTCGCTGTCCGGGCCAGGTGTAGCCGGCACGGACACGGACACCCCATTCATCGGCATCTTGAGTTGGCAGGGAGCCGCTAAATGTTTCTGTTTCTGCATCAAATGAATTGGTGAAGCCGTTGACAGAGGCTTTCCAGCCGGTTATGGTTTTAGAGTACTGTTCAATATCGGCACCAAAACGAAACCCATCTTCAGACGTACGGACTTGTGTTTCCGGAATAAATATGCCGGCTTGCGATGCTGACGGTGTGTAATTGAAATTGGACACTGCACCCAGATGAAGCCGAAGAGTAGCGGTGGAGGAGAGGCTATGACGGGAGCGAAGGTTGGCATTAAACAGGCGAAATGAGCTCTGCTGATTATCCAAATGGCCATCGGTAGAGCGGTAATCGATAGCAGCCGAAACCCACTGCCCGCGGGCAAGCGGTTGCATGGCGTATATATCGGCTTCCGGCGTTACATCACTGCCAATACCGAGTCGCGCAAACCCTCGGGTCGGGTCGGCATACGTAAGGGGGGTGTACACAGGCCCTGCGGGACCGGCCAGTGCGCCAATTGGCAGATTGGCGGTTACTACATCTTCCGATTCAATAAACGGCATTCGGTTCGGGTCTACCTGAAAGACCCGTGGCTGAGGTGTGAACCCGAGAATGGGCTGGCGGCGAAGCCCCGGAAAACGGGCCTGAAACTGCCCGCGGATTTCAATATCCTGAGGGTCAATATCGGGAAGCAGAGACTGGTCGGCACCGCGCTGAGCATCCTGTGCTACAACGGTAACGGCAAGCAGCAGCAATGCCGCGCATGTAAGGCTAATAACGGTGAAATAGACAAGGGGGTTCTTCATGTGGATAGATGACGTCTGTGTAGGCGTAAAGGTAACTTTTTTTATCGGATGATGCAGATTCTGTTCCTGCTCAGCAAGTATTTTTTATACAACCTTGGTTGCCGGTTTTGAGAGTTAACGTTCAACAGGGTTCGCACGTGTGTGATTTTTATCCCACCACCAAATAATCGGGGTTGCGGCAACGATAATGAGTACCGTTGACGCATGAGCTACGGTTGCAAAGGTGAGAGCGGTTGCCAGCGGTATTCCGTAAATCAGCCACATGCTTTGCTGAATCAACAAGTGGTAGGAGCCAATGCCTGCAGGGGTAGGGATGGTAACCCCAATGGATGAGACAATGGTAAGCACCATCGCGTCTGCAAGCCCGAGGCCAAAGGTGTCGTGTAAATCGAGCATGAAAAACGGAATGTAGGTCATCAGAATGTAGCCAATCCAGATGCCGATGGTGAGCCCGACAAATTTGGGCCAGTTGGGAATATGCCGGATGGATACCATCCCCTCGCCAAACGATGCGGCCGACGCGATCAGTTTCTTGAGCAGCGGCTGTTGAATGCGCCCGCTCTTTTCCAGATACTGAAGTGCCCGAAACAGAGCCCAGGCGGATAGAAAAAACAGAAGAATCAGTACAGGAATCAACACATATACCAAAAACGGCCACTCGTCGATACCGAGAAGCTCCTCGAGAAGTACAAACTCCCGGCTTAGGTAAACGGCTACAATCAACACAATACAAAACATGGAGAATACGTCGATGATGCGCTCCAGTACGATGGTGCCGATCAGGTTTCCAGTATCCATACCGCATCGTTTGGCTACGTAAACGGGCCTTGAAATTTCGCCCAGCCGGGGCACCAGATTGTTTACAAAATAGCCGGTCATAACGCCGGCAAACAAGGTTGCGCCGGGCACGGAATCTCTGTGTGAAACGGGAAGCAGCAATCGCCAGCGCATCGCACGCAGATGGTGGCTGGCCAGCAGTACAACGATAAAGAGCGGTAGCCACCACAGCGAGACGCGCCGCAGTTCGGCCCCCACATCGGCCAAGTCAATCGAGCGAACCGCCAGCCATACAAACAAACCGGCCACAATCAGTGATACGAGAATGTTGAGCCGGCGTTTATTCATCAGGAGTCGTACCGCAGGTCTATTACCTCGGCATCATCGGGGATGGAAAGCTCAAAAAGGCCTTCCGCCGGGTCGTCAAAAAAACCGTTTCGGAATCGTGTGGTAAGTACGTTTCCGGCCTGATCAACTGCATAGATTTCGGTGGGGTGCAAATTCTCGGAGAGCCGGATGGTTACCGATGTAAAAATGGCAAATGGATCGTCGGTGATAAGTTCTAAAACAGTTTCGTTGCCGGCCTGCTGTTCGGTAACGGTATACGACTCATCCACCCCCTGCAACATTCGGGATGGGGCAAAATCATCTTCTTCCTCAACATAGTCGCTGGTAATGACCCGGTTCTTGGTGGCATCGTACACCACTGAGGTTTCCCCATCCACAACCACCGCCTGCAGATCGTTTTCAATACGGTAGCGGTCTTTGCCAATGGTGATGCGGGCATCGGTTTCCTGGCGTTCGCCTGTAAAGGCATCTTCGAACACGTGATTAAAATCGGCTACAAAAACGGTCCCGTCTTCGAACATCGCTTTCAGCTGGTTAAAGCGTGGAGTATCTTCTTGCGCAACTGCGATGCCGGAATACGACACCATCAACACAAAAAGAAGAGTGGTGCTAAATGCCGAGTTCGTTAAAAATTTCATCCAGGTCATCTTCGTCCTCAATTTTTACTTCCCGCGCTGTACTGCCCTGATAGGGGCCTACCACACCGGCGTTAAACAGTTGATCAATAATTCGCCCGGCCCGGTTGTACCCGATTTTCAACTTTCGCTGCAACAGGGAAACGGAGCCTTGCTGGTGTAGTACCACCACTTTGGCTGCGTCTTTGAACAGATCGTCGATGTCATCGAGCGGGTCGGGGATGCCGGACTCTTCCTCTTGTACCACAGGCAGATGAAAAGGTTGCTTATAGCCCATTTGCGAACCGATATAAGAGGTAATACGCTCTACCTCTTCGGTTGAAACGTACGCATTTTGCAGGCGCGTCATCCCGGCACCGTTCGTAAAAAGCATATCGCCCCGGCCCACCAACTGGTCGGCCCCTCCGGTATCGAGAATGGTTCGGGAGTCTACCTTCGAGGCTACCTGATACGCAATTCGGGCCGGGAAATTGGCCTTGATAGTACCCGTAATTACGTTTACCGATGGGCGCTGTGTAGCCACACACAGGTGAATGCCAATGGCGCGGGCAAGTTGGGCGAGGCGCGCAATGGGCTCCTCAATCTTTTTGCCGGCGGTCATCATCAGGTCGGCCAGCTCGTCAATAATTACCACAATGTACGGAAGCTGGCGGTGGCCGAGATCTTCATCCAGCTCGCCGGCTTTAAATTTTTCGTTGTATGATTTGATATCGCGTACCATGGCCATTTTCAGCAGCTCGTACCGTTCGTCCATTTCAGCGGTGACGCTCTCGAGCGTTTCCAGCGCTTTGCTGGTATCGGTAACAATCGGTTCTTCCGCGCCCGGCAACACCGCCAGAAAGTGGTTTTGGATGTTGCGATAGAGCGAGAGTTCGATCTTTTTCGGATCAATCAGCACAAATTTGAGCTCGTCGGGGTGGCACTTGTACAGCAGGCAGGTGATGATGGTATTGATCCCCACCGATTTTCCTGACCCCGTGGCCCCGGCAATGAGAAGATGCGGCATTTTGGTGAGATCGATCATAAACACTTCGTTCTCGATCGTTTTACCGAAAGCCACCGGCAGGTCCATCTCGGTTTCCACAAACTTTTTGGTGTTGATCACCGACTTGATATAGACTGTTTCCCGTGTACTGTTGGGTACTTCAATCCCAACCGCCGAGCGGCCCGGTATAGGCGCAATGATCCGCAAGCCATGAGCCGCAGTGGCCATCTTCAGGTCGTTCGCATAACTCTCAATCTTGCTGATTTTTACATCAGGCGATGGTTCCAGTTCATACAGCGTTACCGTTGGCCCCACAATTGCATTGATAGATAGAATTTCAATCCGGTGGCGCTTCAGCTTGTCCAGGATAATTCGCTTGTTCTCTTTAATCTCTTCCAGATCCACCTCATTCCCTTCATTGGGCGGGGCGTCGAGGAGCTCAATGCCGGGAAATTTATATTTAATAACCGGCTTATTCTCTTTGGCTTTTTCCCGGTTTTGGCGCTCCAGATCTTTTTCATCGGCCTCTTCATCGCCTTCGCCTACAAAAACGGCAATATCTACGTCTTCATCGTCTTCCGTACCGTCCCCGCCCTTGTCGAGTATGGCGCGCGGTGGTTTCGACTCCAGCTCGGCACTCTCTTTGCGACGCTCCTTCTCACGTTTTAAATCTTCCTGCTGTGATCGCTCTACCAGATCGTCGATAGAGGGTGAGCTTTCCGCTTTCGCTGCGCCATTCGACGCTTTGGAGGATTTACTTCGAGCCTCTTTTTTCTGAGCGGCTTCCGCTTTCTGCTGTTGTTTGATGGCGGCTTTCTGCTCTTTTCGGGCATTTCGCTTCTCCCGGCTTTCGTGCATTCGCTCCTGCCAGCCGGCAACCCACTGCTTGGTGGAGTCGATCGTGGATTGGAGGTCTCGGTTTACAATCACCATCAGTGTGGCAATCAACAGCACAAATAAAATAATGATAGAGCCAATGCCGAATATATTCTGAAGAAAGGCTGCGGCTCCAATCCCAAAGTGCCCGCTAAACACCAGAGAGTACCATTCGTACTCGAGATGAAACCACCCCAGAATAGAGGAGATCAACAACAGAAACCAGACGCCATAGGCCAGCGGCCCGGCCAGTTCGCGGATCTCTTTATGCCGGAACACAAACCAGCCGACTGAGGCGATCATCACCGGCAGCAGCAGACTTGTGTACCCAAACAGTGTAAATACAAAAAAGTGGGAGAGGTGCGCCCCTACATAACCAAGCCAGTTGTTTACCCGCAGCGCCTGTCCCTGGTCGAAGGAGAGAATACTGCCTGTATTCATCGATTTTACGATGTCGTAATCGGCCGGATTGTACGAGGCGATGGTAAGCAGCAGCAATCCTGCCAGCGACATAATGAGTACGCCGGCTATTTCGAGCTTGCGGGCTGCATCCAGCCGGCCCAAAAAACCGGTTGATGTTTTTTTAGATCCCATTGGAAGAAGTCAAGATTCCGTCTTTCAATATCGGTAAAATAGCAGAGGTATCCCGTTTTGTGCAAAAAAGGATATCCTCATCGCCTGTAATGTCTTTCAGCCGCACTGCGTGGTTGCAGCGGCCAATCGCTTCGGCCGTAGTATGTTGATACTTTTCGTATAAACCAAAAGCCACGGTAGCTCCGTCGGTGCTGTTTTTCGGCAGTGTGCCGTCGCACAGCTCAAACACAATGTTGCCGGCCAGCAGCAGATCCTCCAGAGAGAGCCGTCCCCGCCAACCCGCACATACCAGCACAACGTCGTGCTCGGTGGCTTTTAGCCGGTTCACAACCGCTGAAAGATTTAAAAAACCGGCTATCAACAAGTGCTTCGCCGCCAGCGACTTACTGATCGCTTTGGTACCGTTGGTGGTATTGAACACCAATGTTTTGTCTGCAACCATCTCCCGTGTGTACTCCAGCGGGGAATTGCCAAGGTCGTACCCTTCAATTTTAACACCGTCTTTCTCGCCGCAGAGCAGCAGATTGTCGGAGTCTACACTTTGGGAGATACGGCTCGCCTCGGCCATATCACTTACTGGAATGACTCCTTTTGCACCATTACCGAGTGCCGTGATGATGGTAGACGATGCTCTTAGCACATCGATAATGACCGCTGTTTTGCCCCGCACTTCCGATTCCTGAAAGGCGTGGGCCGAAAAAAAGACGTCCAGCGAGTGAAGATTGGCCATGTACAGTTATGATTTGATGAATGGAGGTTTTGCCACTGTAGCAGGCACCTGCTTTTTGCGAATGGTGATGTAAATACGGCTTCCTTCTGCAGCGTGATCAACGGCGATGTAGCCCATGCCAATACCTTTGTCAAGGGTGATCGACTGCGTGCCGCTGGTCACAAATCCGATGTCGTTTCCCTGCTCATCGGTAATGGGGTAACCCGCTCGGGGCACATTTCGCGGCTCTTCCACCACGAACCCCATCAATTTGCGCTGCAGCCCGCTCTCTTTGGCCTGGAGCAATGCATCGCGGCCTATGAACGAACCCTTATCGAGTTTGGTGAGCCAGCCCATCCGGGCTTCGAGAGGATGCGTCTCGCCGGTGATGTCGTTCCCATAGAGGGCAAAACCCATCTCCAGCCGCAGCGTATCCCGGGCGCCCAAGCCGGCGGGCAGCAGGCCGTGCTTGTTTCCTTCGGCCATAAGAGCATCCCAAATAGCGAGCGGATCGGCTTTGGTGGTATCGATGTAGAGCTCAAACCCCTTCTCGCCGGTGTATCCGGTTGCAGAAATAATGACTCCCGGCTGGCCGGCAACCTGTCCCGTTTCAAAACGGTAAAACCCAATATTCGTTGCCTCTGCATTTGTCAGTGGGTTCAAAATATCTGCTGCTGCGGGACCCTGCAGTGCCAGAAGAGCGATCTCATCCGACCGGTTTACAAGCTCCGCTCCCATGCTGTTTTGATCGACAATCCACGCCCAATCGTTCTCAATATTGGCGGCATTTACTACCAACATGTACTCATTTTCGGCCAGCATGTATACCAGCAGGTCGTCCACAACACCGCCATCCTCGTAGCACATGGCCGTGTATTGCGCCATCCCCGGAGTAAGCACAGAGGCGTCGTTAATCGTTACTTTTTGGATAAGCTCCAACGCCTGAGGGCCCGTTACAAAAAACTCGCCCATGTGCGACACATCAAACAGGCCGGCAGCGGTGCGCACAGCGCGATGTTCCTGCTTGATGCCGCTATACTGTACCGGCATATCGAACCCGCCGAAGTCGATAATTTTCGCGTTTTCTTCGATGTGTTTCGGATAAAAAACCGTTCGTTTTCCCATAAAAAAAGTGTGGTATGCAGATGATCAGTGTTAAACCGTGTCGCGATGAACGCTTTTCGGCGAGAATGCCGGCACACAAACCGACCAGTAAACAGCCGTTTCGGGAAACGGATTGCTGTATCGTACTTTCTCACCGCGCCGGGCCAGGATTGTTTCACCGGGCTGAAGGGTAATCTCTTCGCCGTCAATCTCCACCATCATGCGGCCTTCCAGCAGGATGGTTACCTCATCAAAGGCCGGCTGCTGTGCCGGTTCCTCCCAGCCCGCAGGCGCCTCCATTCGTGCAATGGAAACCGATTCTGTTTCGGTGGCAACCCGGCCGATATATTCGGCAATGGTTTTACCGCCGGGTACCGGAATGTGTGCCGGGTCGGTCGTGTGAATGTATGGGGATCTTGGCTCGTTCATAGCGATGTTAGCAGAAGTTTGAAAGGTAACGAATTCTAAACAGAAACGTGCGCCGGTAAACGCCCGGTGACGAACTTCCGTTACGGGATCGATCCATTTTTTCGTATTTTCAGGCAGATACATTCAAGACCTCATTTGTTTTATGGCCATTCGAAAAGAACAGATAAACTCGGCACTTACACACGTACTCCATCCAACGTATAAGAAAGACCTGATCTCTCTTGATCTGATTCAGGATCTGATTGTACAGGAAAAATATATCGCTTTCACTCTGGAGCTTCCCGAGCAAAACGACACCCTTGCCGCAGAATTGAAAAAGGCGTGTACCAACGCGATTCACACCTATGTGGACAAAGAGGCCGTTCTCGATATAACCATCGGCATCAACATTTCAAAAAAACGGGAGCTGGAGCAGGGTGGCGATCAGAAGGCTCCGCCACAGGCACCACAGCCGCAGCCGGTGCTTCAAAATGTGAAAAATATCATTGCCGTGGCTTCCGGAAAAGGCGGCGTTGGCAAATCTACCGTGGCCGCCAACCTTGCCGTGGCGCTGGCCAAAACCGGTGCTTCTGTCGGATTGATGGATACCGACATCTACGGGCCAAGCGTGCCTACCATGTTTGGCGTAACCGAACGCCCGAATATTACCACCGACAAAAAACTGATTCCGATCTACAAGCACGGGGTTCATCTGGTGTCGATGGGGTTTTTGGTCGATCCCGATCAGGCGATGATCTGGCGCGGTCCAATGGTAACAAGCGCCATCAAACAGTTTATGCAGGAGGTGCGCTGGCCCGACCTCGATTATATGATTCTGGACCTTCCTCCCGGCACGGGTGATATCCAGCTCACCATTGTGCAAACCGTGCCGCTGACCGGAGCGCTGATTGTGTCGACCCCGCAAACAGTTGCCCTGGACGATGCCCGAAAAGGCGTGGCGATGTTCAATAAAGTGAATGTACCGGTACTGGGTATGATTGAAAACATGGCCTACTTTGTGCCGCCCGACATGCCGGAGAAGAAATACCACATTTTTGGGAAGCATGGTGTACGCCAACTTGCGCAGCGCCTTGAGGTGCCGTTTTTGGGAGAACTGCCGATTCATGAGAACATTCGCGAAACCAGCGACACCGGCATGCCGGTGGTGCTCAGAGAACCGGACTCCGATGCAGCAAAAACGTTTATAACCATCACAGAGCGTGCAGTAGACGCGCTGGAAGCCTCCAGAAAAGCGAACGGCTCCGAAACAATCGAAATCAATATTCGTAGTTGAATATCGGTAGCTAATTTGGTTATTTGGGAAGTAAATAAATTTACAAATTGATACACTCTCCGGTTGATAAAGCAAGGGTTTCGGGGTAGCTTCTTTGCACTGATGTGACTTCTACATATGGGAAAATTGCTCTCTGAGGGTTTTGGAACCTTCTTACTTACTATTGTTGTAGCTCTTTCTGCAAACCCGCTGGCTGTGGGGTTGATGATCGTGGCTATCATATACATGCTTGCCCCGTTCTCCGAAACACATTTCAACCCCGCGGTCTCTGTTGCAGCCTGGCTTCGTGGTAAAATCGACGTTAGCGAGTGCATTGAATCGATAGGCGGGCAGGTAATCGGCGCCTTTCTTGGAGCGGTCGTATCTGGCTGGGTTGCCACTATTCCATTTGTTCCTTCACCCGACACCGGCACCCCTCACCTTGCCTTCGCACTTTTAGAGTTTCTCTTTTCTGTGGCTCTCATTACGCTGTTTCTCATCATGCTGTACCCAAAAACGCGACGAAAAAACCCGGCGTATGGCGTGATTATCGGCCTTGGCATTGCCGGACTTTATCTGGCTGCCGAGCAGGCTATCAGCATTGGATTAAATCCGGCTCTATCTGGCTCCATCATTACCACTCAGTATCTGCAGATGAATGCCTCTTTTACCTATGTTTTGGTATATCTTCTCGCTCCGTTGATTGCCGCCCTCCCCGCTGCCTGGATTCACAAACGAATGGAGCTTATGTAACGGGCTCCGCCTTGGGAAGAGAGAACCAAAAATGAGATCCTTCGCCCGGGGTACTGTCCACCTGAATGTCAGACTCATGGGCACTCAGAATGCCTTTTACTACCGCCAGCCCGAGTCCCGTTCCTCCCTTATCGCGCGATCGGGCTTTATCGGTTCGATAGAACCGGTCGAATAGCCGGCTGAGATGATTTTCGGAGATGCCGATGCCGGTATCCTTCACGTGAACCACAACTGATTCCTCTTCTGTTGTCGCCAAGATGCGAATCGAGCCCTCGTTGGTGTATTTAATCGCGT
This sequence comes from Balneolaceae bacterium, assembly GCA_047921075.1. Lineage (GTDB taxonomy): Bacteria > Bacteroidota > Rhodothermia > Balneolales > Balneolaceae > JBLRWS01. The sequence continues at coordinate 29,590 of JBLRWS010000017.1, read as the reverse complement.
TCGAGACCAAATTTTCGAGCACCTGTTCGATCTTGTCGGGATCGGCATCCACTGTTGCCCCGGTCGGCTCAACAAGCAGTTGAATTCCTTTCTCCTGCGCCTGTGCGGCAAACATCGCTTCTATATTCTCAAAAAGGGATTGGAGTGCAAAGGGGTGCCTTTCAATAAAATAGTTGTCCGAGTCGTACCGTTGCAGCGTAACCAGGTCTTTGAAAAGACGGCTGATTCGGTCGGTTTGCCGGGTAGCTACGTTCAGATATTGGCTGCGTTTCTGCTCGTCGAGGTTTTCAATCTGCAGCATTTCCAGCGCACCTGAGATGGTATGGAGCGGATTTCGGATTTCGTGAGTGATGTCGGCAAAAAACTGGCTCTGTTTATCGTACAGATGCTTCATCTCCACACCATCGGCCCGGAGTCGGTCAGCCATCTGATTCAGCGATGTCGCCAGCGTTCCAAACTCATCGTTTCGATTCAGATTCAGGGTTTTATCAACGTTGCCGGCAGCAATTTCGCGGGCGGCTGACTCCAGCTGAATAATCGGCCTGGAGATGTATCGCGAAAAGAGAATGCTCACCAAAAGCACCAGGCCGATGGAGATAAACATGCCGGTATAGATGATCCACCGGATGGTTTTAATCGGCTCGTAAATGCG
>JBLRWS010000017.1:0-28838 GCA_047921075.1 Balneolaceae bacterium | reverse complement strand
GTGCGTGCGGCCTCGTTCAGGTTGGTTTCGAAACGATCGTCGTACTGCAAATTCTGTATGGTGATGGAGAGCCACTCTGTATCGTTTATGATCTGCTCTTCCCCCTCCGCAAGCAGAAAGTTTCGGATAAACAGAATGGAGTAACTGCTGATGGCGGTTATGCCGAATATCAGGAGCAGAATAAAGGTCCACGCGAGTTTGGCCCGAATGCTCATGCCTGTATCAGGTTGCGGTTCATGCCATAGCCCATTCCGCGGTAGGTTTTGATCACATCGGATGCGGCGCCAAGCTTCAGCCGCAGATTTTTCACATGCACATCCACGGTACGGTCGAACACAAAACGATCATCATCCCCAATTTTTTCCAAAATTTGCTGGCGGGTAAATACCACCTTGGGATTTTTAAAAAAGAGCTCGGCCAGCGCATACTCTGTGGAGGTGAGATCGACGCGCTCCTGATTCAGGTAGAGGTCTTTGCCCACGGTATCGAGATAGAGGTCGCCGTACTGAATCCACTTGCTGTTTTCGGGCTGTTGCCGTCGTATCAGAGAATCGACATGCGCCTTCACCAGTTTCAGGCTGGCCGGTTTGCTGATGTAATCATCTGCACCCAGCTCCAGACCCTCTATTTCATCTTTTTCTTTGTCTTTAGCGGTCAGAAAAATGATGGGGATATCCCGCAGAATGGGATGCGCACGGATTTTCCTGCAAAGCTCTTTCCCATCAATATGCGGGACCATAATATCGAGCAGCGCAAGGTCGATCTCGCTCGCGCGTTCATCAATAAGCTGTTTTGCCTGCAAGCCGTCGTGAGCCGTTAACACGAGGTAATCGTTCATTTCGAGGAAGTTGGCCAGCAGTTCGGCCGGCTCTTTCTCATCTTCAACAAGCAAAATGGTTCGTTTGTGCAGCATAAGTTTATGTTGTTAAGGTGCATGAAATTACAAAAAAGAGGGGAGATTCTACATTCGGCAGAAGGTGGCTATATTGTGGCAGAAAAGTCAATCAAAAAGGAACCATGCATGTATTATAAAGACAAGGTGATCTGGATAACCGGCGCCTCATCGGGAATCGGCGAATCGCTGGCGTATGCTCTTAACAGAAAGGGCGCACAGTTAATTCTATCGGCGCGGCGCGAAGAAGAGCTGAAGCGGGTGCAGCAGCAGTGTGTAAACGGAGAGGAGACGGTGGCCACGCTACCGCTCGACCTCACCCGGCCCGAGACGTTTGCAGAAAAACGAACCGAAGCGGAGGCGCACTTTGGCCCGGTTGATATTCTGTTTAATAACGGGGGCATCAGCCAGCGGGCGTATGCCGTCGATTCCGAGATGCACACCATCCGAAAATTGATGGAGGTTAACTTTTTCGGGACGGTGGCGCTCACCAAAGAAGTGCTGCCGGGGATGATGGAGCGTGGACACGGACACATTGTGGTTACCAGCAGTGTGATGGGTAAAATTGGCACACGATACCGCTCGGCGTACGCTGCCTCGAAGCACGCTCTTCATGGCTGGTTCGACTGTTTACGGCAGGAAGTGGCTGACAAACAGATTACCGTTACACTTCTTTGTCCCGGATTTGTACGTACAAATATTACCAAAGAAGCCCTCACGGCCGACGGTAAAGCACTGAATGAAATGGGGGATGCACATCAAAAAGCGATGAGTGCAGAGGAGTTTGCAGAGAAGGCGCTGCCTAAAATATCGGCGGGTAAAGAGGAGATTTTTATCGGCGGATTTGAAATTGTATCGGTCTACCTGAAACGGTTATCCCCCAAACTGCTACACCGCATTCTGCTGCGGAGCAAGGTAACGTAGTGATCTCCATTTGACAGACCGATTCGGTCCTCCACTTATCGTTCCCGAAACGGAAGCGGATAGACCGGGGCGCTTACGTGCCCGTCACGGCTTACGGCCCGCACGCCAAAAATCCAGTTATCTTTTGAGAGAAGCTCGGCGGTGTAATGTGTATTGCTACCCACGTCTGCTTTGTGCTGCCACACCGGAGAGGTTGTTTCGCGCCATAACACTTCATATCCACCCACATGGGCCGACGGGGAGGCTTCCCACCGCAGCCGGGTATCGTTTTCGAGACGGGAGATGTTCATGCCTACATTTTGAGGCTGTATCGGTGCACGTGCCAGATTGGCCAGTGCGGCGAGGTTGACCGATGTAACGCGCGCGGTGTAGTCGAAATCTACAAATTCGGGCAGATCTCCGTACTGCACACCATCTTCCGTCCGGATATCCTGATGCTGATGACGAAACTCCTCATGCGGTTCTGAAAAGCGCACTCCGGGAAATCCGGCACGGACAAAAGGCCGGTGATCACCGCCACGCAGATAGCGGTCCAGGCGATAGATCAGCCGTACATCCATACGGGGCAGATAGCTCTCCGCTACCTCTTTGATGGTGCGTCCGAGCTGGCGTGTGGGCATATCATTTTCGCCGCCGGTTTGCAGATATCGGAGCGTCTGCATATCCAGTTCACGCTGTGGGGGAATTCCTTCAACAAAAAGCCGGACAGCATAGGGATCGGCGAGAGCTCCGTTTTCGGCGGCATGGTTCCCAATAATATCGTTGGTGATCATTCCGGCGATGTTTTTCTCCTGCTCTACTGCCTCCTGTGCCCACTGTGCGGCGCCCAGAAGCCCCTGCTCCTCTCCGGTCACGGCCATAAAGACCAGCGTGGCGGGGAACGAGTGGTGGCTCATCACCCGTGCCAGTTCCATCACCGCAGCCGTGCCGGAGGCGTCGTCGTTGGCACCGGGTGCCAGGCTTTCAGCATCCATCACACTTGACGCCCGCGAATCGAAGTGGCCGCTTACCACAAACACGCGATCATCGTTGGGATCGCTGCCCGGCAACGTTGCCACCACATTGACCAGCTCCACCGCCTCGGGAATTCGGCCCATGGGCTCCTGCATAAAACGGTGGAATTCGACCTGAAGCCGGCCATCCGACTCCCGGCTATAACGCTCCATTTCGGCTTTGATCCAGCGGCGGGCAGCCCCTATGCCAAATGTATCGTTATCGGTGACAGACAAGGTATGGCGGGTACCAAAATTGGCCAGGGTATAAATATTTTTACGTATGGTATCGGCCGAAACGCGCTCAATCATCTGTTCGATTTCGGAATCGAGACGATCGAGGGTAAGCGAGGAGGTCTGAGATTTTTCCGGTGCGCACTGTATAAACAGTAATGCAATGGAAATCAACAACATAGAGAGGCGCAGTGACATGGCAAAAGCAGTTTGTTTTGGTGTGTACAACATGATCACAGAAAAGGGGGTAACAAGCAATTTTCCAAATGTTAAAATATTTGAATGGCCCACAGGACGTAATGAATGACCGCATCCCCCACGAAAATTGCAGGTTTAAAGAGTTCTCATTGAATTGTTACACTCAGCAAATTCCTCTGTTTTAAGAGGCGGAAATAATAGAGGCCTACATAGCCTGTAACGACAGCACGGATTATAACCGAGCTGTAACCGCCGGGCTTTTGAAAAAAATTTCAAACCAAATAAAAAAAGCCCTGCAACATCATATCACTATGCGTTACAGGGCTTTACTTAAGTGTGGGACCGGGCGGAATCGAACCGCCGACACACGGATTTTCAGTCCGTTGCTCTACCGACTGAGCTACAGTCCCTCACGGAAGATTGCAAAGATAAGGGCTTTTCCATGTAAGCACAACGGAAAACTTTCAATTATGCCATCGCGGGGCGTGGTTCCACGTGTATATCTTTTAGCCGCATCTGAATGGTGCGCCGCCCGTTCCATAAGTTCTCCTCCAATACATACGCCACATCAATCCGGTCCTGAGTGCAGTTTCTCAGTTTGGGCAGGTATTCGTGCATATTAAACCCGATCGCATCAAACACCTCCGAGCTGCTCTGACGTACCCGCATCTTTAGGTGGCCGTTGCCCACAATGGAGGGCACTCCTTCTATGCAGATATCTTCACTCACAAAAATCGGACGCAGATTACCCGGTCCAAACGGCTCAAACTGGGTAAGAAGTTTCCAAAAGCGCATATTTACCTTCTCCAGGTCCAGCTTGCCATCTACCTCCAGCTCGGGCATAAAGTCGTTTTCGGCCAGGCGGCGCTGCGCAATATCATCAAGGCGCTCGCGAAACTCCTTCACATTCTCCACGTCCATCGTAAGGCCCGCTGCAAATTCGTGTCCGCCAAATTGCTCCAGCAGATCGGAGCACTCTTTCAGCGCTTCGTAGATATCAAATCCCTTTACCGATCGGGCCGACCCCTTCACTTTTCCTTCCACGGTACTGAGCATAATCGCCGGCCGGTAAAAGGAATCGACCAGTCGCGATGCCACAATACCAATCACCCCAAGATGCCAGTCGGGGTTGTGCAACACCAGAGATGAGATCTCGTCCACATTATACTCCGATTCGAGCATCGCCATCGCCTCGTCCATCGTCTTGGAATCGGTAGAGCGCCGGCGCAGGTTGATCGCCTCCAACTCCCGGGCCCGGCGCATTGCCTCGGCGGGCTCTTCGGCAATCATCAGTTCTACCGCTGCCCGTGCATCGCCCATGCGCCCCGCCGCATTGATGCGCGGACCGATGGAGAACACAATGTTGGATGTGGTAATGGCGCCCAGCGGCATTTTGATCAGCTTTAGCAATTGCTCGATACCCACCCGCGGGTTCGAGTTGATCATGGAGAGCCCCTCGCGCATCAAAATGCGGTTTTCATCTACAATAGGCACAATATCGGAGGCGATGGAGATCGCCACGAGGTCCAGATATTTGTACGATAACGTGTTCGAAAGCCCCAGCTTTTGGATGGTGGCCTGCACCAGTTTAAACCCAACACCCGCCCCGGAGAGGCCATCAAACGGATAGTTGCAATCGGGGCGTTTGGGATCGAGCACCGCTACCGCATCAGGCAGGCAGTCGCCGCAGTTGTGATGATCGCAGATAATCAGATCCAATCCCTGCTCTTTGGCGTAGGCGGCCTCTTCGATGGCTGTAATGCCGCAGTCGACCGATACAATCAGATCGGCCTCTATCTCCAGCGCATACCGGATGCCGTCGGGATTAATACCGTAGCCCTCCTTAAATCGATGTGGAATGTAGTAGTGCACATCCAGCCCAAACCCTTTCAAAAAGGTGTAGATGATGCTGGTTGCAGTGGTGCCGTCTACGTCGTAATCGCCATATACCACCACCCGTTCACACGACTTGATGGCACCACAAAGGCGGGTTGACGCCGCCTCCATGTCGGCCATTAAAAACGGATCGTGAAGGCTTTCGATACCCGGGCGGAAAAACCGCTTGGCATCGTCGTACGATTCAATTCCGCGAATGGACAATAACCGGGCAATCTGCTCCGGTACGTTTAGCTGCTCGCGCAGCGTCCGGACAGTCTCCTCCCCGGACGGCTCTGAATAGACCCATCTGAATGACATATCGTTGTTTTTCTTTTTTTTCCATTAAACAGATGATCGGGCATCACCCCGGAACATCAGAAGAAAAATAAAAAGAGGTGCGGGCGTAACCGTGAGTTCAATGCACAAAAAACTCACTAAAAAGTCAACGCAATCAACCTGGCAATATTGGTGTAACCACTTCTTAATAATAATACAGAACCCACTGGAAACCAATTTTTGCAGACAAACTCCCTCGGTTAAACATTCCGGCCCATTGGATGCTCCTTTTCAATCTGTTCTGAGCGTCGCCATCCAAAAACAGGAATAACCATTCGTCCAACGCCGATTTTACTGTCCGCTTCTCCTGCTGGTTTGCACAGCGGTCGGTGCCGTTTTACTTCTCGATGATGATCCAGCCCTCTTCTTCCACCATTTTCTTGGCGTACTTCCACTTCACCTCTTTGATTTCGTTGGTGCCCATGTTCTGCACCTTCACATAATCATTGCGGCCGGGCTCATCCTCTACCGTAACCGGCTGGCGCTTTTCGCCGGGTGCCTGCGGTTGCTGATTGCCGTTCTGGCCATCGGCCGGCTGTGCCCCGCGAAAGCCCATATTGGTAGCATCGGCCTGTTGCGCTTTGGCCCGATCCAAATCGATACGGCTTTTCTCTCTCTGAGCCTGCTGCAAGCGAGACGGATCGGCCTGTACTTCAGGAATCGCCTTCCAGATCAGTGAAATGGTTTCCCGGTTGATTTCTGATATCAAGGTTTTAAACATCTCAAACGCTTCCCGCTTGTACTCCATCAGCGGATCTTTTTGGCCGAAGGAGCGCAGCCCGATTCCCTCTTTTACGGTATCGAGTTCACGCAGGTGCTCCATCCATTTGTTGTCGATGGTGCCCAACACTGCAGAGCGTTCCAGCGCGCGGGCAACCTCGTGGCCCTTGCTTTCGTAGGCGCGGTCTACATCTACCACCACCGGCATGCGACGGATTCCATCCGTAAAAATAACATTCACTTTGCTCGGTTTACGATCGGCGTCCGATTTCTGAATCTGCTCAATCACATTAAACAGCGGTGCGGCGATCATATCTTCTTTGCGACGGTACGTTTTGTAGGCCTGCTCCAAAATATGATCGATCAGCCCGTCATCTCCGAGGCGTCCCCACAGGTCGCGGTCTAACTCCACATCAACGGCCAGCAGGCGCAGCACATCTTCATGCAGGGCTTCATAATTCCCTTCGAAATAGTGCTCTTCCACAATATCCGTAATCAAATCTTCGATCATGTCGAAGATGTCGCTTCGCAGCTGATCACCCAGCAGCGCGTGCCGCCGGCGAGAATACACCACATTTCGCTGATTGTTCAGCACATCATCAAACTCGAGCTGTCGTTTCCGGATGCTAAAGTTGTTCTGTTCTACTTTCTTCTGTGCGCGCTCCAGCGATTTGGTCACCCACGGATGTTGAATCACCTCGCCTTCATCAAAATTAAGGCGGTCCATGATACTGGTAATCCGGTCGGAGCCGCCAAACAGGGCCATCAGATTATCTTCCAAAGAGACGTAGAACTGCGTTTCTCCGGGGTCTCCCTGCCGGCCGGCTCGTCCGCGAAGCTGCAGGTCAATGCGCCGAGATTCGTGGCGCTCGGTTCCCAAAATGGCAAGGCCGCCTTTCTCTTTTACCTCGGAAGTCAATTTAATGTCGGTACCACGGCCGGCCATGTTGGTAGCTACGGTAACGGCGCCGGGGCGACCCGCTTCCGCAACAATTTCACTTTCGCGGGCGTGCTGCTTGGCATTCAGAACGTTGTGGGGAATGTTTTCCCGCTTGAGCATACGGCTGATCGTTTCGGATACATCCACACTGGTTGTTCCCACCAGTACCGGCTGGCCGTTTTCGTGGTATTCCCGAATCTTCTCGAGCGTTGCTTTATACTTCTCGCGCTTGGTGCGGAAAATAAGGTCTTCTTTATCGTCGCGGATGATCGGGCGATTGGTCGGTATCACAATCACATCCAGGTCGTAAATCTCGTTAAATTCGCCCTCTTCCGTGGCGGCTGTACCGGTCATGCCCGACAATTTGTGGTACATCCGAAAGAAGTTTTGCAGGGTGATGGTAGCGTAGGTTTGTGTAGCCGCCTCCACTTTTACATTCTCTTTCGCTTCAATGGCCTGATGGAGTCCGTCGGAGTAGCGCCGGCCGGAAAGTACACGCCCGGTGTGCTCATCTACAATCTGCACCTTGCCATCCTGCACAATGTACTCTTCCTCTTTTTCGAAGAGCGTGTAGGCTTTTAACAGCTGATTAATGGTGTGGATGCGCTCGCTGCGCTCGGCGAAGAGCCGGTGCAGGTCGTTGAATCGCTTTTCGCGCTCCTGGCGCATCTCTGTTTCGATCTCTTCGGTTTTCTTCTTTTTATAATCGGCGCTGAACTCCTCGTTGGATTCAATTTCGCCGACTTTCTCTTTTTTCTCCTGTTCGATCTGCTCTTCAATCTCGGAGGTTTCCATACCGAGATCGGGAATCACAAACGTTTCGGTATCTTCATCCCCTTTGGTAAGGAACTCGCGCCCCTTCTCGGTCATTTCGATCGACTTCATCTTCATATCAACCGCATAGAAGAGATATTCATCCACAAACGGCATGTTTTTGGCGTTGTCGGCCAGGTAGATTTTTTCGGTACCCTGCACCAGCTTCTGGATTTTAGGATCCTGCAACAGCTTGCGGAATTTGCTGTTTTTAGGGAACCCGCGTTGGGCGCGAAACAGAGCCAGTCCCGCTTCGTCAATATTCTCTTTCTCGAGATGTTCTTCCGCTTCCCGCACCAGCTGCGATACCAACGCCTTCTGGGCTTTTACCAGCGATTGTACCCGCGGCTGCATCTCTTCGTACTTCTGCGAGTCGCTCCCCTGCGGAACCGGGCCGGAGATGATCAACGGTGTTCGGGCTTCATCAATCAGAATGGAGTCTACCTCATCAATAATGGCAAAGTGGTAGCCTCGCTGCACCAGTTGCTCCTCTTCAATTACCATATTGTCGCGCAGGTAATCGAAGCCAAATTCGTTGTTGGTGCCGTAGGTAATATCGGCACGATAGGCCTGTCGGCGCTTTTCGGTGTTGGGATCGTACAGGTCTACACAATCCACCGTGAGCCCGTGAAAGTTAAAAATCGGTTCGTTCCATTTGGCGTCGCGCCGGGCCAGATAGGTGTTTACCGTCACGACGTGCACGCCACGTTCGGCCAGGGCGTTTAGGTAGGCAGGAAAAATAGCCGCCAGCGTTTTACCTTCACCGGTTTTCATCTCGGCAATACCGCCGCGGTGCATGGAAATGGCACCAATCAGCTGCACGTCGTACGGCACCATGTCCCACTCGATGGTGGTGCCGGCCACTTCCCAGCTTTTGCCCACAAACCGGCGGCAGGTCTCTTTCAGTACGGCGTACGCTTCAACCATGATGCGGTCGAGCACATCTTCCAAAATCTCCAGCCACTCGTTTTGAAGCTCTTCCAGGCGGTCGCTCAGTTCGCGGCGTTCTTCCAGGGTGATGGATTCATCGTTCGAATCCATCTTCGCCTTAATCTCTTTGATCTGCTCGTCTACCTCGGCGGTCTCTTCTTTGATGAGCGCCTTGAACGACTCGGTTTTCTGTTTCAGCTCGTCTTCGCTCAGCGCCCGCATCTGCTCGTCGTGCGCGTTGATTTCTTCAACAACCGGCCAGAGTTTTTTGAGGTCTTTTTCGCTCTTGGTTCCAAAAACGCTGGTAAGAAACTTCGAAATTTGATCTAACATGAAGGGGGAATCCTTTTTCTGATTAACTATACAAGGTACGGCTTCGCACAAGCCTGTTCAACATCGCCGGGTGGTATTGTGCAAAACGTATGCCAGAACCGTGAAGTGCGCAAAAGTTGCAGAAATCGCAGTTTCAGGCCCAATGAGGCTCACCTGACTATTCGGCACGGAGCCGCGAAAAACAGACAATGCCGTGGCGTGCCTGCTCTTCGGTAGCAAAGCCGCTACGTGCAAAGAGTGCATTGCTTTCGGCCAGGGTGGGGAAATGGATGCCGCCCGCTTCAGCCGCTTTCTGCAACAGCCGCCCGGGCCAGGAGTCGGCGCGGAGCAGGTGCATCATAAAAAAGCGGCCGCCTTTTTTGATGACGCGCCGGCACTCATACATCACCTTCTGCGGATCGCTCAATTCATTCAGCGTACCGCCCATCACCACTCCGTCAAACGTGCCGTTAAAGAACGGAAGCTCCCGGGCATCGGCGCGAACCAGATAAAGCGGTGTGTTTTCGGCAGCGGCGCGGCTTCGTGCTTCGCGAAGCATCGGGTGGGAAACATCCACGGCTGCAACCTGCACGCCCGGCTCGGCTTGTTTCAAAAAGCGTGCGTAGAGAGCCGATGAGCACCCTACATCCAAAAACCACTCACCTGAAGACGGGGCGGCCCACCTGGCCAGCAGCGCTTTCTCTTTCTCGAAGGGAAACGGCTCGCCGGTTAGCAGGCTCAGGGAGCGTTTGCGCCAAAGATCTTCGTACGCGGAGGCGGTAAGTTGCCAGTGGTTGGTGCGCTGGGCCATACTAAGCGATTGCGGCTTGCTCAGCAGATCCAGAATGTTGTTCTCAATCGTGTATTCATCTCCCTTTTCAGAGCTGATGGAGCCGTTGTATGGCGAAGCGAGGGCAGATGCCGCTTGGGGAAGGTGCAGCGAGGCACGGTCGTGACGGGGAGAGCGTAGTTCAAGAGTCATACAGAACAATCGATGCAGGGTTGAGTGGCGGTACGATAATTGCGCACAGATGTTGCGCTACGTCTGTTGAAGAACGATGGAAATCTGTGCGCCTTTCTCAACACCCAAAAGCTCTCTGGCGTTGCCTTTGTTGATGGCCACTTCCAACATTCCCGAACTGCCAATGTAGGCGGCGGCTTCGCCATCGGGCACATCACCAAAGGTGCGCACCAAATGATTGATGATGGTGTTACCCACGTAAATTTTGAGGCCGCTGTAACTCGAATTATCCGGCAGCAGCGATGCGGGAATGTTGCTGATGAGGTTGCCGTAGCGGTCGATATGCATGATCCACCCCTGTATGCCGTCTTTATCGGCAATGGGCACCGCCCAGCGGTATGTTTCGAGCTGTACGATGGGTTCGCCCAGCGATTCGAAGCCGGTGCCGGCCGCCAGATGAGCAGCAACCGGCGCAAACAGGTCGCGGCCGTGAAACGTGGCGGAGGGGTCATCCCGCCAGAGGTCGCTATTGGTCAGCTCCACCGCGTTGTAGCTGTACTGATCGGTGAGAAGCGAGAAGACACCGTTATCGGGCCCTACAAAAAAACGGTTGTTCATTTCAATAGCCACCGGGCGGCGTTTGGTACCCACACCGGGATCGACCACCACCAGGTGCACCGTTCCCTCGGGGAAAAGCATGGCAACATTACGAAGCACCCAGGCAGCCGCCATAATATCCTGCGGTGGAATCTCGTGCGAAATATCCACCAGACGAATATCCGGGGCGATGTTTAGAGCCACCGCTTTCATTGCACTTACGTAATGATCTTGCTGGCCGAAGTCGGTGGTAAGTGTAAGAATAGGGGGCATTGAGATCAGGCGTAGCTGTTCAGCATCACCGGCATCACGAGCATCAGCATCTCCTGTCCCTCGTCTTCACCCGACGGCTTTACAATACCGGCCCGGTTGGGGGAGGAGAATTCAAACATCGCTTCGTCGCTCTCTACGTTGCTGAGAATGTCGGCCAGATACTTGGCGTTGAAGCCGATCTCCATCTCGCCGTCGCCATATTCGCAGGCAATGGTCTCTTTCGCTTCGCTGCTCATATCCAGATCTTCAGCGCGGATGGTAAGCTTATCGGCCTCAAGCTGCAGGCGAATTTGCCGCGTGGTGCTGCTCGAAAAGACCGATACCCGGCGCACGGTGGCCAGCATCTGCTCTTTGTCAATACGCAGGTTTTTGTCGTTATCGCGCGGAATTACAGACTCGTAATTTGGATACTGTTCGTTAATCAGCCGCGTAATTACCGTGGTGCTGCCGCTGCTAAAGCGGGCATGATCGTCGGTTACGGTTAGGCTGCATTCGGCCTCATCCAGCGAGCGGGATACCAGGTTCAGCGCCTTATCGGGCACGATAAAAGAGTGGGGTGTTTGCGAGGTAAGATTCCGGTCTATGAGCCGAACCAGCCGGTGGCCATCAGTGGCTACAAATTTGCTCTCCTTTTCCGAAATGTCGAAGTAGACCCCCATCATAGCAGGGCGCAAATCGTCGGTTGAAACGGCAAAGATTGTTCGCTGAATGGCGTTTTTAACCAGCTCGGTTTTGGTTTCGAGAGTGGTTCCCTCATCCAGTCGAGGCACCTCGGGAAAGTCGTCGGCATCTTCGCCAACCAGCTTATAGGTACCTTTGTCGGTTTTGAATTTGATGTTCTGCTTCTCATCCACTTCAAAGAAAACAGGAATATTGGGAAGCTGTTTCAGGGTGTCGAGCAGCCGCTTGGCAGGAATAGCTACCGAGCCTTCCTCCTCAATATCGGCATCCAGGTACTCAACAATGGATATTTCGAGGTCGGTAGCCGTTAGCTTCAGCCTTCCCTCTTCGGTTTCAAACAAAATGGTTTCAAGAATAGGCAGAGTCGCCTTGGATGGAACGGCACCGTTCACGGCCGAAAGCCCCGCATTAAGGGCATTACTGGATACGTTGAATTTCATATGCAATCCGTAAAGTTGTGGATAAACAGGATGTGGGTTAACCGGGGTTAGATAGTGTGATACTACTAAATCTGGATGCTTGCCGCAACTGTCTGCCCGCCGGTTTAACGGGACAGGTACCAAGTATAAACTTTTCGCGTTCCATTATCATCTGGAATGAAGAAAAAGTATATTCAGCATTCAGTTAAACCGATGTGATGTGAGATTTTCTGCCATTGTTTTACTCGCCCTGATGCTGGCTCCCGCCGGTGCGCAGGCGCAAACGTTCGTGACAGCCAAATTTGGGGGCGACTTTCTCTCCGTTGGCGCCGGTGCCCGTGCGCTGGGCATGGGCAGTGCACACGCCGCAGTGGTGGGTGACGTAACTGCCGCCTATTGGAACCCCGCCGGGCTGGCAAATGTAGAAAAGCTGGATATCGCCTACATGCACTCCGAGCGGTTTTCTGGCATCGTAAGTTACGATTACGGCGCGATTGCCCTGCCACTGAAACAACGAAACGGCGTCATTGCCCTTTCCATATTCCGTCAGGGTGTGGATAATATCGCCAACACCCTCAACGCGTTCGACCGCGAGCGAAACCTGCCCCGCGAAAATGTGCAGGATTTTATTGAAGAGTTCAGTGTTACCGATCTCGCTTTCCTCCTCTCGTACGCTCAGAAGGTGAACGACCAGCTGGCGTGGGGAGTCAATGCCAAAATCATCAATCACAGCCTGGGGCCGTTTGCCGATGGCTGGGGCTACAGCCTCGATGCCGGGCTGCAATATCAAACCGGGCGAACTTTGTTGGGCGTACAGGTGATGGACCTCACCACCATGATGAAATTCTGGTCGGTAAACCGCGACGCGTTCGGCGATTTTGAAGAAACATTTGATGATGAGCTCCCAACCGGACAGAATGAACGGGTGCTTCCGACCGTAAAAGCCGGCGTTGGGCGCCTGTTCGATTTTGATGACATTCAGCTTACCGCCGCTGCCGATGTGGATATCCGATTCGAAAACCGGCGCACATTTTTCATCAACATGGGGCGTGTAAGTTTTGAACCGCACATTGGCGTAGAGGGCACCTACCTGCAGCGCCTCAGCCTTCGGGCGGGTGTCACCGATTTCACCACCGACCCTGACAATCGCCTGTTTATGTCGCCCACGCTCGGCGCCGGCCTCCATCTCGGGTCGGTATTTATCGACTACGGCTTCTCCAATTTTGGCGGTCAAGCCTCGGTGCTGGGCTTGTCGCACCGAATCTCTCTTCGGGTAACCATCTAACTGCCGCACCCATGAACCGCCCACGTATTCTTATTGCCGGGCCTACCGCGTCGGGCAAAAGTTCGCTGGCCGTAGCGCTGGCGAAAGAGCTCAACGGGGAGATCATCTCTGCCGACTCGCGGCAATGTTTTCGCGGACTGGATGCGGGTACCGCCAAGCCCGACGCCGAACAGCTGGCCGCTGTGCCGCATCATAACATCTCCTGCCTGGATATCACCAAATCAGATACCGCACAGCAATTTTACGACCGCGCTACAGCCAAGATGGATGACATCGAAGCGCGTAATAAACAGGTGATTGTAGCCGGCGGTTCTACCTTGCACCTGCAGTCGCTGCTGTTTCCGTTTGATGACCTTCCCGAATCAAATGAAGCCAATCTGGCACAGCTTCGTCAGGAACACGATCGGGATGGAATCGACGTACTGTATCTCCGTTTGAAGGAGGTGGATCCCGAATATATCGGCAAAATGGATGGCAAGAATGTGCAACGCATCTACCGCGCGCTCGATGTGTGGATGCAAACCGGAAAACCGTTCAGCAGCTTTCATCAGCAAGAGCAGGAGCCGGATCTGCGATATCGTGTTTTTTTACTGCACCGGCCACGAAAAAAGCTGCACGAGCGCATCAACCTGCGGTGCGATGAGATGCTCGCCAATGGGCTGGTAGAGGAGGTAAAAGAGCTGTTGGCAGACGGGCTCGACCCCGGCGCGCAGGCGCTGCAATCGGTGGGCTACCGGCAGGTGCTTGCTCACCTTGATGGAAATCTCAGTTATGAACAGATGGTAAAAGATATGAAAACCGCTACCCGACGATATGCCAAACGGCAGATCACGTGGTTTCGGAAATGGGACTTTGCCACGTGGCTGCCCATGCACGAGCTGGATACAGAATCGTGCGTCGAGCGCATCAAACAACAGGTAGCGGCTGAATGCGAGAAAGGTTAACTTTCAGCTTCTGAACAATTGCACACAAGTCGCTCCATGTACAAAGCTATCGTCCACGTCACACTTCGTAAATCCATTCTCGATCCCAAAGGCAAGGCGGCGCATCACGCCCTGCAAAATCTCGGGCTTACCACTGTCGAAGATGTTCGTATCGGCAAGCGCATCGAGCTCGATATTTCTGCCAACAGCGAGCAAGAAGCGCTCGAGACTGCAAAAGCATCGTGCGAACAACTGCTGGCCAACGAGGTCATGGAAGATTACCGCATCGAGATCGCACCATTGTAACCGCCCATGCCAAATCCCTTTCATCCGCATATCGCCGAGCAGAAACCGGCTCAATCTCCAACCCCCGATGTGCTGGAAATGGTGGAGGAAGAGGAGGAGATTCAGACCCCGTGGCGGCTTATTTTATATGATGATGACATTCACACATTTGATGAAGTGATTAACCAGCTTATTAAAGCGCTGGGTTGCACTGTGGCCAAGGCCGAAGAGCTTACATTAACGGTACACAACGAAGGCAAAGCAACTGTGTTTGAGGGCAGCTTTGAAGAGTGCCTTAAAATCAACGCCGTTTTGCAAGAAATTCAACTTGTAACTGAAATAAAAGGATAGCCCATGCCATCCAAACAGATCGGAGTTGTTGTATTTCCCGGCTCCAATTGCGACCACGACGCCTACCATGCCATGAGCAAGGTGATGAACACCTCCACCCGCTTCCTGTGGCACAAAGAGACCGACTTATCGGATATTGATTTGCTGATTATTCCCGGCGGATTTTCCTACGGTGATTACCTGCGAAGCGGTGCCATTGCCCGCTTCTCGCCCGTGATGAACGCCGTGCAAGCGTATGCCGCAGAGGGGCGTCCGGTTATGGGCATCTGCAACGGATTCCAGATTTTACTGGAAGCGGGGTTGCTGCCCGGTGCCATGCTGCATAATCAAAAACTACGCTTCGTTTGCAAGCATACCTTCATTCGCGTGGAGACCAGCCGCCCGCCCTACACAGACGCGCTCGAGCCCGGCACGGTGCTCTCCATTCCGGTTTCGCACGGCGAGGGAAATTACGTCATCGACGAAGATGGGCTAAAGAAACTGCAAGACAATCATCAGATTCTGTTCCGTTATTGCGAAGCGGATGGGTCGCTTTCCGAGGCTTCAAACTTCAACGGTTCTGTGGATGCCATTGCCGGCATTGTGAACCGGCAAGGCAACGTACTTGGCATGATGCCACACCCCGAGCGCGCCATGGAAGCTCTGCTTGGCGGCACCGATGGCACATTGCTGTTCGACTCCATTTTCAACTCACTTGCTATCGCTTAATCGATCCGCACCCCCAAATGACCACCCCCGATCACACACAGCAACCACAAATACTGTACAGCAAAGACCTGGTAAAAAGCTACCGGGGCCGGGTGGTGGTCGATCACGTTTCAATCAATGTAAAACAGGGTGAGATTGTGGGCCTGCTGGGGCCCAACGGAGCCGGAAAAACCACTACGTTCTACATGTTTACCGGCGTGGTGCGCCCCAGAAGCGGGCGTATTTTTCTGAATGACAAAGAGATCACCAAAAAAGCGATGTATCAGCGGGCGCGTATGGGCATCGGGTATCTGGCACAAGAGGCGAGTGTATTCCGAAATTTAACCGTTCGCCAAAATCTGGAAGCCGTGCTTGAGTTCCAGCCCGGCATGAAACGGAAAGAGATTAAAGAGAAGACCGATTCATTGATTGAGGAGTTTGGCCTGCACAAAGTGGTGAACAACAAAGGGTACAGCCTCAGTGGCGGCGAGCGGCGGCGAACGGAAATTGCCCGGGCGCTCATTACCGACCCAAAATTTATTTTGCTGGATGAACCGTTTGCGGGGGTAGATCCCATCGCCGTGGAAGACATTCAGGAAATTGTAGCCGAGCTCGGTAAACGCAACATCGGTATTTTTATCACCGATCATAACGTGCACGAAACACTCGCCATCACCGACCGTGCGTATTTGATGTTCGAGGGAAAAATATTACGCGAAGGAACCGCCGAAACCCTGGCCGAAGACGAAGAGGCCAAAGAGCTTTATCTTGGAAAACAATTTCGATTAGACCGATACTAAAATCACCCACACTATGGCCCACGAAATCAACGAAATCGATGTGCACCAACTGAAAGCCAAACGGGAAGCGGACGAGGATTTTATTCTTCTCGATGTTCGTGAAGAGTTTGAAGCGATGATTGCCAGCCTGGACGGGCAGCTGATTCCACTCGATCAGCTTGGCGACCGCCTTGATGAAATAGACCGCGGCAAGGAAATCGTGGTGATGTGCCGTTCCGGCAACCGCAGCGCCAAAGCGTGTGGACAGCTTCTCGACAACGGGTTCCAACAGGTTGCCAATCTGAAGGGCGGCATTAACGCATGGGCGCGGGAAATTGATCCATCAATGCCCGAATACTAAACCGGGGCGTTACATCCATCCATAGTAGGCCGACACGGCAACCACCACCGCGAGAAACCAGACGTAGTAGCTGAAAACACGGAACTGCGCTTTGTAGAGCAGATGGATCACTACTTTCAGCGCAAAAACACCCACAATTGCCGACACGACGAACCCGGTGAACATCGGTGCAAACCCAAGCTGAATCGTTTCTCCAAAACCATACACCTCCAGCGCCTGAAGCAGAGTTGCCCCAAGAATCGTGGGGAACGCGATAAAGAAACTGTACTCGGCTGCCCATCGTCGCTGCAGTCCGGCAAAGAGAGCAAAGGCGATGGTCATGCCGCTTCGGCTGAGGCCGGGCATCAGAGCCATTGCCTGCGCCGCTCCGATAATAAAAGCGATGCCCAGGCCGATCTGACGCAAACCCACTTTACGCGGCGGCAGGTAGTCGGTCCACCACAGTATAATGCCGGTAGCCGTAAGAGTGAGGCTCATCAATATGGGTTCGGCAAAAATTCCTTCAAAAAACGGTTTAAGAGGAAACCCGATCGCCCCGGTTACAAAAACCGAAAAAAGTCCGTAAAAGGTAAGCCGCCGATAGAGTGCTCCTTTCTCCGTTTGGGGCTTCCCGGTCCACTCCAAAAATCCACCAATGGTTCCGGAAAGGTAGCCCGCAAGACTTTTCCGAAACACCCAGGCAATCGATACCAGTGTACCGACGTGTACAATCAGATCGAAGAGAATCATTTCGGGTGAATCGGGGTCCGGCATCTTGGCACCCCGCGCCAGCAACCAGTGCTGGGTAAGTGCAAGATGGCTGGTAGAACTAACCGGGAAAAACATAAAAATTCCCTGAATGATACCCAGTAAAATTGCGATCCAAATCGCCATAGTCGTCTGTAGGTGTACGTTGGTTTAGATGTTTACGCGCTCAATAATACCGTTTTTTTCGGGGATTGTTTGGTTTCGTTTATGCGGTTTTATCGGATGGCATCCCGAACTTCCTGTGGCGGGCGAATCGGGCGGCCGTTTTGGATAAATACAGCCGTAATCACCGCGTCCAGCACCGGTTCCTTATCCGGCAGGCGAACAATGGTTTGGTGAAACTGAAACCGCACGTTGCCCTCTTTCCGCGCGGTTACCTGTATCTCGCACCGGTCGTCGCCGCGCAGGGCCCGCTTGTATACCAGCTCCGCTTTATGCACCACCGCGTCGGTTCCCTGCTCGTGCAGCGTATTAAAGTTCAGGCCGATCGACTTTAAAAATTCGTGGCGGGCGTGCTCCAGATAGTGTTGATAGACAGCATTGTTTACGACTCCCTGAGAGTCGAGTTCATAATCACGCACCGAAAGTTGAATGGAAAACGGAGGATTGCTCATGGATCGATTGGTTTGGTTGTTTGTGCCACTTTCTCTGCCACTTTTTTTGCGCAGCGTATGCCATCCATCGCCGCCGAAACGATACCGCCGGAATAGCCGCCCCCCTCGCCACAGGGGAATAAACCGGCTGCCTGCGGGTGTTGAAATGTGCTGTGATCGCGGGGAATGGTAACCGGCGAAGAGGTTCTGGTTTCGGGAGCGTGTACCACCGCCTCGTTGGTCAGGTAGCCTTTCATCGACTGATCAATCGTGCGGAACCCTTTCTGAAGTGTGCGGTAGATCCACCCCGGCAGCACCGACGCCAGCTCTACGGAGGTAATACCGGGTGCGTAGGAGGTGTCGGGCAGATCATCGGAGAGTTTTCCTTCAACAAAGTCGCCCAGGCGCTGGGCAGGTGCGCGCTGGGTGCGCCCGCCTTCCACCCACGCCCGCTGCTCAATCGCTTGCTGAAACGCCATGGCCGCAAGCGGCCCGCGATCGCTGTAGGCTTTAAAGTCGTCCATTGCAAGCTCCACCACAATGCCGGAATTGGCCGTGGGGCGCGCTCTTCGCGATGACGACCAACCGTTGGTTACGATCTCGCCCGGACGGGTGGCGCACGGGGCGATTACCCCGCCGGGACACATACAAAACGAGTAAACACCGCGCCGGTCAATCTGTTTGGCAATGCGATACGCAGCGGCCGGAAGGTACGGTCCGCGATCGTCACACGAATATTGAATAGAATCGATCAGTGCCTGCGGATGCTCCACACGAACACCGATGGCCAATGGCTTACATTCGAGGGCGAGCCCCTTGCGGTGCAGCATCTCAAAAATATCGCGGGCGGAGTGGCCGGTGGCCAAAATCACTTCCTTAAATAGAAACCGATCGCCCTGTAGCGTTCGCACTCCTTTTATTGCGCCGCCTTCGATATCGAGATCGGTTATGCGGGTATTGAACCGAACCTCTCCACCGCATTGCAGAATGCACTCGCGCATTTTGCGGATAATTGGCGGCAGCTTGTTGGTGCCAATGTGGGGGTGAGCGTCGATCAAAATATCGTCCACCGCACCAAAGCCGTGAAGCAGCTCCAACACCTTGCGCACATTGCCGCGCTTGGTAGACCGTGTGTAGAGCTTGCCGTCGGAATAGGTTCCGGCTCCGCCTTCACCAAAACAGTAATTCGAATCTTCATTTACCTCGTGCCGTACGTTGATCGCTTTTAAGTCTACAATCCGATCCCGAACATCTTTTCCGCGTTCAAAAACCACCGGCTTCAGGCCGTGCTCTATAAGTTCAAGTGCAGCAAACAGTCCGGCCGGGCCCGATCCAATCACGGCTACTTCGCGGGCATTTTGTACGTTGGGATAGTCGGGCAGCAACGGCGGTTCAGGAACGTAAGGTTCATCCAGATAGAGGCGTACCTTCAGGTTGATGATGACCTGGCGTTGCCGCGCATCGATCGAGCGGCGCAAAATCTGCACATGGCGCAGTGTGCTCTCTTCTGCCAGTCCCTGATCGATAATCGTTTCCCGAAGCAGCGCAGGATCGGCCGCTGTGTGGGGAAGCACCCGTAGTGATGTCTCTTTTTGCATAGAGGAAAGGTACGAAAATAGACACGGTTTCGTCGGCCATCTGCATCAACAACGACATTGTTGCCGGCAGCGATCAATCCCAACTTGTATTTACGCTACCCGGTGTCCGTGTGAAGCCTCCAGTAACCGGAACCAGTCCTGCCGGTCCAGTTCAACAGAGAGTGCGTCAACCGCTTTTTTCAATCGTTCTGCTTTTCCGGTGCCGGTAATAATCACCGGACGGGTTGGAAGCCGGCGCAGCCACGCAATCATCAGCTGATCGATCGAACAGCGGTACGTTTCCGCCAGTTCAAAAAGCAGCGTTCGAAGCCGGTGTACCCGCTCATCGGACGATTCCTCATCAAACAGTGTGCCCCCGCCGAATGGCGACCAGATCATCGGTGTGCGGCCGGCCATCTGCTCCTCATCCAGCGTGCCATCGAACAGCGGATCGGTGTGGATCAGGGAGCACTCTATCTGGTTGGTAACGAGGGGAACATCCAGGGCGTTCTGCAGCAGGCGTGTTTGGGATGGATTGAAATTTGAAACGCCCACCTGTTGTACATCGCCGCTCTGTATCAGGCCAGTGAGGGCTGCGGCTGCCTCGTGGGCGTCCATCAGCGGATCGGGCCGGTGCAGCAGCAAAAGGTCGATCGTTTCGCACTGCAGATTTTTGAGCGACCGCTGCACGCTGTCGCGAATATGAGCGGGCGATGTATTGTAATGCTTTACCCGGTGCTGCGGCCGGTTTTCCGACAGCAGGGCGATGGAGCACTTGGTCACAATCTGCATCGTTTCGCGCAGATGCGGTGCTTGCGCCAGCACCTTTCCAAAGGCCTCCTCAATCGTGTAACTGCCGTATATGTCGGCGTGATCGAAACTGGTAATGCCCAGTTCCAAACATTGCTCCACCCACTGGCGGGCATCATCAATGGAAGAAAAGCCCCAGTCGTGCCAGCGCATCATGCCGGCGCAGATGGGAGAGAGTTGAAGAGATGGAGCTGTTTTCATGTGCAGTGTCCGTTTTGAATTTGATTACCGTTCTACATGCAGTATAAAAAGTCCCTGATTAATATCGGACAAAACCACCGTATTGCTGTTGAACCAGGGATACACCGACCATGTGCCAGCAAACTCGCGCCGACTGTTGGTTGGTGTGGTATTGAAAAAGCCGATCTCTGTGATCTGGCCAGGCAGCGGATTGGATACATCCAGCAGCCGCAGGCCCGCGGTATAGTTGGCCTGATACATCCGATCGCCGCGAATATAAACGTTGTGATCGATCGCGATCGTGCTGTGTTGATAGAACCCGATCATGGCTGCTTCCGTCAGTGATGCCAGATCCCACACATAGGTTCGGGTATTGATGTTGGCCTGCTGTTCATCCAGCTCATCGTTCATCATAAAAAACCGATGATCCTCAGTCAGCCACCCCTGATGGGCGTATGCATTGCCCGGGTAGCTGCTGTTAAAGATGGTAACCGGATTCTGTTTGTCGGTTACATCGGTAATTAAAAAGGTGCGCTCGGCGGATGAAAAGCAGAGCTCACGGCCTGCAAATTGCGTATCCGGCCCGCCATATATCACGCATTGGGTATCGTGTATATAACCGGCCCGGGTGATGCCGCCGGCTTCCGGTTCAACGGCGCATCCTGCATATTGCGGCGAAAGCGGATCTGCAAGATCGATCATATGCAGCGCGCCCTGGCTTGCGCAGATTTCTCCCGTGGTACTGCCCACCACGTACGCAAAACCGGTCTCTTCATTAATGGCGATATTGTGCGCATTGCCAAAACGGTTGTACTGCGCATCTTGCTGCAGCATCGCCGGTGGCGAGGTAATATTGCGAAGCCGGGTTAAATCAAAAATCTGCATGCCGTGATTTCCCTGTTCGCTTACCACATAGAGATGATTTTGAAAAACCTTCAGATCCCGCCAGGCGGATGCATCTTTTATTCCCGAACCGTCATCATGAAAAGCGATCAATGGGGAGGCGGGAGAGCGGGCATCCTCCGGCTCTTGAAATTTTGCCATTACAACCGGGTTTGCGGGATCGGTTACATCCACGGCTGTTACGCCATCGGTAAGCCCGACCAGCGCATACTCGCGATTGGTTTCAGGATCTGTCCATCCCCAAATGTCGTTGGCATTTGGGCCTACATTATCAGCCCGCTCAGACAACAGTTCGATGTTACTGATGACGCCATACAGCCCAATATTATTACAGGGAAAACCGTCGGCCATACCATTTACACATTCCGTAAAATCGGGCTCTTCTACAATTTCAGCCGGCTCCGTAGATGATGAACACGCTGCATAAAAAATGCTAAGTGTAAAAGGAATAATAAGATATCGGAACATTTGGAGCAGATGAATTGTTTAATATGAAAGAATGCCGAATAATTGATTTAAACGAAAAAGTTTCCATTTTATAGGAAAGGATAACGAATCGTCCCGTTATGAGTGATAAAAAATTTGAAAAAATGATCGAAGATCCGACCAAGCATCAACTTAAAGCGATCCACAACGCCCGAGAGCGTGCCTGCGTTGATGCGATGAAATCGTCCACATCCAAGAATCCCCATAACAAGGGGTCGGACCTGGCCGAGTTATGGAATTATGTGTACGAAGAGTACTACGCGATTCAGTAGTTACGCGATCATGGTCAACTTTCCCGGATAGATTGTAATCATCAGTTGCCGAACCTTCTTCGGCGATTGCTCCCCATCGATATGTACATCCACTTCCTCTTTGCAGCGGATGTTGAGTTGCGAAGTCTGAAACCGCTCCATTCCCTTCATCGATACCGCTTTTGTTCCTCTGAACGTCGGTAGTTTCCACAATAAATAGGGTATGGAGACTTTGTTGATGGCCACAATATCCATGTAGCCATCATCAATTTTTGCGGCCGGTGCAATATAGAACGACCCACCCTGGGTGTGTCCATTACACGCCGTTACCATCAGCCGGTTGCTCTCCGTTTGGTGGCTGCCTGCCGATAGCCTCATGTGTGTTCCGCGAAAAAGGAGGGCGGCCTGCACCGCTCCCAATACGTAGCCAAACGAACCAAACAGCGGCTTAAATTTTTGGGTATATCGATTGGTGGTTCCGTCGAACCCGATGCCCAGTGTATTGATGCACCACCGGTCAAAATCGCCGGTGCAGTGGATGGCATCCACCTTTCGGGTGTGTCCGCGCTGCAGTATGTCGAGACAAGCCTCAAGGCCGGCGGGCAGTCCGAGTGATTTTGCAAAATCATTGCCGCTTCCCATCGGTAACAACCCGATTGGGATTGTATGATCGATAAGGTCGTTCACAACCTGATTCAGGGTCCCATCGCCGCCGCAGGCAACCACCACGTCGTACTGTGACGGATCGAAATTGCCGGATGTCGAATCCAGAATGGTGAATCGATGCCATCGTTTTTCAGCTTCTTTGCGAAGTTTCTGCTCGTGACGCTGCGCGGTTCCGCCATCTGCGTTGGGATTGAGGATAAAGCTGATATGCTGATCCGATTTGGTCATGTAATAAGCCGTGCGCCGTTCTAAACTCTAAATGAGTGTTAGCTGTCGATGGGTTCAGATATTGAAAGATTGTCGTTCAACGTTGCAAGTACGTCGTCGAGGGGGCGAAAACCGTCCATCATCAGCTTTGTGGAGGTGCCCTGCTTTAGAACAAGTGAGGGGAACAATCGCACGCCGGCCTGTTTTGCCCACTCTATCTGTGTTTCTGCTTTTCGTTGCGACCAGGGGTCGTGCAGCAGGTCGAAAAATCGATTCCGAGAAATGGAGAGTTGGCCAAGAACCGGGAGATAGGTATCGTCGTCAGACAGATCCGCTCCGTGCATAAAAAATACTTTCTGTAATTCCGAAGCAAACGGGACGGCAAGTTGCGGTGCAATTTTATCGATCACAGCCTGTGCGCGGCTGGGTATGGTAGAATCGAATACCTGATCTCCCTCCCGAACCATTTGAATATATGGCTCGCCGAAAATAGCGTCACTTTTCTGCTGAATCAGCTTGATGCCGTCTAAAACTCGCTCCCTGTTTGCAGCAATAGGTTTGGCCATTTCTCCAAACATCAGGCCGCCTACGTAAACCCGAAAGTCCACCTCATCTGAATACCTTTCATACAACCGGTGAATAGAGTTTTCAAACCCGAAACACCAACCGCAAAGAGG
Source organism: Balneolaceae bacterium (assembly GCA_047921075.1). Classification (GTDB taxonomy): domain Bacteria; phylum Bacteroidota; class Rhodothermia; order Balneolales; family Balneolaceae; genus JBLRWS01. Next base: position 4,970 of record JBLRWS010000017.1, on the reverse strand, counting down.
GTCATAGATATAAATTAGTACAGGTTTTTGGTTAGCCATTATCCGGTTTTTTTACTTTTAAATCGATCGTTGCTTTCTCTTCTTCATTGGCATCCGGCATGCTCATCGCGGCGAGGCGCTCACCGGCTTCACGAATCGGGATAGACACAGCGCTGGCACCGGCACGCTGCATTTTTTCGGCCTCTTCTTCGCGCATCGTCAATACGTAAATCAGCCCATTAAATCCAACACTTCGGAGTGTCTTGGTCGCATTCTCTTTCACATTTTCATTGCCCATTGCAATCATGATCGATTTCACCTTGGTCAGGTCCATATTGGTCCAAAGATCGGTATCCTGTATATCACCATACACAACACGGCGGCCGTCGCCGAGATTCCGCTCGATACGGTCGGGGTCAATATCCATCCCAATCACCGGTTTGCCTTGCTCTTTCAATTTATCGTACGCAGCACGGCCGGCATTTCCCATCCCGATGATCAAGAATTCGGCTGAGCCAAGCGATACCGTCTGATGCTCGGGGTGACGAACATCGCGTTCGAAGGTAAGCAGCCACTTTTCCCACCGCTTCCAGAGTTTTTCCTCATTGATGGTAATCGGTGCATTTACAGCATAGGAAATGGCTGTGAGCAATCCAAGTACAACCATGGCTTCTTCGGGAATAAATCCATTGGCACTGGCCACGGCGCCGGCAATCAGGGTAAATTCGCTATATGCGGTAAGTGATACGGTGGCCAGATAACCGGTACGCGCCCGAAACTTAAAGGCCATAAACAGCAGGTAGAACAGGATCGATTTGAGCGGAAGGAGCAGCAACATGACGCCGATGAAGAGGTAGCCCGAGAGGGTCGGGAATCCGATAAGGCCGACTTCCAGAAAAAAGCCAACCAGAAACGCCTCTTTCACGCCCCACATTTTTTTACCGATTTCATCAGCCCGCTCATCTGCTGCCAGCAGCATTCCCGCTGCCAGTGCTCCCAGTTCTCCCGAGAGGTCAAACAGTTCAAACAGCGTGGCACCGCCCAGCGCCAGGCCCAGCCCAAAGAGCATCCACAACTCATCATCGCGAACCACGCCGAGTAGTTTTATCAACAGCGGACGAATAACCGGCAGCGCAAACAGCGAGAGCCCCCAAAGCGACGGCGTGCCGCCCCCGGTGTAGGCGATAATACCAATAGCCACCAGATCCTGAATAATGAGAATACCGATTGCCGCACGGCCGTAAAACGCACCCAGCTCATTACGGCGCTCCAGATTTTTGGCCGTGAGTACCGTGCTCGAAAAACCGAGGGTAATGGCGATGATAATGGCGGCCTGCAAATCGTAGCCAAAATAGAGACTGATAGGCGTAAAAATGGCGGTAGAGATCAACAAATGGGTGAGGCCTATGCCCAGAATGTCAATTCGCAGAATATTTTTAAGGCGTATATGAAGCCCCACGGTAAAGAGAAGAAAAATCACCCCGAGGTGTGAAATCTCTTTCAGCATATCACCCGGCTCATAACCAAACGCGGCCAAAGCGAGCCCGGCGGCAAGATATCCTACCAGCGGCGGCAGCTGCAAGCGCGAAACGCCCAGGCCAAAAATAAACGCAATGCCGATCCAGATGATGTCCATAAAGTCTGTATCAATACAGGGTGAAGAGTAATGCGCCTAATCTACTGATTGTTCAGCTTGCAATCACTTCGTCCACGATTTTTTGCGCATGTTGCAGTTCGTCGGCAATAATGGTGTGCGGCATGCCGGGGTAAATTTCCACCGACACCCTCGCACCAAGTTCTTTCAAAATGGCCGCGCTCTCGTGCACTCTCTCTGCGGGAATGTGCGGATCGCGATCGGAACAGCCCATAAAAACCGGTGTGCCCTCCAGCGATCCGCTGTAATCAGCCGCCTGAACACGATCCCCAATCAACCCGCCGCTGAAAGCGATGAGTCCGCCGTAGCGTCGTGGATGGCGGGCCGCAAATTCCGACGCCAGGCAGGCGCCCTGAGAGAAGCCGATGAGCAGAATCCGCTCGGGCGAAATCCCGCCCTCTTCCAGCGTTTGAATAGCGTCCCACACCGCTTGCAGGGCCGACGAAAGGCCCGGCTCGTTCCGTTCAGTTGGTGCCAGAAACGAATATGGGTACCATTGAAACTGATGCGCCTGCGGAGCGATAAAGTGCACGCCATCTGCCTTGAGCTCATGGCCCAGCATCAGAATGTTTTCGGCCGTGGCTCCGCGTCCGTGTATGAGTATGGCGCCGGCGTGTGCGTCATCAAGCGGTGTGCCTCCGGTAGCACGATGGCTTTGTTGATGCGGGCCGTTGAACGGTTGATCAGATGTTGCTCGAAACATTGGCTTTGGTACGGTTTTTCCGGCAAAACGACACCGGCTTCATTTAAATTCCGATCTCGATCTGAAAACGGGCCATCCAGAAGTCGGTCGATGGCGCGGTTAGCAACGACTCATTGGTATGTGTCAGTTCCAGTTGCAGTTTCAGTGCGTGCTCGCGGATGTAGCGGGTCACACCGCCGCTAAATTGCTCCACCCGGGGGTGGATGGCACGAATTTGCCGATCCGGATACTGTTCGGAGTAGCGGGCAATCAGCTCAAAATCATTTCGAAACAGGTAACTGCCCTGCAGGTCGAAGCCATCACCTTTAAAGACCACAGCTGTAGCTCCGCCCGGGCCCACGGTTACCGGATCGTCTACATCCCGCAGCATGTACGCCGCCTGAAACGCCCAGCCCCGGTACTTGAGCATGGCATCGAACAGGGCGCTGGTCAGTTCGCGACGCTCGAACAGATCGCCACCCACCGTGCCGCGCGAACGCTGTGCGCCGGTATTGAGATGCCAGGTGCCGCCCAGCAGCAGCTTGGGTGTTTGCTCGCGTACCAGGTCACCCTCAAACAGCATCCCGTTTCGTTCAAAAGCGCCCAGCGGAAAGAGCTCAGCCCGGGCGGTATAGGCCAGATCGGTGGAGTTGTTGTTGGTTCGGTTGCGTCCGTTACCGGTACTGATCGCGGTTTTGATGTTGCCGGAAAATCGATCGATTTGTTCATTCAGATAGAATGCAAAAAAGCCAAAATCGCGGTCAATGTTAAACCGGGCATTGTTGATCGATCGGTCGGTAAGCTGTAATCCGCCGGATGAGTTCAGGCGCTGGCGGTTGCCGGGCAGCTTGGTTTGGCCAAAACCGAAGCTCCAGTTCCGATTGGGCTGGTAAAAAAAGGCAGCATCGCGAATCACATTTAAGTTGTCGCCGGCATTGATGGAGCCGACATCTTCCGGAGCAAACGAAAGCTGAATCACATAGGTAAATTCCGGCCTGCCCACAAACCCATCAAAGCGAAGCCGAAGCCTGCGAACCGCCATATCGATGGAGTCATCGCCATCGGGCTGTTCTATAAAGGTGGCCCGGTTCTGCATGCGAAAGCGGATATTCAGCCGAAATGTGCTGTCGGGCGTGGTCCAACCCAGGCCTGATCCGAAACTGTAAAACGGGAGTGCCGGAAAGTCGATATCTTCGCCAAACTGACGTTCTGCTTCCTGACCCGCTGTTTGTGCAACTCCCTGTACAGGAAATAGGGCCAGAAGCGCAATAGCGCACCGGCACAACAAGGACTTTCTACTCATTCTTTTACGCACGCTGATTTTCATTTTTCCCAATGGCAGAGCTAAGATAAGAGAGATTTGCAGTAAAGAGAAACCGGCCATTCAGCGGATAGGAAACTTATTTGGAAGCCCTCTACGTCTTTTTTTTACTACATTACGAATTCCACAGTCAAATCAACGTTCTATTCTCGATGGCCAGCAACAGCAATCAAACGGGTATCGCCTTTGGCGGCGGTGCGGTTCTCGGCGCAGCGCATGTTGGCGTTGCCAAGGCATTTCTGGAAGGGGGTGTGGTGCCGGGTTGTGTTTCCGGAACCAGCATCGGGGCGTTTGTCGCTGCGCACATCGCATTCGGCACCCCTGTTAATACGCTTGAAGAGATTGCCAGGGAGCTCGACTGGCTCGATATAACCGCCTTCAAGTTTTCGAAAATGGGCATTCTTACCAACGAGCGCATGGGTAAAAACATCCTCGATCATTTCGGAAAAGTTCAAATCGAGGAAGCTGATATCCCCCTCAGCATGATCGCCACCGACCTCTGTACCGGAAAAAAAGTGGTGCTCGACAAAGGCCCGCTCTACAAAGCGGTGATGGCAAGCGCCTGTTTGCCGGGTATCTTTACCCCGGTAGAGTGGGACGAGATGCTATTGGTAGATGGCGTTCTTAGTGAAAACGTGCCGGTAAGCCCACTGATTGGCCGGTGCGCCGACATCATCGCCATAGACCTCACTTCAAACCGGGAGTATAAACGTCCGGAAAATGTGATCGATGTGCTCTCCAACACATTCGATATCGGCCTGAATAACATGGTTATCGAACAGCTTGAAGATGAAAACATCCGGTGGCTGCGGCCCAGCCTCAGTGCGTACAACATGGCCGATACCCGACAGGTCGAAAAACTGATTGATGAAGGGTACAAGACGGGCGTTGCGTTTTTGACGGAAGAGGCCGGGCGATGAAGCCGGCATTCGTTACCTGGTGATTTCCTCGCTACCTCCCCCGAAAGCCCAAAAGAATAGGTATTGGCTGCTTTCTTTCTATATTGTAGCAGAGATTTGCCATTGATTGTGTTTAACGTAAAGTTTCTGTTGGACTTATACTCAGATTAGAACTACTCTGAGAACTTGCCACTCCCTTCACCTGAGCAGTTGAAAGTTGTTCCGGATAACCCTAATCCACCGAATGATTCTTCATATAAAATATATGGTTAGCCTGCGCTGCAAAATGCTGGTTAAAGACGAGTTGGAAAAACTCGGTCTTAACTGGATATCGGTAGATCTTGGCACGGTGGAAATTAAGGGGGATATCTCACAGGAACAGCTGGAGATATTCAACAATAACCTAAAGAAGTCGGGGCTGGAGCTCCTTGATGA
>JBLRWS010000016.1:0-44263 GCA_047921075.1 Balneolaceae bacterium | reverse complement strand
CATCGTTCATGATTCAGTACTGGGTGATCTCCTGAAGCCACTACCACTCTCATAACACATGAACAGTTTTATTGTTTTAAAACTGTATTCCTCCAAAAAACCTAATCACACCCCGACAACCCTGCTCCGGCAGGAGCAACATCTTTGAAAAGAGTTGCACATCACCAAATCCCTCTGCCCCGGAGTGGGCAGTACAGATAGCGCCCCGCCGGGGCGCCGGTTCTTTCTTAAAATCCATCCACAACAAAGATATCTCACCTCCGGCGAGGAACCGCTAATAAGTATTTTCTTTGAATAAAAAAAAGCCCCCGGGATCAACCGGAGGCTTTATGGGAATCAAGTTTTATAAGAGTACTTGATATTTGGTCCTCACCTTATCCATTGATCACTCATCGCTCTCCTCGCCAAGCGTAATCACACCCAGATCTGTCGTCTCGCCAATCGTTACGTCTACGCCATCGGTCATGAACGCCTCAAAACCTTCCTCTCTCGCTTCGGCAGAAACGGTGTAGGAACCCTCGGTTAAGCCTACCAGTAAGAATTGTCCGGTTGTTTCATCTGCAATTGTTGTGGAAAGCGTATCGCCATTTGCAATCGCATAGAGAACAGCTCGCGCTTCAATGGGCTCTACAGTACCGCCAATGTTTCCGGTAATCGCCTGATTGGTTGCCCGAATAACCGGCTGTAACTGATAGCCCGGATTTGAGGACTGGCCTGTTTTAACAACTGATCGTTGTGCATCAAAATCGAGAAGCAATGTGTATACGATTCCTTCACGGATCTCAGCATTCACATTCAGTTTAATTCCGGTTTGCGCACCGCTTGGCACAAACATGGAATGCTCTGTGCCATCTACGACAACACTGTTTTGATCCCGGCTCACCACCAGACGAATTTGCCGATAGGTGCCCACTTCAAGTTCAGCAAGCCCGATTTCTTCAAAAACGCCGTTGGTAAGTTCCAACAGGTTGAACAATTCATTTGGCTCACCGATGGTAACCCATCCTTCATCGCCGGTTGTGTTGTTCGCCTCTACACGTTCGATGAATACGTTTACCTCATCAAAGTCGGCAGGAGCATCGTGCAGTAATACCTGCATCGTTCCGGTACCACTGTCGCTGCTTGTAGAGCAGCCGGTAAAGAGTACGAGTCCGAAAATAGCTATGATAGATATCCAATTATTTATACGTGTTTTCATCTTTTTTTGATTTGTTTCAAGTGTTCTAAGGGGTATTTGGTTCGTTTGACGAGTGAGAACCCGATGCGTTACACGATTTTTTTAATTTCTTTCCTGGTCTTTTGATGAAGTGCAAAGCAGAGGGGCGAGGCGAACATTTTTTTCTTCTTCTTCTGATTGATTTTGCGTCACCTGCCAAGCAGTATTTTATAAAATAATTCGGAGCTATCTACCTGGAAAAAAGGAGAGGAGATACAAAAAAAGCACCCCGGGAAAGAGTGCTTTTTATATTATAAATCGATTAGTTATTCGGCGGGCCTTGCCCCCGATCCGGCCGCCCACGTTCCAATCCGGGCGGAATATTCCCCGGCGGGCCGGCTCCTATTTCGCCGTTAAACAAATTTTGCAGAACCTGCGAAGCCGGCATTCCCCCCTGCAGCTGCCGGTTTAACCCTTCGGCCACCGCCTGGGCCGGCAACTGGCTGCGGCGCTGCGCCATGTTCATAGCGGCCGGTAAACGCTGCATCTGCCCCGCATCAAAGCCGCTTTCAAGAGCCTGAAGTATCACTCGGGCTGACTCTGCCGGGAGCTGTGCCGCCTCGGGCAAATCGCTCAGCACGTTAATCGCCATAATGATCCCGCCCGGCGTAGTGCGGTTCATTATCGATTCAGTGCCAACGGCATCCAATGTCGACTCCAGTACATCCCGGTCAAATTGCTGCGATAAGCCTTTTGCACCGGCCCTCACCATCTCTCTGCGGAACACAGCCCGGTCCATTCCGCCTTCGCGCCGGCTAATCGCTTGCTGTACGGCCGGGCGTTCTATCCAGGGATCCACAAAGGCAGCGGCTTCCTGGGCATGGCCCGTCATTTGCTGCAACACCGGCACCATACGCTGTGCCGGAATTCGTTTTGATAAGCCCTCAAAGGCTTTGTCAAATACCATTTCGTGCGGCAGGTTTCGCTCTGCCATTGTGAGAGCCGGACGCAAGAGCATGGCTGTCTCTGCCTGGCTAAGCCCTGCTGCCGCCGCTCTGGATTGAAGCGTCTGTAGCTGTGCCTGGTCAATCCCCGCCTCCTGCGCCTGGCGGATCAGCTCATCAAGGTTTGATGGGGCGTCCTGCGCAATCAATCCTGCAGGCGTCCAAAACAACATAATGAGCCCAAAAATGGCTGTAATCTTGTTGCGTGTGCTGTTTTTTCGTGTTTTCATATCATCCCGATTAATCAATAAATAAAAGTCCGTTTTCACCTCCAAAACCATCCGGAACGGTGTATGTATCGTCGGAAAGGGGAATCCAACGCTCGCTCTCCCCCTCAAGAAGTAAAATTTTATACTCGTAACCACCCGGCGGCAGATCCAGTTGTACAGCGTATCGGTTGCCCGACACCCGCACCAACGGCACGCCCGGTGTTTCCCACTGGTTAAATTCGCCGGTAATATAGAGGGTGCCCGGCCCGGAGTAAGCCAGATGCATGGTAATAGCCTGTCCGTTCGTTTTCTGCATCTGAACGGTTGCTCCGCCACCGCGGCTTACACGCGGGCGGATAACAAAGCGAAAACCGGCTGAGATCTGTGCACTGGTTGTGCTGTTTTCAACCGTGGAGTCACTGAACCGAAGCCCCTCAAGTTTTGAAAAAAGTGTAATCAGCTCCGTGGCGCTATAGGCAGCTTCTATGCCACCTCGTACAATGTTGCCCGAAGCAATCGGTGTACCCACATTGGCCATGGCCATTGCACTGCTCATAAACGGTGTTGGAGTGTTGGGCCCTTCCTCTCCCGGATTCTGACCTTGATCCTGAGAAAAATCAAACCGAAACCGCTCAAAACTACTTTCAACCGTAAGCTGAAGGGATTGGCGCGGCCAAACGTCCGCTCCGGCCCGAACGCCGAATGTTGATGTCGGGTCCTCAATATCACCAGACAACGCAGACCTAAACCGCCAATTGAAAGATGGCCAGGTTTCCAGGCCGACGGAGTAACTGTAAAACGTGACCGACGAATTTACCGGCTCTGCAAAATCGTTGTAAATCGAGCGGTCAGATACACCGGCTTTCAGCTCCCACTGCGTAAACAGGCCTGAACGAAGCCGAACAACCGGCTGCACCCAATATTGGTCCCGATCGGTAACGGCACGCATTCGGGAAGTGCCGGCCTCAAGGCCCAACGAAAACCAGCGGTTCATACGCCAGTTACCGTCTGCCGCGAAAAAATATCCGGTTGTGGAGCTGCCGCCGCTGTAAAAATCCTGATACGACACACCGCCTGTAACGGAAGCGGATGTTTGCCGGCCGGAGAGAGACAATTGCGCCATGGGTGTTACCGTAAAAAAGCCGTCGTCTACAGTATTATCCCACACCGGGAAGAACGGATTCAAAAAACTGTTGCCGGTGTACCCGCTGCGGGCATCGAACATCAGCATCGTTTCGACCGTTTGTGCAATCGCAACGGCCGGCAGCATACAGAACCCCATCGTTATGGCAGCAATCCATCTCATAAATAAATCACGGCATTTTTGTTACCAAATCCGTCATCACGAGTTACATCGGCCAACGGGTCGGTGGTCCACTCATCACCATTGCGGATGAACATATAGCTGTGCTCCCCTCTCGAAAGGGGCACAAGCCCGGTCCATACCTGTTGGTCGCCCATCGTTTCCCTGCTCAGGGGAAGCGGCTGCCAGTCGCTGAAATCTCCGGCCACCTCAATCGTTTCGGCACTGTCATCAAAATAGACAAACCGCATCCATATTTCGGATGATTGCTCTTGGGCAATGGGTTGCATAGCCACCCCATTCTCTACCGGTTGCTGAGAAGAACCCGGCAAGCCGATCACACTGAACCCAACGGCGAGAAGAAGTAGAGCGGCGGCCAAATAAACGGGACGAATATCCATTGTGCGTCTCGCAAACAAGGCGTGTACAATTCCCTGCCGATCACTCTCCTCTGTAGCTTGGGTATCTGCCTCTATACGATTCATCACGCGATCCGAAAAGCCCTCCGGCACCTGAAATGATGTGTCGGGGGTGCCCTCGTTAAAGGCCACCGGCAGTTTCAGCTCAAGCCGCAAGAGTTCCCGCAACTCGGGGTTTTCTGCGATTGTAAGCAGGGCTTGGCGTTCGTCCTCTCCGCGCAGTTCGCCATCAAGATAATCCAGTAACCATTGGTCGTTTTGTTCGTGGCTCATCACTATTCACCATATCGTATTTGAGATTGTAACTCCTTGCGTGCCCGGTGCACACGCACTTTCAGGGCCGACACAGACACTCCCAGCCGCTCCGACATCACATCATACGGCAGCCCATCGCGATATTTCATTAAAAAAGGTTCTGCATACTCGGCAGTAAGTTTACTCAGTGCCATGTTCATTCGCATGATCAACTCTGTCTGTTCAAGGTTATCGAGCGGAGTTTCATCCTGTTGTAGAAGATTGTCTGATACAACAGAATCCAGTTCACTCATCCGCACATTTCTGCGTCGAATATTTTTAGCATAATCCCGGCAATGATTCGTTGCCAGGGCGTACAGCCATGTAGAAAACGCAGATTTTTCATCAAATTTTGAAAGTTTCTCATAGGCTTTTACAAAAATTTGTTGGGCCAATTCTTCTACCTCATCTTCCTGCTTTTCAAAACGCCGCACCACATGAAAAACCATAGGCGCAAAGCGGTCTACCAGCTCTTTAAAGCTGCTCTTTTTGCCGTTTACAACTGCCCGAACCAGCGAGTTCACATCGTCACTCAATTCCTGCCCCCATAGTTAGATGGCCGGTTTGGTTTGTATTTTCGAGTATGACGACCCATTCTTGCATTGGTTACAAATTTTTTACAGGTGAAAAAAGTTTTGCCAAAAAATCTTTTCGCAAATTTAACTGAATGGTACTCAATTTTTTTTCATTTTAAGTAATGCGTTAGCCAATTTACACTTTAAAAAATACAATGGTTACAGAAACGCTGCTAAAGCAGTTGTCCGATTTACGAAACAATCTGAGGGAATTTAAAGAGATACTTCTTGCCAATCTTGTGATGGCGGGAGAAATTCCCGCTCCCACCTTTAACGAACAGCGCCGAATTGAATTTTTGATGAACCGATTTACCGAATCGGGATTGTCGGAAAGCTCCGTAGATGACTGTGGCAACGGCGTTGGGCTATTGAAAGGTGAAAAAGGAGATCGGGCCATTCTCATCAATGCTCACGCCGATACCGTTTTCTCTGAGAAGATCGATCATACCATGCAGGTGGCCGATGGCTCCATCACCGGGCCGGGTGTAGCGGATAACAGCCTGGGGCTGGGTGTGCTTGCCTCGCTGCCCTACATCTTCGAGAAACTGGAGCTCACCTTCCGACACGATATCATCCTGCTTGGCGGTGTGAAAAGCCTTGGGCGGGGGGATCTTGAAGGAATTCGCTTTTTTCTGGAGAATAGCCCGTTCGACATTAAAACCGGCCTCTGTATTGAGGGAATTGAGCTGGGCCGCCTTAGTTATGCATCCATCGGCATGCTGCGCGGAGAAATTACCTGCCGCGTTCCGGAAAGCTACGACTGGTCGCGTTTTGGTGATGCCAGCGCCATTGTGACGCTCAATGAAGTAATCAATAAAATGAACGATATGCGCCTGCCCAAGCGGCCGCGTACCAGCGTGGTGATGGGATCCATCCGCGGCGGATCGTCTTTTAATACCATCGCCCGGGAGGCGACACTTGGCTTTGAGCTGCGCTCGGAATCGGAGGATGTGGTGGCTGATGTAGGCCGCACAATTGAGGATATCGTAACGGAAGTTTCATCCAAAACGGGCGATGACGTTGAACTTGATATATTTGCACGCCGAAAGCCCGGCGGCATCCCATTCGCCCATCCGCTTACACGCTGTGCCCGCGATATTTTAGAAGCGCTGGATGTGGAGCCCCGCCTCGCACCAAGCACCTCTGAGCTGGCCGCCTTTATCGATAAAGGTATTCCCTCTCTCACACTGGGTATCACCAACGGCGACAACCTGCACAAAGAGAACGAAACCATCGACATTGAGCCGATCTACACCGGGCTGGCACAACTCATCGGAACATTAATTGCAATCGACGGAGGACACTGTGATTGATCTGCAGGACTGGATCGACAAGAATACCTATCATCACTCTCAATTTTGGGATCTCCAGAAACTGGTAAAGGCCAAAGAGAAGCAAGGCCTTACCATCTCGCTTTGCCTGCCCACTCTTAACGAAGAGAAAACGGTTGGCAAGGAGATCATTCTCTTCAAATCGGAACTGGTAAATCGATACCCGCTTCTGGATGAGATTGCCGTGATCGATTCCGGATCAGACGATAACACCTTGAGCGTAGCCCAAAGCTATGGCGCCGATACCTACCTTGCCAGTGAAATCCTCCCCGGCTTAGAGCCGAAACGGGGCAAAGGAGAAAACCTCTGGAAGGCGATCTATCAGCTAAAAGGCGACATTATCGTGTATGTAGATGCGGACATCAGCAACATCCACCCGCGCTTTGTGTACGGATTGGTGGCACCGCTTATCTATCGTGAGGAGGTGAAGTATGTGAAAGCGTTTTACGATCGCCCGCTGGCGTTATCGGGCAGCGTACGCACATCGGGCGGTGGACGCGTGACCGAAATCCTGGTTCGCCCGCTGTTTTCTCTCTTCTTTCCAGAATTGACCGGTATCATTCAGCCGCTGTCGGGCGAGTACGCCGTTCGGCGGGAGGTACTGGAAGAAATTGCATTTCCTATCGGATACGGCGTGGAAACATCGCACCTGATTGATGTGCATCACAAATTTGGCCTGGAAGCATTTGCGCAAACAGACCTTGACAAGCGGGTACACGAAAATAAACCGACCGTAGCTCTCGGTAAGATGTCGTTCGGAATTCTGCAGACGTTTTTGAAGCGGGCACAGGCACTCGGCAAATTTGATCATATCGATCATGAATTCATCATGCGGCAGTTTCAGGTTACCAAAGACAAGTATCAGCAAAACCTGATTGAAATCCATGAAGAAGAGCGCCCCCCGATGATTGAAATTGAAGAGTACCGGAAAAAATTCGGGCGGTAACGAAGCCGCATCTCTGCCAAACGACGCATTTTTATCATGATGGATCCTGCAATCAAAGAAGATCTTGCCAACCGGTTTCGGGCTCTCTCTGCCCCGATGAAGCGCGAACCAACCGGCGAAACTCCGGTTCTCAAAAAACTACCCAACATTCGGGCCGTCATATTTGATTTTTACGGCACCCTGTTCATCTCCGGGGTGGGTGATATCGGCGTGGACGACGGCGCATCCGATACAGAGCTGATGCTGAAGGCGCTCCGCGCAACCGGAGTGGAGATTCTATCCAACAAAGCGGGAAAACGCGCATTCGAGCTCTATAAAAAATACGTTACCGCCGAGCAGCAGACACTGAAAGCATCGGGCATTCCCTATCCCGAACCCGATCTGCGCATCGTTTGGCGCAATGTATTGAATCAACTGCTGGCTGAGGAGAACATTTCAACCGCTACCACCAACCACCACCATGTGCGGATGGCGGTTGAGTTTGAAGCACGCATGAACCCCATCTGGCCCATGCCCGATGCGCGGGAAACGCTGCAGGCACTCTCGGCAAAGAGGCTGGAGCTGGGCATCATCTCCAATTCGCAGTTCTACACTCCCGTCGCGCTCGAGGCGCTGCTGGGAGAAACCATGGAGGAGCTCGGGTTCAATCGCCGTCTGCTTCACTGGTCGTTCGAAGAGTCCCGTAAAAAACCGTCGCTGCCGTTCTATCAATCATTCGCGGAGAAAGCGCAGCAGATGGAGCCTTCCATTGTTCCCGAACAGATCCTTTTTGCCGGTAACGATATGCTGAAGGATGTGTGGCCGGCCGCCAAAACGGGATTTAAAACCGCACTTTTTGCCGGCGACAACCGTTCGCTGAAGTGGCGCAGAGACGACCCTCGTTGCACCGAGCTGCAGCCCGACCTGGTGATTACCGAGCTGAAGCAGCTTGTAGAGTGTGTGTGAAAAATCCGGTAAAATGACGCCTTTAGGTTTTGGGTTTTCGCGATTCTCATCCTATACTTGCCCTACAGACCGATCACAATTTCAGAATTTATAGATGGCCAATACACCGAACCGAAATGACGCTTGCCACTGCGGCAGCGGAAAGAAGTACAAAAATTGCTGCCTGGGGAAAGATCAGTCGGGCAACAAGTCGAAATTTGCAATGATTGTGATTGGCTTGGCCGTTATCGCCAGCCTTTTCATTCTGTTACTCTCCATCACCAGCGGCAGCGGGCCAATTGACTGCCCGCCCGGCACCGTTTGGTCGGACGCCCACAACCACTGCCACTAAACCGCACTCTCTAAATCACTCCTTACCAGTGGCCGGTATCGGGCTCTCCTTTCCAGGGGCCCACAATTTCATCGGTTACCCAGCCCAATTCTAAAAAGTACAACCGAGCGGAAACGAATTAACCGGATACTTTTAACAGCTCGGGTTTCCAAAGAAAATCCCCTTTCAACAACGATTTCATGTACATTGTTCAAAGAAAAGGCTGCGTTTGAACCCGAAAAACACTTCAACAACCTGCGGGAGTGGTGTTCAGGGCAGTAAACATAAAGCTCAACCTCAGATGCAACAGGAGAAAATGTTATAAAATTGTGACAAATAAGACTTGCCCCCCCCTTTTTTTTTGTAATTAAGTTGTGTATTACAACCGTTCAACAAAAAGAGGATGATCATGAAAAAAACCATTCTGAATATTGCAGCACTCCTTGTCATCGGATTTGGAGGATACACACTCACCACCCCGGCCCCGGCCCTGGCCTGTCCCGAATGCAGAACCTGCACCGGCGGATGTACCGGATGTTTTGGGGATGATTGTGGAGGTTCCGAAGACTTTTGTGGCCTTCTACAGTCACAGAGCACCGGTGAATTTATCGAGTGTAATAAAGGCGAAGCCGAAGCCAATCCAGATATCGGTTAATTTTCATTTTAACCTGTACGTTTACGATAAAAATTATCGTAAACGTACTTATTTATTTCTTCATGAGATTTTATTTAACATCACTTCTTTTCTTGTTTATAAGCGCTTGCTCTAATCCACCTGAGTATGCAGAAACTGCCGCCACTTTTTTTGAAAAATCGTCACAACCCAGCACTGAACGACAGTTCGTACAAGATCTTAAGGCCGTTCAGCAAGTTGACCTTCACTCTCTTGATATTTTCAGTCCGAGTTTCATGAAATCAGCAAACCAATACATTTTTTTGAGTGAAGCAGATTTCCGAAAAGTGAATGTTCTCGACAAAGATCGGTTAGAGGTGGTCTACTCTTTTGCAAAAGATGAGGGAAGTGGTCCAGATGAGATTCGTTCTTTTATGCATTTTGACGCTTCACAAGACAAGCTTGCTTTGCTTGATCGAGGTGGACTGAAGATTTTAATCACAGATCACGATGGAAACCTGATCAACGAATTCGTTTTAACAACTACACGGCCTAGCCGGCTGGCTTTTCAGGGAGATGACAAGCTGCTTCTTTTTTCAAACATCACCGACGACTTTCTCGTCAATATTGTCAACCTTGAGGGAGATATTCTCCACCAATTTGTAAAACTCGAAAACGTGAGAGAACACAATCCGTTACAGTTTGGTGGACGAATATTTGTCCAAAATGATCACTTCTATTTTGCGGGAAGACCAGAATCCATCTTGAAAAAATATACAACAGAAGGTGAGCTTCTCTTTTCAAAAACCACCGTTGATGACTGGCCAAGTGAACACAATTACGTAACGTTTCCTGCCGGTGATGATTTTACAGCCAGGCGCTATTCCCCGGGGGCACTTTGGGGCTTTTTCAATTTTGATGTTTGGGGTGATTACATCGTTGCACTTCCCCATCATAATGGAGACCCTGCTTTTACTTACATCGATATCTACAGCAACGAAACAGGTGATTACATAGGCACACTCCGAACTGTGGATTATCCCAACGATATTACCGTTGATGATCAGTTTTTGTATGTGCGCGAGAGCCGGGGCGATGTATATACCCTTAAAAAATACCCCAACAACCTGCGGGAGTGGTTTCCAGAGCAGTAAATAAAGCATTTAAAAACCATGGAGTTATCGAATCAAAACATAACTGCGAGCACACTTTTTACCGGCTTCTTGGTAACCGTTGCCGTAATTGTGGCAGGGTTAGCACTTCACCGGCTTTTTTTTACGAATTATACTCCGAATCCAGATCCGTTGCGCTATTTGCAGGAGTGGGAAACGAACGTTGTACAAAAAGTACGGAAAACAGAGTCAAACGTAGATCTCACCATCGTAAAATTTTATGATTATCAGTGTCCATTCTGTAAAGAGATGCAGACGGAACTCGCCCAACTCGAAAAATACTATGCCGGCACGGTTGAGATACTTCACATACATTACCCTTTACCTACTCATGAGTATGCGTTAGAAGCAGCCATCGCAGCAGAGTGTGCCCGCGAACAAGGATTTTTTGAGGCGTATCACGGACTCCTTTTCGAGCAACAGCAACATCTCGAAAACCGTGAATGGGAAGCGATCGCCTTCCGGGCCGGTATCCCCGGTGTGGCAGAGTTTCTCTTGTGTCTGGAGGAAGAACAGACAATAGACACAATTAATACTGGTATGGCAATAAGCGACGAACTGCAAATTACCCGCATTCCAACAACCATTGCGAACGGCTGGGTTGTGGAAGGCGTTGTACCTTACTATTGGCTTCAGCGTCTGGCAGAGTTGCCTGCCCCCTAAGCCGTGACTACTCCCTTGTTCTAAGACACCGTTTGGTCGGACGCCCACAACCACTGCCACTAAACCGCACTCTCAAAAACGCTCCTTACCAGTGGCCGGTATCGGGCTCTCCTTTCCAGGGGCCCACAATTTCATCGGTTACCCAGCCGCCGTAAAAACCGCCGCCCTGTGGGCGCACAGCCTCGCCATCCACAAAGCAATCTACGTTGGCTGCATAAAAGGAAAAGAAACCGTCAATCTCCCGAAATCGCTCGGATGGCTGATGATACGACCACGCCGCGCGGCCTGCACGATGTGAACCGACAACCACATCCCAATACGTAGCCGACCCTTTCCATTCGCAGTAGGATGATCCCGAAACCTGTTCCAGAAACTCCCGGTTCACATCGCCCGGTGGCAGATAAAACGTAGGCGGACTGGCCGTTTCCAGCACCCGGAAACAATTCCGGCTTTGGGCAATCCGTTTCCCCTCAAAGCGAACCTCCACCAGCCGTTGGTCGGGTTGCAGCGCGGGCGGACGAGGGTAGTCCCATACCGACTCCTCTCCATCTTTTGGCTCTTTTGCGAATGACGGGCGTTGATTACCGGTATAACTCCACATACGGTTTTGATTGATTGGCGATCCTTCTCTTCAATCGCAGAGCCCGTATAATCGTTCGCAGTACTACACCAACACCCACGCCACTTGGTACGGATCCAGCACCAGCTGGCCATTCTGAATGCATTCGCTATTGCTCAGCAGATCCACATACGCCCGGTCAGCCAGAATTGGAAGTTCGCCGTCAGAAAGCGATCGTTTTTGACTGGCACCGCTCACATTGGCCAGCACCAATATCGTCTCACGTCCGTCGGGTGATTGCCGTTCCATGCAAAAAATCTCATCATCAATATTCATCACACGCTGCGAACCAAACGGATGAAATGCCGGGTGTTTTTTTCGGGTAGTGAGAATCTCCTTATACCGGTAAAAAATCCGATGAGTGGTGGTGTCGGGATCGTTCAATTCATCCGTCAGTTCATCATACAGCCACTTTTTGCGGTTAATAGTGCGATAGCGACCGGTGGTTCGCACCCCGTGCATATTGTTACGAGTGGCCGTCAAATTATGAAAATAGATGCCCGGTACTCCCTGAAAACTCAGCATAAGAATTTGCGAACAGAGATACCGTTTCTCCTGAAGGCGCCCCGATCCGTTGGGCTCCGAGAAGGCATCAAAATAGGTGATGTTCAGTTCGTACGGGCTCAGCGAACCATCCGCATTCTGTTTTTCGGAAACAAACCCGCCGCGCTTCTTGATGCCCTCTACCAGCTCGGCAAACTCTTGGGCTGGAACCAGCCCTTCGAGTGGACGCACACCAATACCATCATGAGATGATGTAAAATTAAAGTAGGTACAGTTGGGTGGCAGATCGTTCAGCGTGGTTGCCCACTGTGTCAGATAGGTCGCTTTTTCAGTCAAAATGGCGTGGAGCAAAAGCGGAGGCAAGCTGAACTGATACACCATGTGCGCCTCATCCCCATCGCCAAAATAGCTGATATTCTCTTTATGCGGCACATTGGTTTCGGTAATGAGTGTGGAAGTTGGCGCGTAGTGATCGGCCAGCGTGCGCATCAATTTTACAATTTCGTGTGTTTCGGGAAGGTGAATACAGTTTGTGCCGAGCTCTTTCCAGATATAGGCTACTGCATCAAGACGCAGCATATTGACCCCTTTACTCAGGTAAAACAGAAAAATTTTAATGAAGCGAAACAACAGTACCGGATTGGCAAAGTTGACGTCTACCTGATCGGCACTGAAGGTGGTCCACACAAATTTTTCGCCGTTTTCGGTGTGCACAGGTGTGAGGAGCGGTGTGCTGCGCGGCCGGGTAACATCACTGACATCCGTGGTTGGATCTACCTCAATAAAAAAATCCTTGTAGGGTTCGTTGCCTTTCAAATAGTTTTTAAACCAGCTGCTGTGGCGCGAGGCGTGATTCATAACCAGATCGGCCATCACCCGATAATCGCCGCTCAGTGATTCAATATCATCCCATCCGCCAAGACTCGAATCGACCCGCACATAATCCACCACCGAAAATCCATCGTCGGACGAACTTGGGTAAAACGGCAGAATATGCACCGTGGAAATCACACCGTGAAGTTCCTCATTCAAAAACTGGCGCAATTTGCACAGGCAGGACACCGCCTCCTCGCGCCGCGCCCGAACCATATCACCGTACGTAATCAGAATATGGTCTTGATGTGTCCAAACGTCTGATATCGTGATGGATGTATCAGCCGGAGAGCGTTCAAACTCCTTCAAAAGCCGGTGCATTTCGTCCAGGCAAAAGGGCACCCGTTCCTCTCCGTAAATAAAGCGAAAATGGGCCGTTAGTTTCTTTTCAAATTCGTCGGTAAAAAGTGGATATTCCATAGAGATTCTTTGTTTCTTAAAGGAACAGACTTTTCGCGGGAAAGTAAAGATACAGACACGGCAAAAACCCTCTTTACAGAGTCTAAACCAATTTTTGTAATTTATTCTACTTTCCTGCATCTCCCTTTTGCCAGAGGAATTGTATCTTACAGGCTCAGTTTAAGACGATATTGTACATGGACAGAGAAGCATTACAGGAACGCTTTGGACTTTTGGGTGAATCGGCCGCCATTAAACATGTGGCCGATAAAATTATGCAGGTTGCCCAAACCGATATCTCCGTTTTGCTGCAAGGCGAAAGCGGAGTAGGTAAAGATGTGACAGCCCGGGCCATTCACGCTATCAGCAACCGCAAACACAACGACCTTGTCATCGTAAATTGCGGTGCAATTCCCGAGGGAATTATCGAGAGTGAACTGTTTGGGCACGAAAAAGGCTCCTTTACCGGTGCCCACGAAGCGCGAAAAGGATATTTCGAAAAAGCGGATGGCGGTACAATTTTTCTGGACGAAATTGGCGATACCCCGAAAAATGTACAGGTAAAATTATTACGGGTGCTGGAAAGCGGTGAGTTTTTCCGCGTTGGGGCCAGTAAGATGTATACCAGCGATGTACGCGTGATTGCGGCCACCAATAAAGATTTGTGGGAAGAGGTAAAAGAGGGGGCCTTTCGCGAAGATCTTTACTATCGCCTCGATACGGTAAAAATTAAGCTGCCCCCACTTCGGGAACGCCAGGAAGATATTATTCCCATTTTTAAAAAGTTCGTGAAAGAGTACTCGGCAAAATACGACTCGGTTTTCCGCGGGTTTTCCGATGACGCCAAAGAGCTGCTCGTCTCCTACCGCTGGCCGGGCAACATCCGGGAGCTGCGCAATGTGGCCGAACAGCTCGTAGTGCTCGAAAAGTCGCAGTTTGTAGATGCTCAAACCCTTCAAAAATACCTGAAAGGGCGCCAGCATGTTGGCTCGGCCGACAACCTGCCGGTGGTGTCATCACAAGAAGAAAAAGACGGGTTTCAAAACTCCACAACCGATCCAACGCTGATCTACCGTGCCCTGCTCGAAATGCGCACCGACCTGTCGGATCTAAAAAAGTTGATCCTCAAATTCATGTACTCGTCGTTCGACAAACCCGCTCAGAAAGCACTTCCCGAGGCCATACCGCGCGACGTCGACCCCAACGATATCTCCGTGTTTACCCGAAAGCAGCAGGAAGAAGCACTTGGAATAAACTGGTCGCCCCCCGGCGATGAGGCGGACGCCCCTGATGAGATGCACGAATTTTTTGGCGGTGATGGAATCCCATCTATCGAGGAGGCAGAAAAATTTTTGATTGAACAGGCCCTGAAAAAGTTTGAGGGTAATCGCCGTAAGGCATCCGATGCGCTCGGCGTCAGCGAACGTACCCTCTATCGAAAATTGGATCAGTATGGGATTGAATAGATGGCATTCAGGCTTGGTACTGCTCCTGCTTCTGGTTGTGGGAGGGTGCATGAGCTACAGTTTTACCGGCACGTCCATCCCACAAAACGTGAATACGATTCACATCAGCTTTTTCCCGGATAATTCGCAAAGTGGGCTGGGAGATTTAAGCGATCGGCTGAACCGCGCTCTCGTAAATCGATTTGTAAATCGGAGCCGGCTCAACCTTACCAACGATCGCGAGAATTCCGATTCGTTCATTGAAGGAACGATCCAGGGATACCAAAATCGGCCATTTAGCATCCGCGGAGACGAGCAAGCCAACCTGAATGAAATTCAAATTACCGTTCGCGCTACGTTTCAATTTGCGAATGAAGAACAGCCTCTGTACTCTAAATCGTTTAGCGGTTCCGCCACATACGATGTACTGGAGAATCCGGTGGATGGGGAGCTGGAAGCAGCCGAAACCGCTCTGCAGCAAATAGCCGATAACGCGTTTAACGATGCCGTAAGCAATTGGTGAGATGAATCTAGAGAATGAACAGATACCCGCATCTTACAGTCTCTATCTCGAGCAGTTCGAGAAAGACCCGGAAAAAACCCTGCAGCGGCTTGAAAAGAACCTGAACAAGCGAGGAACAGATGCCGTGGGCTGCTTTTTCCTCGCCTGGCTTCACCATCGGCACGGCAACCGGCAAGAAGCCACCCAGTTTGCCTGGAAAGCGAAAATTCTGGCACCCGGAAGCCCGTTTATGGATAAGCTTCATTATTTCCTTTCGCATCCCAACCATTTTGGCGCCTGGGAACCGGAACCGATACAGCCTGTGCGCTTGCGCTCCATTCACAGTTCGGACGAAGAGGAATCGACTGTACCCATCTCCGATCTGGACGCACTGATCGAAAAATTATCGGATGCCGAAAGTAAAAAGATCAAATTATCGGCTGATGACAAAAGCGAGCAAGACGATCTAAGCAAGCTATCTACGCAGGTTGATGATATTGTCACTGAAACGCTGGCACTGATCCACGAAAAGCAGAACAACTATTCTGCAGCCATCGATACGTACAAAAAACTGCGATCGATTCATGCCGACCGGCGTGAACATTACGATGAGCAAATTATTCGGCTCACAGAACTTCTCTCCGGGCAGAATAACGGACAGGACGACTAACTCTCTTTTTATACTCCACGCACAAAAGCGTTGGACTGTTTCTCCTCGCCAATTGTGGTTTCCGGCCCGTGCCCTGGCAGTACTCTGGTCTCGTCCGGCAACGTGTAGAGTTTTTCCCGGATCGAAGTTTCGAGTACCTCAAAGCTTCCTTTGTAAAGATCGGTGCGGCCTATACTTCCTTTAAACAGGGCATCCCCGCCAAACAATACACCCTCATCTTTGTGATAGAGCGATACGTGATCGGGCGAGTGGCCCGGCGTGTAAAGCACCTGAAACTGAAACGGGCCGGATTGAAACCCTTCCTTTTCAGACAATACTCTTGGCGTAAAATCAAAACCGGATGTTCGAATACCAAACATAGCCGATTGCTGCTCAAACTGATTCCAGAGGGTATAGTCGCTGTCGTTCAGCCAAACCGGCACGTCAGCATCGCGCAATACGCGAGACAAACCCAGGGCGTGATCAACATGCGCATGGGTAAGCAAAATATGATCGAGTGTTGAACCGGATTTCTCCAATGCATCACGGAATCGGTTGTATTCCGACTCGGTGGAAAAACCGGGATCCAGCAGAAGTGCATGGCCCTCCTCCATCATCAGATAGGTATTCTCTGCAAATGGCCCCACTTCAAAAACCTGAATGGTCATAGTCTCTCCAAAACGTTTCCACTACAAAAAAAGGATACACCGGCAACCCAATGTATCCTCAATAATGATAGAAAAACGATTACTTTTTCTGGTAACGACGGTTGAAGCGATCGATTTGATCGGCTTTCTTCTGAAGGGATTTATCGCTTGTAAAAAACGGGTGATTTTTGGAATCAACCTCGCTTTTATACACCCCATCTGTCGCATCGATCGTGCTGCGAGTTTTAAATTCTGAGCCATCGCTCATCACCACTGTGACTTCTTTATAATCGGGATGAATTCCTTTTTTCATGACAATGCCTGATTTGATTTCTTTCAAAGATTATAAAGATACGGGATCTCAAACCGTTTTGCAATCTCAGCTGATATCATCTTCACCGCTTTCAAACGCATCCATTCCGCCAAGCATGCTTCCAAGCATATCGCTGTAGAGGGTTTCATCATCCATCTCTTCCTTGCCAATCATCGATTTTTGATGGAGCGCTTCTACCAGAAAATCCATCACTGCAAGGAGATCGTTATCGTTGCGCAGATTTTCTGCGATTGATTCGAGCTTCTGAACCGCTCGAAGGGATTTTTGGTACGCTTCGTTTGAGGCGTCACCTTTCACATGCAGTGTATTGCCCTGGTTAAACCAGTCCAGAATTCCTTTATAGGGGCTTTTAACCTCTTCAGAGGGTGGGCGGGGATCGGGAAAACGGGCTTTAAAAACGTTCAGAATTGCTTTGCCCAGAAGATGTTTCGCTACGCTCACCGCCCCCTCCTGCTCCCCTTCGTACACCAGTTCGAGCTTGCCTGTAAGGGCGGGCACCATATGAAACAGATCGGTCATACGAAGTGTGGTTTCTGCCTCACCGTTTCGGATGGCACGGTTTTCGGCTGACGATACCGCCTGTTCCATAGCCGTAATACTGAGCCGCGTGGAGACGCCGCTTTTTTGATCAATATAGTCGCTCTTCCGGGCTTCGAAGGCCACCTCTTCAATCACCGTGCGGTACAGTTCCGGAATGGAAACCGAAACGTCCGAGGCGCGGTCGGCCCACGCTTCCTGGCGGGTAATTTCCACCGCAATATCGGTCTGTTTTGGATAGTGGGTGATAATTTGTGAATCGATACGGTCTTTAAGTGGTGTAATAATGTTGCCGCGGTTGGTATAATCGTCCGGGTTGGCTGAAAACGCCACAAACAGATCAAGGGGGATGCGCACATTAAAACCGCGGATCTGAATATCACGCTCCTGCATAATGTTAAGCAGGGCCACCTGTATGCGCGGCTGGAGATCGGGGAGTTCGTTGATCACGAAAATGCCGCGATTTGTGCGGGGAATCAGCCCGAAATTAATCACCTCCTGATCGGCCAGCGTCAGCCGCTCCCGGGCCGCCTTTATCGGATCAATATCACCAATCAAATCGGCAACTGTGGTATCCGGGGTAGCCAGTTTTTCGCCATAGCGTGCGTCACGGCCAATCCATCGAACGGGCGTGTCATCCCCCATCTGCGCCACGCGCTCCCGGCCAAATTTGGTGATGGGAGCCAACGGATTATCATGTACCTGAGAACCGTCGATAATCGGGATCTCATCGTCGAGTAGATAAACCAGGGAACGCAATATCCGTGTTTTAGCCTGCCCCCGCAGCCCGAGTAAAAGAAGGTCGTGCCGCGAAAGAATGGCATTCTGCAATTGAGGAATCACCGTTTTATCGTACCCAAGAATACCCGGAAAAATATCTTCGCCGGACTTTAATTTGCGAATCAGATTTGTCCGCAGCTCATCTTTTACGGATTGAGATTTCCAGCCGCTTTTTTTCAGTTCACCGAGTGTTCGAATGGTGGTTGACATATAATTGGATTGATTGGTTTGGTTAGGATAACCTGAAATTTCACCGGTTCATTTCATTGCAATGAATTTGGAACGGCCGATTCCCCCATACGGTATACGCCTCTCACATTTTACCGGCCGGCCAGCCGGTAATGCTTCGGGCTTTGATGCGTGTCTCTTTCCATTCATCCACAGGGTCAGAGTCGCCGGTAATGGCACCGCCCACGTTGTAAAATACTGACGTGCCCGACACGATTGCCGTTCGAATGACAACATTAAAATCGGCATCGCCATCGGGTGTAATGTATCCGAACGATCCTGAATAGATTCCGCGACGGTACGGCTCCATGGCGTCAATCTGATGCATCACCCGCCGCTTCGGCGCACCGGTCATCGATCCCATTGGAAATGCAGCCTCCAGGGCGTCGAAAAGGTCATTGCCGGATTGCAGTTGGCCCACTACCCGGGAAATCATCTGATGCACCGTACCGAACGTCTGTATATCGTAGAGAGCTTCTACCGCCACGGAACCGGGAGCGCATACCGTCGAAAAGTCGTGACGTACCAGGTCTACGATCATCAGATTTTCGGCTCGATTTTTTTCATTCAGGAGCTCTTGTTTATACTGTTGGTCCTGCGCCGGATCGGCCGATCGCGCCGTGGTTCCCTTGATCGGTTCCGAACAGATCCAATTCCCTTTTTTCTGCAAAAACCGCTCGGGAGAGGCAGAGCATATTTCCAGGTTTCCAAGCTGCGCATACACCCCGAACGGCACCGGGTTTATTCGTTTCATTGATTCATACAGCTCCCAGCCACTCCCCTCAAAAACCAGTTCCATCGGGTAGGTGTAATTCATTTCATAAAATGCCCCCTCTTTAATCAGCTGCTGGATATCTCGTACGGCAGCAAGATAATGCTCTCGTTCTATCAGCGATTTGGGTGGGCCGGTTACCGCTTCGGGTTCAGCCGATGGCACCGGAGCCGGAGCGGACCCTCTCAGCCACTCCACATGGCCGTGGGAGAAGCGAGCCAGCAGAGACGGTTCAAAAAAATAGAGATCAGGCGCATCATAGAGCGCCTCGCCCGATGGGTTCAGGCCAAATGCAGCGTGGTTCGCCTCGTACCCGATAAACCCGAACAGCCAGCCCTTACCGGCTTGATGAAAATCACGCAATACATGCCAGGGTGAGCCGGTAAATGTCCGACTTGTACCGTGTTCGGTAACGGTAACCGCACCGTCTTTCACTCTGCATTCGCGAACCGGTTTCCCCGCTACAAATGTCTGCACTGAGGATGGATGCCCCTCCAACTGAGATTCCAAAAGCAGGCAGGACTCTCCCGGATGCGTCTGCTTAAGAGCCGCTATCAATTCACCCGGTGTACGGAGGCGGTTGGCTGAAAAGTGATTCATAGACGATGTAGCCTTCTGATTAAGGGTACGAACTTAGGACATCAATCCTTAACTTGCTTGAAAAATTGAAGGTATGGGATTGTATAAACACCTTATCAGGCCGATTCTGTTTCGTTTTCCGTCTGACTTTATTCACGAGCGAACCGTGCAAACCGGCGCCTTTTTAGGTGGATATCGCGCCGCCGGAAAAGTGGCCGGTGCCTTATACAATTACCAGCATCCAAGCCTTGAACAGAATATAGCAGGGCTCTGTTTCAAAAATCCGGTTGGGCTTGCCGCCGGTTTTGATAAAAACGGGACGCTGGTGCCGATCATTGATTCGCTTGGGTTCGGATATACGGAAGTGGGAAGTATAACCGCCAACCCATCTGTGGGAAACCCCAAACCGCGCAGTTTCCGGCTTCACACAGACCAATCACTTATTAACCGGATGGGGTTGAATAACGACGGCGCCCAAACAGTCATAAAGCGACTCGAAAAACGGCCTCGCACCATTCCTTTAGGCATCAATATTGCCAAAACGCATGATCCCGATATTGTTGGAGAGCGCGCACTGGAAGATTACAGAATCAGCTATCAACTGGCGTTGCCCGTGGCCGACTACATTACCCTGAACATTTCGTGCCCCAACACGCGGGAGGGAAAAACGTTTGAAGATCCCGCCTCCCTCGACCGGCTGCTGACCCATCTCCATATCGGAAAAGATAAATCGAGTCCGCCGGTGCTGGTAAAATTCTCGGTTGATCTGGACGATGCCGCACTTCACGAACTGGTAGATGTATGCCTGAGTCACTCCATCGACGGGTTTGTGGCAACCAATACATCTGCCAAGCGACATGAGCTTAAAACTCCTTCTTCCAAAATTGAGCAAATAGGCACGGGTGGGCTCAGCGGTGCTGCCATTCGTACAAAAAGCACACACATTATTCGCTCCATTCACGATCAGACCAAAGGTGAAAAGTGGATCATCGGGGTGGGGGGCATTTTTAGTGCGGCCGATGCCATCGAGAAAATTAAAGCGGGGGCCGATCTGGTGCAGGTCTATACCGCGCTGGTGTATGAAGGGCCCGCTCTTGTTAAGCGGATAAACGACGGGCTGGTGATGTATCTGCGTGAGCACAATATCGATCATCTCTATCAACTTCGGCCCGGTTATTCAGACGTTCCGGCCTCGTAGAGAAACTTGCGTTCAGAGCTCAATCGGAATTGTGATGGTACATTCGGTAACGCCCACACCGGGGGCACGTTCAAAAATCAGCTGCCGCGAGATGGCCTGCTCAATCGCCTCCGGAATGCCGGACCGGTCCATCGCACTTTGCAGCTCAAAATCGGCGATGGTTCCATCATCGAGCACCGTTACCCGGTACACCGCTTCGGTTTGGATGCCGGAATCGAGTGCCCACTCGGGAAAGGCGATCGATCGCACAAATTCTTCCATCGTTCCGCGAATTTGTCGTGGCGGATCCTGTTCGATACAGGCCATTAACGACTCCTCAGCTACTTCCGGCAATACGTCATCAAGCGGCACCGTTTCGGGCGATTCTGCAGTGGGAGATTCCTCTTCCATCATAAACTCCGGGATATCGATGGAGGCAAGCAGTATCCTGGCCTGCGGCCGGATGGGTGTTCTCGGGTAATTCGTATCGATATCGGTGAGCAGTGTTCGGGCGCTGTCCCACTCAGCACCGATGTAGGGAAAAAAGTCGGCCAGTGGCGGTTCGGCGAGTGTAGAATCGGCAATAGCCTGCCAGTGCGTTTCCCGGTCATCCGACAGCGTGTCGGACTGCAGCGCCTCGGCCGCTCTGGATTGCAGATCTGCAAAAGACGCTTGCTCCTGCTGCCATTCCTGCTGTACACGATTCCAGTTCTCGATGGTTCGCAGGCTGTCGTGTTGCTGGCTGCGGCCGGCTTTGATATACTCCCTCGCCGCCTCATAAAGCAGCAGTGCTTTCTGCTCCGGGCGATCGGTGTAGGCTGTCATATGCCGAAGATCTTCTGCAACAGAGGCCGGATTTTCCGCTTCCGGACTGCGGCCGCGATCGTTGTATATAGATGAGATAACCGGATCGGCAATTGACGTGTTTTCAGACACATCAAAGCCAAAGCGATCGGCACTGCGGCGCGCAAAAACAGAGGTAGGGTAGTCATCCACAAGAGTACGCGCCCATTGCCGGGCCCGGGCTTCATTATCCTGAAGCAGCTCCAATTCAGACAGTGAAAACAGTGCCCGGGGAACCAGCGGGTCATTCAGGCGCTGCTCAACAACCGACTCATAATAGATGCGGGCGCTGTCGGGCATATTTAGTGACAGGAAAAAAATATTGGCCAAATCGTACTCGGCTCGCTCCAGGTCGGTACGCATGTTGCGCTGTGCCTCCTCGGTTCGGGGCACCTTACTCACATCCACAAACACTTGCACCATCTGGCCCTCCCCCGCCTGTTGCTGTTGTGTGGCGTTGGTACCGTTACCGGCTAATTGCTCGCGTCGCGAACCGGTTACTTCGCTTCTGCGCCGCCAATTATCTACCAGCGGACGATCGCCCCACACACCCTGAAATTGCAGGCTTGCATCAGCCACCATCACCGGGTTGCGGATGTTCAAAAATCCAAATTCTGTCTGAGCAGCCGCATCTACAAAAGCCGTTTGATCCTGATCCACCACCACAACCTGATCCTGCTGGCGCCGCCGGCGATCAAGCTCTTCCTGAATCTCAATCTGCCGTTGCTGTCGAATCTCTGCGATGGCAGCATCAAAATCTTCCTGGGAGAGCTGACCCAGGTAAAGCAAGCTGTCTTTTTCGGTGATTTCGCGGCGAACGGTTGTATACTCTCCAAATGAAGCGGCAAGCTCGGCAGCATTAAACCCGGACGGTAATCGGTTGCGGTCGGCTCGTTCGCTGGCGGCAGAGTCGTAATAGGCGGCAGCCATTTCAAAATTACCCAGATCGAACCGCTGCAGCTCGGCCATGCTGTAGTAGGTAAGCGCTTTAGTTGTTGGGGTGGGGTTCAGCCGTGGATTTCGAAGCAGGTTGTTGAATTGTGCCATCGCCTGCTGGTGGTTTCCCTGCAGTTGGGCAGTGCGGCCCATTTCGTACTGCAGCTCCGCGCGCGAATCGATATTTTTGTCATCACGCTCCATTCTGGAGTATGTCGTCATCGCCTGATCGTATTCGCCCATTCGGCGCAGCACCTCCGCCTGCTTGCGGAGAGAGTGAAACACCAGATCGTACGATGGGTTGGACGAGCGTACGCTGCTGTAAGCTGTTCGGGCCGCCTCAAACTCTCCGTTCCACTCGTAGGCCTGACCCAGTAAAAAATAGGCGCGATCCTGCACCTGCCGTTCGCTCAGGTTCGGAATAGCCTGCACGAGCAGATCGATAACGATCGGCCAGCTTTCGTTGGACGCGTGAAGCTGAGCAAGTATCACCTGTGTTTGAGCCAGATACGATGGCTCCCACTCTTCAATAACGCCAATTTCATTCTCTAAAAAGCGGATCCCCTCGGCATTATTTCCCAGCTCAAAAAAGGTTCGGCCTTGCCAGAATACCGCCTCTTGGCGGGCATCTTCATCGCCGATGATTTGCAGCTCCTGAAACTTTTCCAGCGCCGCAAAAAACTCTGACCGATAAAAGTATGACTTCCCAATAATAGCCACCGCCGGCTCCACAAAGCTCGACTCCGGGTGATTTTGCAAAATAGTGGCACCGGTATCGATGGCTCGCTCAAAATCCTGCAAACCGGCGCGGGTGGGCGGCCCGTATACCCGAATGGGTACCAGGGGATTTACAGCGGCCGGCTGGCGCTGATTCTGCTGCAATCCGGTTTCGTAGAACTGCTTGGTGTTGTAAAACGTGTTGAAGTAAGCATTAAAATCTCTCCACGATTGCTTCACCCCGGAGCTGCAACCGGCAACCAACAGTGCGATAAGGGTTATGGACAGAAATCGCTTCACAACATCTATTAAACGTTTATTCAGTGGCCAGCGTATACGGCTATACCGTGCTGATTTTAATCATATTGGTACGCCCCCGTTTGGCAAGCGGCATGCCGGTGGCAATCACAATACGGTCGCCTGTATTGATCAGGCCGTTCTGCACCAAATGCTCTTCCATCCGTTTTACGCTTTTATCCGTATCGAAGATTTCACTCAGCCTTACCGATTGTACGCCCCATACCAGGTTTAGCTGCCGCCGCACAAGCCGGCTTTCCGTAAATGCCACAATGGGTACACGCGGCCTGAATTTCGCAATCCGCCGCGCGGTGTTTCCGGAGTGGGTAATGGTGCTGATCGCTTTCGCCTCAATGTGCTCGGCGATGGTAACACACGAATAGGAAAGCGACTCAATCACCTGCTTCTCTTTCCAGTCCGGCTTTCGATAGTTCAAATTATAGTAAATTGAATCGGCATTTTCTTCGATTGATCGGATAATTTTATCCATCGCCTGAACAGCTTCTACAGGATATTTACCGGCAGCGGTCTCACCCGAAAGCATTACCGCATCGGTGCCATCCATTACCGCATTGGCCACATCGGAGCTCTCGGCCCGGGTGGCACGCGGATTATTGATCATAGAATCGAGCATTTGCGTAGCGGTAATAACCGGTTTACCGGCAATGCGGCAGCGTTCGATGATTTTTTTCTGAACCAGCGGCACCTGCTCGCTCGGAATTTCGATCCCCAGGTCGCCACGGGCCACCATTATGCCATCACTCTCTTCAATAATCTCATCGATCGCTTCAACGGCTTCCGGTTTTTCAATTTTGGAGATAATGGCTGCGTTGCTTCCTGCCGCCCGAATGCGAGATATCACCTCCTGAACATCACGTGCCGAGCGTACAAACGACATCGCCACAAAATCTACACCCACGCTGAGGCCAAATTCCAAATCTTCAATATCTTTTTCGGTCAATGACGACATTGATATGTCGACATCGGGCAGGTTCACTCCTTTTCTGGATTTAAGCATGCCACCAACAATAACGCGGGCTTTCATGCAGTCCGGTTCATTTTTGATAATCTTAAGCTCCAGAAGGCCGTCATCGATCAGAATTTGATTTCCCTCACGGGCGTCCTCTGAAAGACCGTCATAATCGATGGGAATCAACGAGCTTGTTCCTTCCACATCCCGGGTGGTAATTTCGAGAATATCGCCGGCTTTTACTATCTGGCCGCCATCTTTCATCTGGCCGACCCGTATTTTTGGGCCTTGTAAATCCATCAGCACCGGAATAGAGTACTCATGCTTTTTGGCAATATCACGAACGTAGCCGATGGTTTTTTTGTGGTCTTCGTGAGTCCCGTGCGAAAAGTTAATGCGGACAACATTCATACCTGCCCGATACAAATTTTCAATGGCCTCCGGGGTGTTTGATGATGGGCCAAGGGTACATACAATTTTTGTTCGTCTAAAACCGGTGAGCATACGTTTGATAAATGATATTTCTGTTCAGTGGCGACAAGATAACGATTAATACCCGTATTGGCGATTTTGGCATCATAACATAACAGAAAACTTTTTTGTGCGTTACCAAAAAGGTTCGTTTTTACGACAAAAAAACTTTAATACTTCTTGAAATAATTGTTACTTACATCATCGTGATCTCAAAAATCACATATCATATTCCCCGAGCTGTTCTGATAGCATTTCTCGCCGTTATTGGATTTGGTTGTGCAACCACATCCAATCCGGATGTAAACCGCGGTGGTGAGTTTGAATTCCGCGACGGATATCCTGAGGTATCGATGTCGGCCATTGGGCTATTGAACGAGCAAGACGAAGCGATCATCAACATCACGTCAGAGATTGTACAGGGCAGCCTTGTGTACCGCACAGATGAAGATGGCAAAACCTTTGGGCTGATCAATATCGAGGTCAGAATCAACCAAACGGACGGCTCGTTTACCAAAACCTTCAATGAGACGTTTGAAATTTCTTCGACCAATAACACGCGGCTCTATCAAAGCCCCGATAAGTTTACCCACATTCGGGATTTTGAGGTTGAACCCGGTTCGTACGAGATTGATGTAACCGTTGCCGACGCATCGTCGGGCAAAGCCGTTAACTTGAACACCACCGCTCAGATTCCAGATCCTGAAAATCCCTTTGTAAACCTCACCTCGATTCTGCTTCAATCCAAAAGCCTTGAGGAGCCGGGGGCGCAATTTATCCCGGTTACGACCTATTCCATCCCGATGGCTGAAGACAGCCTGAAGTTTACGTTTCAGGTTACCAATAACGACCTGGACGATCCGCTCACTATAAATGCTCAGCTAATCCATTTTACGGCCGATACAACCTATGCCCGGCCCATGCATTTTAACAACTACTCCGTCTCCTCTATTCAATACCGGGGCATAGACATGCGCTCGCCCGATCTGGTTGATGAAAATGTTCGGCGGCTTGATCAGCCCGGAAGCGTTCTTATAGAATTTAAATACCACACAAAGGATTTGCAGCAGGGCAACTACCGGTTTGAAGTGGAGATGGTGGATGGAGATGGCAACGAGCTCTTTAAAGCGCGTGATTTTGCCATTCTACAGGAAAATTTTCCAAATGTTCTCACGCCTAAAGAGATGGCCGAGCCTCTAATTTATCTGATGGATGAGCGTGAATACAAAGAGATGATGGCGATTGAAGACACCGACAAGCTGAAGGAGGCGGTCGATCGGTTTTGGCTGTCTAACGTTGGAGGTGAGCAGCGCGCACGGGGTGTGATTGAACTGTATTACCAGCGTGTTGAAGAAGCGAACAAACAGTTTACCAACTTCAAGGAGGGGTGGAAAACCGATCTTGGTATGATCTATATTCTGTTTGGCCCCCCGTGGTATATCGATCGTAGTTTAAACCGAATGCAGTGGTCTTATTCCTATGACCGGCGCGACCCGCGCACCAATTTCTTTTTTGAGCGCAACCGGAATTTCAACCAGTACTATCCGTTTCATCACTACATCCTGCAGCGCAACAACAACTACTTTAACATTATGTATCAGCAGAGCCAGCTGTGGCGCACGGGCGGGATATTGACCCGGCGGTTGTGATTTTATTTTTTCTTACTTGGTATGTTGGCATTCAACTCTAATACAAATTGATACTTATGAAGCCTATAAAATTTTTAATCGGCTCCATGTTAGCACTTTTAGTTGCTACACTCTTTCACCCCTTAACGGTAAAGGCCCAGGGAATTGAATATATTTCTGATCGCCAATTACGCATGATCGTAGAAAGTGATCAAATCCCTCTTCATCGGGAAGTCAATATTGACGGAACACCCTTCTTGGTTGATGATTTTCTCCCTGGCACCATCATCTTGCCTAATGGAAGAACGACTGAAACCATGCAACTTCGGTATAATACCTACAATCAGAGTGTTGATTTTATGTCAAATGGAGAAGCACACCGTATAGATGGTCAACTTATTCGTGAATTTACCCTCCAGATAAACGGTGTTGCTCACACATTTAAAAAAGGGTTTGACGCCAGCCGTTTGGATGAAAGTGATTTTGTTCAAATACTTGAAGATGGGGCCCTCACCTTTTTCGTCAAACACACAACGAATTTAATTGAGGATACGGCATCCTATGGCGTTGCCACCAGAAATGATGTGTACAGGCCAAACGAAAACTACTATGTGAGAGAGAAAAGTGGGAATATAGACCGCCTTCGACGCCTCGATGAACGCAGGCTTCGCGGATACTTCAAAGACTATGAAGATGAGATTGCATCATTTGTATCGGCCAATAACATCGATTACACGAACCCCTCCGATGTAGCCAGCCTCTTCCGGCACTATAACTCTCTGGTGCAAAACACGCAAAATTAATCGTGAGATGCTACTTATGTACTGAGAAGCGCTAACGGCATTTTAACCATTGAAAGAGGTGTAAATGAGAAGAGATCTCTTTCTTTTTTATTGCCCTTCGGTTACTTTTCAAGCTATCCTGAAAAATGCATGTAACTTAACGTCTGCTCAGATCTTTTACTATGATGTGTATATCAATTTTTGCAGAACCTAAACCCTGCTTTGTATCCATCCTATGTGCACTCTCTTTCGTTCTCCTACAATCATGTACTTCAGATACGAAAGAGGGCTTCGAACTTATCCTCAGTGAGGGATTAACGATTGAAGAAATAAACGGCGAGCACCTATTAGAAGTGAGTGCTGTAACAACTAATTCTACCGGAGATATAATAATTGCCGATTGGCGGGCCGGGCGTATCCATGTGATGTCCTCTGCTGGCGAACATATCGCTTCATTTGGTGAGGCTGGCGCCGGCACTGGACGATATCAAGCGATAGGAAATGTCTTTACAGACCCTGACAATCGACTCTTTGTCGTTGACTACCGAGTGAATAAAAATGACGTCTATGAACATACGTTTGAGTTAAATCAAACAGTACAACATCCCGACGATCCTTTCAGGTTCATCCATTCTGACGGGGAGGGGCACTTTCTAATTCAGCGCTTTAAAGAAGCTGAAGTAAAGCCCGGCTTATATCAAGAAATGGCCGAAGTTTGTTCAGCTACCATTACAAATATGGATTATCATATCGAGGCCTGTCTTGACTATCTGCATGAGGAATACCTCATATCAGATTCGTTTCAGCAAACAAAGCGTCCATTCTCGAAGCCACACCTGGTATCCGTAAATCATGAATATGTTCTTCTTTTCAATACCCAAAATGGACATGTGACGCTGTATGATCACTCACTAAAACCATTGAGTGATTTTATGTTACCTATTCCATCGCAAGAAATTACGAATACAGATATGCTTACGGCAAGAATGGTAGCCGGTTTTGACTTTTTAGCCATTGTAGACCAGCATATACCTACCTATAAGCCTGCAGCCACCAAAGTAATCCTGGACCAACAGAACAGGATATGGGTTAAAACACACGATACCCCTCCATATAAAGTGTTCTCAATGTCAGGTGAAAAACTTGGTGAATTTGATCTGCCCTTAGGCTTTGATCTCATTCATATTCACAACAATATCATGGTCGCTGCAGGAACTGTAGGCTTAAATGACCACGTTCAAATCTACGATTTCAACTTTTAGAATACTTTTTTACCTGAGTTCGATTCTTAAATTGGTTCTGTGTTGATTCGTGTGGGTAATGGACAAGCCTGCGTGTTATGCTTATGGAGAAGATTACGTCATCCTGCATATGATCGCTAATTTTAGATTGCAGATTCTGAAATTCATTATTTGAAATCACATTTACAGTGATTCTTAGGATACTTTTGAACGGTCCCCGATTCAAAAGCCGTCGGGACAGGCGGCAGTACCCAAAACCGCCGGGCGGTTGATTTG
Organism: Balneolaceae bacterium; assembly: GCA_047921075.1. Classification (GTDB taxonomy): domain Bacteria; phylum Bacteroidota; class Rhodothermia; order Balneolales; family Balneolaceae; genus JBLRWS01. The sequence continues at coordinate 15,117 of JBLRWS010000016.1, read as the reverse complement.
CTCCGGCGGGTATCCGGCAGTAACTGAGAATTTTAAGAGAGAGAATATCCCGGTTCTGCAGTGGCTCTAATACTTATGGAACGATTTTTTTACATAATCGATCGATTATCAATAAATGCCTCAACGTTAATACTTTCCTGAAATAATGAATCTATAACGGCAGCATTCTCTTCAAGATTTGGATCCAGCAAATTCCCTTCAGAATCAATAACAATACTGGCAATATTCATTCTTTTGGTAACCACGAGCGTTTCATTCGGCGGCTCAAATCGAATGCTGCCCAGCGGGAAGTCTTTATCAAATGTAATCGTAGACGTATAGAAGAAACGAAACCCGTTATAGGTACCACTCATGATAAATGAGAAGTTTTCCTGTTCACCAAAGAAATCCCGGTCATCGATTAAAGCAGAGTTAGGTACCGGTGCTACTTCCATTCTATAATTATCAGCCGTCTCAAGCTCAGCAACTCCAAGAGGTGCAGAGAGAATTAATCGATCAACACCCTCAAACTGTCCCTCATAAGCAAAAATTAAGGTTGACAGCTGACCCGAGGTCCCAATCTGTAAATCTCCATTGTCGAAATCAAATATTGATTGATCAAGAGAAAACTTCAGTTCATCAACGATTAGTGTATCGGAATTTTGAGTTAAAGGAGAGCTTAAGCCACCCACATTTAACAATAAATCAACCCTGTTTACTTGTACCGGATCCGGAGTGGAAATGCATCCGGCTAAAATGGTGGTAAAAAATAGTATCGCTATTACGTAAATGGACTTCATACAAACTCAATTCAATTTATGATAGAAATAAAAAATAGTTGTTTATCGGTGAATATAAAAAAAGCCACCTCCGTATAAACGGAGATGGCTTTATAGAAATTATCTGCCTGTTAAGGACGAATTCTAATTTCCGCTCTTTTCAGGTTTTCGGCAGGTTCTACGGTGTTTGCATCGGTTAACTCGATGAACAAATCAACACGTTGCCCGGGGTCAAGACTGTCTTCAATGTAATTGATTACAATATTAACAGTACTTGTATTGGCCGACAATGTTACAGGAGATGGTGTGCCAAACGTAAAGTGGACACCTTCCTGTGCAGTAGAGCCATTACCAATCGCATAGTTTACAGATAGATCACTGTCACGTTGTGCCGCAATAAGCTGCACCTCTACAGTTTCACTACCTGCGCTAATGTTTGATTCTTGAAACAGGGGAAAGAGCCCCAGTTGTTCACCATCAAACACTCGTTCTGTGTCACCGGTTGAGAATAAATCATCACAACCAAGAAACAGAAGTGGTAAGATTGTTAGTATGATTAAAGTACGTTTCATAATAGAAGAAATAGATTTTCAATATTATTGATTAAAATCCTGTATAGCCGGGATTCTGACGAAGCAACTCGTTGGTATTCAGTTCGTTTGTCCCAAGTGGAGCAAGAATTCTGAAAGCGTCAGACGACATTTTGAGTGATCCGTCAGGATTACGAATGTCTCGTCCCAATCGCTTGAGATCCCAGAAACGGTGGCCTTCAACTACTAATTCCCGAACTCTTTCATTGAGTATCTCGTCTTCAAATGCTTCTAAAGAGAGGAGTGCAGCGGGGTTTGCAACTTCGATGTTATCCAATCCACGTGCATTTCGCAACGTATTTAACGGGCCAACACCATCCAGAGGATTTCCAGAAGCTTTGGCTAATGCCTCTGCCCGAATCAGGTACATTTCGGCGACACGCATGTACGGAATGTCATCGGCCATGTTGCCTTTGTCTCCATTCCACTTATTTGTAGATAACGCATCATCGTTGGCATTACAGTTTCCAGCTACAGTATTCTGCTGATCATTGAAGCATGGCTGATACCAACCGCCTTCGTAAACTCGGCGGCCAAACTGATCAAGAGCTATTTCACCCGTTTCGTCATCAATTACGAACGATCCAATGCGGAAATCATCTTCCTCATAAAGATCCATTACAAATTGAGTCGGGATTTGCGCTACCCATTGAGTTGAGGTATAAGCAGCAAGTCCGTTGTTCACGTTACTTCCACCAATACCCTCAGTATTTGGGTTCACAATGAGCTTGAACAGTGCTTCCGGGTGGTTGCCCTCAGATTCAAAGAACATTCCTGCAACTCCATCACGGTCATCAACCAAATCACCTGTAAAGTTGTCTATGGCGTCTTGTGCCGCTTGGGCAGCTTGTGGCCAGTTTCCTGCGTACAAGTTCACACGAGCAATCAGACCATCCACAAACGGCTCAGAGACGAAGGTGTTATCCGTTGTTCCTGAAAGTAGTCTTTTAGCTTCACTCAGGTCATCCAGAATCTGAGCATAGACATCAGTTACCGAACTTCGTGGCCGAAGATCGGCATCCGCTACATCCAGTACCGGTTCCGTACGGATTACCGTACCCAGGTCCCAATTCGGTTCGGGACCCTGCTCAAAGTTACCCGGTTCGTACCCTAAACCGCGTACGGAGTGGTGAAGCGCGAATGCCCGCAAGGCATAAGCTTCACCCCGAAACCGCTGCAGGGTAGCCGGTGGCACAACCCCTTCAGGTACCGCACCGATGAGCAGGTTTGCATCCTGAATAATATTGAATGAGGGACCAAACGAACCGATATGTGCGGTTCCGCTTGTTCCAACAGCAGTAGCAAGTGCCTGGAAACGGGTTGAACCTCCACGGTTTCTGGTCTCATCAGCCAGTGCTGACGGGCCTACGAAGTATTCCGTTGTCATCGTAAAGCTTGCACGAATCTTTGAATACATCGATGCGCGAATAGAGTTTACCCCATCCGGTGAGTTGAGTGCAACTTCACCTGAAACCGATGTGGAAGGCTCTACTCGTTCAAGAACATCGTTACACCCTATCAACCCTGCAACCAGCAGGAGTGATAGTGCGTACGTTAATTTTTTAAAGTAGTTCATTATAGAATATAATTTAATTTCTTGTTGACAGTGGCTTAGAAGCTGACTTCAATACCGGCACTAAACTGGCGTTCGGTCGGCAGTTGAGCCGTCGTCACGTTCGTAAAGATATCGGTGGGTGAGAAGGCGACTTCAGGATCAGCCCATGGCCATTGCGACCAGGTTACGATATTTAATCCGGTAGCAAACAGACGCACGTTGCGCAATCCAAGGCGGCTGGTCACGTCGGTTGGCAGATTGTAACTCAGGGTGATATCCTTTAACCGGATAAAGCTTGAGTTATACACTGCGTGTGTACCGTTTTGAGTTCTGAAGTTGTTCGTTTCAGGGAAATCACCCCCAGCCAACGTTGCGCGAGGAATATGTGTGATATCACCGGGTTGGCGCCACCGTTGCAGAACCTGCTCTTCAAGACTCATCAGGAAGTCAGGTGTACGGGTAAAGAAGAAGTCCGTACTTGCAAAGGCCCACTGACCAAAGCTTCCCTGGAAAAATACATCCAGCGTAACGCCTTTGTAAGCGAAGGTGTTACCAAATCCACCAAAGGTATTCTCAACACCGCTTTTATAATTTACGGCATCCTCAGCCTGAGTTGGCGTAAAGGTGAGGTTACCATCGCCATCGAGCCACATAGGTCGTCCGTCAGCGGGGTTCACACCGGCCCATCGGGGAACGCGGATACGGCCAATAGGCTCGCCTTCAACAAGCGAATTGAATTGAGAGTCCGGATTGATGGCACCCTCAGGAAGCGATCGAATCTCGTTCTGTGTTGTCGCAATGTTAAATCGAGACGTCCACATGAACGACCGGGTATTGATGTTGGTGGAAGAAAGTTCAAACTCGATTCCTTCGTTACGTACCTGGCCAATGTTTTCTGCAATGGAGCCAAAGCCACTGTCAGTCGGGAGCTGGCGTGCAAGAAGCAGGTCCTTGTTGTCCTTTCTAAACACATCGACTGCACCGGATATACGGCCGTTCAACAGTTCAAAGTCAAGACCCAGGTTGATCTCTTCCGCTTCTTCCCACCCAAGGTTCACATTGGCGAGCTGCGTTGGCGTTAAGCCGGTTGTTCCCTGAAAAGAACCAACGGCTGAAAAGAGGCCGCGAGCCGCAAAGTTACCAATGCTGGCGTTACCGGTAGTTCCAAATGAGGCGCGAAGCCGCAGATCGTTAACCACACCGGACTGAAAGAAGCTTTCTTCCGAAATTCTCCATGAACCGGAGAACGATGGGAAAAAGCCCCAGCGGGTGTCAGAACCAAATCGAGAGTGACCGTCAACACGACCAATCACAGTCAGGTAGTACCGCTCGTCATAGTTGTAACGAACCGTTCCAAAGTAACTGCCTAAGCGCCATTCTGACTCAGTACCTGCAGCACTCGTGGGGGTTGAAGATGCACTCAGTACATTAAAAAATGAACCGGGGAATCCTTCTCCTGTTACCAAACGGTTTTGGGAAAAGTTGCGACGGTATTCAACGCCTACAAAACCGTTGAAGTTATGCACGTTATCAAATGTTCGCCGTGCGTTTACCCGGAAGTTTGTTGTAAAGTTCCGAATGCTTCGGTCAATAAATGTTAACCGGCCTCCGACTGCAGGCTGTGCCACTGGAGAGTCGAATCGATTGTCTTTCGTATCACGATAATCCAGGCCTATAAAGCCACGAACATCCAACCAATCCGTAAAACGGTAGTTTAATGACGTATTACCGATAATGGAAAGAATGACTACATCCCGGTCTACCTCATCGCGTACAACGGCCGGATTGTTTGTCAACCCAAAGCCGGTGTTGGGGTTGAATGAACCATCCTCAAGGAATGGGAATGAAAAAGGCGGCTCAAACATCGCCTGCGAAGCGGGACAGTTAATAAAGTTCCCGCCCTGGCACACACCAAATTGAGTAGATTGGGCCACGTTCAAAGAAACCGATCCACTCAGACGGTCGGTTACCTGATGGTCTACGTTGGTACGTACCGCGAGGCGTGTAAAGTCGTTATTAAACGCTGTTCCTTCGGTATCCTCATAGTTACCAGAGATAAAGAACCGGGTTTTAGCATCGCCACCGGAGGCACTCAGGTTATATTTTTGCGAGTATCCATCATCAAAAATAAAATCCTGCCAATCGAAGTTAGCGAGTTGGGTATCACCCGTTGGTGAGCCAAAGTTAGCCAGGAAAAATGGACGAATGGTATTTTCCCTGAAATTTTCAAATGCTTGGGTATTTGACAGCGGTATGCCGTTATTGAGCATAAAGCCCTCGGTGTAGAAATCGAGGTACTGATCGGTATCGATGTAGTCCACTGTTCGGGCCAGTGAGCGGACACCGCCTTCGGCGCGTGCCGTAACCTGTGTGGTACCTTCTCGGCCTCGCTTGGTGGTAATGATAACCACACCGGCCGCCGCCTGAGCACCATAAATCGCCGCAGAACCCGCATCTTTCAATACTTCAATGGATTCGATATCCGATGGGTTAATGGCATTCAGTGGAGACGAGCTAATTAAGCTTGTCTGATTATCGAACGACATCTGTACACCATCTACAATGTATAGAGGCTCACCAGCCGCACTAATCGATCCGGTACCCCGAATCTGAACGTTAAAGGCTCCACCGGGGTTACCCGATACAGACGTTACCCGAACACCGGCAGCACGTCCTTGCAGCAGGCCTTCTGTATTTTGAAGCGGTACGTCCTGAATATCTCGTGCACGTACACTGGATATGGAACCCGTTACTTCACGTTTGGTTAATGGAGCGTAGCCGGATACGACAACCTCATCAAGGCCGATCGCTCCTACTTCCATCTCGATATCCACTCTGGTTTCAACACCAGCTGTGATTTGCACGGTTTGTCTGAATGTTCGAAATCCGACAAATGTTGCGGTTAGGGTGTAGGTACCCGCACGCACGTTGCGTATTGCGTAATTTCCGTCAATATCACTGTTTGCGCCTCGTTCCAACTCAGCAAGAGTCACGTTGGCACCCGGCAGCGTTTCGCCAGTGGATGCGTCCGTAACTGTACCGACGATGGAGCCCGTTTGAGCAAGGGCCACCGAAGACGACAGCAAAAGGATTGTAATTGCAGTTAGTAACCTATGTAGCATAAGTAACCTCTATAGTTGTTTAATGTTTTGGTCTTTGGGTGATCGTTTCTGATCAACCGATGGTGAAGATCCCATCAGCTTACACTTGGCTAATTAACCAATTATTTCACTTAAATGAAATAAAAAAGTAACGATTTTTTAACCTTCTATCCTCATAAGACACGTTTTGAGATAGTTGAGGGCGAATAGTTACTGATAAGTGCTTGAAATTCGTACACTTTCCAACGGAGGAAATAAGATGCACCAATCGCCCCTACTCAATTGAAAAGTTTTTTTCCACGGTTGCCAATCGATTTCCGGCACCATCATTGAACTCGAGTCGCAGTTTATAATCACCCTGGTCCAGGTTTTCAGCTACAATTTCGAGTTCTTGGGCAAAAACAGGTCTGTCATGTACATTTTCGATGGAAATCGTGGGGCCAGCCCCACTTCCACCAAACAACCGTGAGAGCAAATTCCGATCTTTTCGGATCTCATAGGTTAATGTGTACTCGTACAACCCATCTTCATTTTCGGGGAGATTATACGCTTCGTAGAAAAAAACGAGCGTCGATTGTTCAGGTATCACACGATTGTGGGCAAGTACGGCTTCCGTATCGCTGCCGTCTTGCAGGTATCCAAGTAACAGATCGGATACGGTAAACCCTTCCGCTCGCGCCGTTTCAGAGAGCTCTGCACGGCTGTGGCCGATCGCCTTCAGTTTACCGGGCAGGGTAGATTCCGGGGAAATGCCAATCGCTTCATCAGAATTGCTGGCGTGCAGCTCATGCTGTGCTCGTAATTCATAAACCGATGCGTGAGGCGGCAAAACGATAAAACCGTCATCAAACCCGCTCACCGGATTTTCTCTGGTTTGAGCTGTATCAATAACCGTACGAACCAACCCCCCGTCCCGGTTGAACGACCGAATGGCACTAATCAGTTGAAAGCCTGCATAATCTACTTCCTGCAGATTGTTTAAGCGGCGTAACTGATCGTAATAGATCGCCTCGGAGTAGTTGACATCCTTATATATACGCCAATAAGGTTCCATCTGCTCATTATAAAACTGGTACGCGTAAAGGGATGCCGGCATATCCATAATTGCCGACAAATTTGATGAATACTCTTCAGGTGCCCGTGTTTGTACTTCCAACAGTCGTGCTGTGTTTATATGTTGAAACTGTCGCGCAATGGATCCTGAGAGCCGAGACGACAACCCCTGAAAATGGTTGATCATTTCGTCATATCTTGAGGCAAAAAAGGGATCGAAGGCGGCCAGCTCCCGATGATACATGATCTGAAGTATGACAGCGGGTGGAATTCGCTCTTGCTGGCGCATATTCACCTGATCCACTTCCAAACTTACATCTGTTGCCTCCTCACCGGCCACAGGCGGGGCGTCATTCATTGATGGAATAATTGCCATACTCACCCCACTGTTCCTGTTGGATGCACTAAAAGCGCCGGCAGGGATAAAATCGTCCAGTGATTTCATCATACGCATTCGTTGCGACCCACCATCGTTACCAAAAATGTACACCAAATTCCTGCCCCTATTGGCAAACGTGGGGTAGCTCCATACTTCGTACGATGGGTATTGATGGTAATCGCGAATAGTATTTGCGGTATTCATGTAATTCATGGCATCTACCATGGCATCCGGAGAGGCACCCCCTCCTCCATCACTTAGGCGATTAGACAACAGGAATTCCGTAAATCCTGTATCGTAATCCAAAACGCCGGCTCGTTTTCTGGTTGGGGGTCCCAATCGCAGGTATACTTCACCGCGGGCATCGAGGGTTTGATTACGGCCGGTAAGGTAGTACTCCTTAACATATGCTATTCGCTCCCAGTGTTCGAGCAATCGTTCATTGTAGTCGCCCACAACACTGATTCTCTTCTCATCCCAAAATGTGCGAATGTCTGAAAAATAGGATACATCCTTATCATCCAATTTGGCAGAAAGCGATCTGTATTCCCTTCGGCTGATAAGTGGACTCAGATACTCCAAATCTACTTTTAAGATGTGTACTACCTCGTTGGTCATCTCAGTGGCTTCAAGACCCCAGTAAAAAAGCTCACTGGCTTTTTCGTAATACTCTTTTCGCTTATCCTCAGTTACCGTACGTATAAACTCGAACCCGACTCGTGGGTCCGGTTCAGATTGAGCAGCTGCCTCCATCCAAAGCAGAAGTGCCTGATCAACATTCCCTCTCTCTTTTTCAATTTTGCCCTGTTCATACAATCCCGGACTCGCCGCGAGCAAGCACAAACTGGTAACCAGTAACCACAGTATCGTTTTGTCACCTTTCATACAGATTCCCTTTTCGGTCTAATAACAATGTGTTCACATTTTTATAAACTATCAACACAGAGATGTAGTATTTTGGGGAATCGCAATCACATATTAAAGAATGTAAATAAATCTACTACCCCACAATTTCCCTCGGAATGGCCGATGGCAGGCGGGTTAGCACTTCGTAATTGAGATTGTTACTCATCTCGCCAAAGGAGGATACGGTGATGTCCAAGTCGCCCTGTTTGCCGATGATTACAACCTCTGCCCCTCTCTCCACTCCCGAAATGTCGGTTACATCCACGGTAATCATATTCATGTTTACCAGCCCCACCACATTGGCCCGCCCGCCATTGATGAGCACATGCCCGGAATTGGTCAAATTGCGGGCAAATCCATGGGTATAGCCAATCGGCACCGTGGCGATGCGCATGTTTCGGGTAGCCATGTAGGTATTGCCGTACCCGATAAACTCTCCCTCATCTACATATTTTACACTCATCACCCGGCTTTTCCACGTCAGTACCCGGATCAGCGGATCTTCTACCGCCATTCCCTCCTCGCGTTTGATGTGCATGTAGGTTTCCCGGCTTGGCCAGAATCCATATAGGGCAATCCCAATACGGGCCATATCGTAATGCATGCCGGGATAGGTAAGAAAGGCCGCCGAACTGCACGCGTGCACCCTGGGGAGGTCTGCAAACTCTTTCTTTGCATATTGGAGAAACCGCTGAAATCGCTCATTCTGCTTTTGAATTCGAACATGGTTGGCAATGCTCTCCGCACCGGCATAATGGGTGCATACCCCGCACACATCAAGCCAATCCCGGTTTTGCCGGATGTCTTCCATCAGCCTCCCGTACTCCTCTTCGTGAAATCCGAACCGGTTCATTCCCGTTTCAATCTGCAGGTGCACACGGGCTTTCTTGTTCATTTTTTTGGCCACTCGGATGGTGCTCTGCAACCGGCCGAAATCGAACAGGTAATACTCAATCCCGTTTTCGATCGCCCATTCGAGCGCTTCATCGGCAATCATCCCCATAATCATAATTCGCGTATCGGGATTGCCTCTATACTGATGAGCAGCCGCTGCTTCGTCGGCACTAAAAACTGAGAAATGGTCTATCCCACACCGTTCGGCCAGCTCCAGGTATTTGGAGATTCCGTGCCCATAGGCGTTTCCCTTGATCACGGCGGAGAGGCGGATCGGCGCCGAGCATCGCGAACGCAGATAGGCGATGTTGTTCTCAAAAGCGCTGCGGCTCAGTTCAATGTAGGATGATTTCAGATCGTGTTCAGCCATGGTTGTAGTGCTTTATAATTTCGATAAACAGTTTCGTGCCGGTAGCCAGCAGCCGGTCGTTAAAGTCGTAGGTTGCCGCATGAAGCGGCGGATGATCTTTTCCGGAGCCGAGGCCAAACAGCGTTACGGGACACTTTTCCCGAAACATCCCCACATCTTCGCTCCACCCAAAAGGAACCTCTTTATAGTGGCAGTCTATGGAGAGCGCCTTCGCTGCCTGCTCTACAACCTCCACGCCTTCATCTTCGTTGATGGTTGCCGCAAACGGCTCCGCTTTCGAAAAGGAGACCTCTCCGTCGAACCGCTCCGCGGCACGGTGCAGATGAGATTCCACATCTATATATATAGACTCCAGCTCCTCGTCGGTCTCCGCGCGAATGGTCATCCCCATGGCGCCACTGCCGGGGTTCATTCCAAAAGCCCGCTCCCCCAGCTGTACAAATGTAATGGCTCCGCGCTCAAAGCTCTCTTTTTCCGTTAACCGGTCGAAGCTTTTCTGCAGCTCCAAAATCGTCTCTGCCATAATGCGCGACGGATTAAGCCCCTGCTCGGGATGCGCAGCGTGGCTTGAAGATCCTTTAAACTGAACGTCCACTCCCACCGAGGCGCAGGCAAATGTACCGTTGCGCAGATGCACTGTATTCTCTTCATATCCGGGTAGATTATGGAGTGCAAACGCGCGATCAATCTCCAGCTCCTGGAAGGCCGGGTCATTCAGCATCCATCCGGCTCCTTCGCCCGTTTCTTCGGCGGGCTGAAAAACCAGCAGCACCACTCCCTTTTCAGGCCGGTTCTCTTTTAGGTATCGTGCCACCCCCAACAAAATAGCCATATGGCCATCGTGCCCGCAGGCGTGCATGGTGCCATCTTTAGCCGATGCATAATCCAATCCCGTCTCTTCGGTGATGGGAAGCCCATCCAGCTCGCAGCGCAGCATTACCCGACAACCTCGCTGCGGTTCTTTTCCATTGTAGATTGCAACCATTCCCTGGCCCCCTACTCCTGTGAGCAATTGGTCCGGATCGGTTTTTTGCAGCTCTTTTTTGACCAACGCAGCAGTTGCCCCTTCCTGGCCTGACAAGTCCGGCTGCTGATGCAATGTTTTCCGTAACGAGATCAACGCTTCTTCTGACAGGTATTCCATACATCGTTTTGTTTAGATTATAGCGGTGCCCTTACAGGCCGAACAGAAAACCGGGATCGGGATAGATTTTCAGGGCTTTTTCCAGATCACGTTTGGCTACCACGCCGGGCATATCGGCCTCGCCGGGGTCGGTGTTGCAGAGCTGCAGGTGCAGGTGCGGTACCCACCCACCATTTTCTTTAACGGTTCCAAGCCTGCCTAAAAGATCGCCGGGTTCGACCCGGTCGCCGGGTGCCCACTGTTGCAACGTAGCCTCACTCAGGTGTCCGTAAAGCGCAAAAAGTGTCTTGTCGGTCAGCGTATGGCGCACAACCAGCGTGGGTCCGTAATTTCCGATTTGGTTGTGATTGTGCATGTAAGCGATCTGTCCGTCTGAAAATGCATAAACCGATTCGTCCGGTGGCGCCCATACATCAAACCCCATATGGATGTTGCGTTCGTTGCGATACTGTGGCGCGGTGTACATTCCGGGACGATGTTCTGCATAGCCGCCCATTCCCCACACACCGTCCAAAAACTGGGCAGGATCAAATCCTTCGCTAAAGTCGACGACGGGAACATCCTCGGGCAGCTTCATGACAGGGTGAAGCAGTGGTTGATGTTCAGCCTTTAACATGCTCACTTACTCGGCCACTTCTTTTTCGATGTAATCCGAACTCATGAGGCCAAGAGCTCCCATATAGCGGAGTTTAAAACGGATCATATCCCCCACTTTGTACCCTTCGGGATTTTCCCCTACATCCAAAATCAACATATCAGAGCTGGCGTCGGTAATCGTCACATGATCGCTCACCGGAATCAGATAATCAGGCTGAATATCGAGCGTTCCGATATCTACAATGGCTCGGTACGCGGTCTTGCCAAAATCGTCCTGATTCACTTCTGTCGTTTTTCCTTGCGGATTCACACCCAGCTCGCCGGAGGGTACCAGCGGTTTTTCGTAGATTTCAATAATCTGTGTGTATAGCTCCAGCACCTGATCACTCATCCCCTCAATCACGCCATCGTTAAACAGATCTTTGCCAAAATAGAGGGCTTCGCCCACCCGGAAATGATTGATTCCATCGGGCAGCTGGTTTTTCAGAAGCAGCGGAATGGTTACCGTAGTGCCACCCGATACGAGCGGAATTTTTTTCTTAAACCGCAGCTCAATGATCTGTTTGTAGAGCGCCAGCTGTATCAGTTTGTCGGAGTCGGGCATCACGCCATGCAGGCAGTTCAGGTTGGTACCCAAGCCCACCACCTCCAGCCCCGGCAGGCGGAATACCTTTTCGTAAAAATCGACCAGATCGTCTCTCATAACCCCTTCCCGCAGATCGCCCATCTCAATCATAATAATCACCTTGTGCACTTTGCCTTGCTTCTCGGCCTCTTTGGAGAGAGCGTGCATGGTAGAGAGATCGGTGTTCAGGCTGATATCGGCATACCGTATCAGATCCGGAATGGTGTCTTTCGGGGGTGGCTTGATATAAATCGTGAGTGTATTGGGGTCAATTTCTTTAACCACCCGCAGGTTGCTGATGCGGGAGTCGTGCACTTCTCCGATGCCCAAATTGATTACCTCCCGCAGAAAATCGCCGTTACCGCACAGAAGCTTGGTAGTAATTCCCCATTTGATTCCGTTTTTCTTAAAGAGGGAATCGAGATAGTTAAAATTATGAAGCAGTTCGCTTTTATATAATTTCAGATACGCCATCGGTTATCTTGTCAACCTCATTTCGAGGTATTTATTGGTAAAACCATATTTCTCGTACAAGAATTTTGCCGGATTATCGGGTTCCACGTGCAGTGCAATGGCCCCCTCGGCCGACTCAATTGTCTTCTCCATCAGTGCCTTGCCAACGCCGCGGCCTCTTGTTTTCGCGTGTACGGCAATGTAGACGAGTATGTTTTCGGGGATATAACCGCTCATATTGGTCTTGTTAATGATTACCACGCCCAGAAGTTCCTGTTTTTCATGTGCCACCAGGATAAATCCGTCCTGTCCCGGCCCATCACCATAGGCGTAAGCGATACATTTTAAGATGGCCTCCCGCTTATCGCCATATTCGTCCAGATGTGTAAACAGAAAATCGGCAATCTGATCGCGGGTAAAATCGGTGGGGTTATCTTGATCGTTTTGAATGATATGGTAGTCGATAGTCATTGGTTTGATTGATTTGTAGTAAGTAAACTGATGATTACAAAAGAGATTGCCGATGCCGTCATTCCAAATACGTTGGGATCCAGCCCAAGTGGCAGGGATACCTCTAAATATCGTAAAGATATCGTTGTGCTTCCACCGACGATCATGGCCGTTAGCGCACCGGAAGGTGTACTTTTTTTCCAGTATAGCGCGCCAATTACCGGCACAAACAGCCCGGACACCATAAATGCGTACGAATCGAGCATCAGTTCCAGTACGTTTTCCATCATACCGGCCAGCAGCAGCGCGGCCACGCCGATAATGAGGGTAACGACCTGAGATGTTCGCACAAAGGAGGGGCTATCGGGGTCAAACGGCTGAAAGCGGCCAATCAGGTCGGTTACCACGTTCCCGGAGGATGCCATCAGGCAGCTGTCTGCGGTGGAGAGTATGGCAGAGAAGTAGGCTGCCATCATAATGCCCAGAAACCCAACAGGCAGCACGGTTCGAAGAAGCATCGGCAGGCCCGTTTCGGGATCGGTTTCGGCAATATTTTCAGCTCCCAAAAATGCGAACATGCCCTGGTCGGCAGCCACTCGTGCAAACAAACCGAGCAGAACTCCTAAAAATGCCATCACCGGCCATTCAAAAAGACCGGCCAGATACCACGCTCGTTTCGCCGTCTTCTCATCGTTGCAGGCGTAGATACGCTGGTAGAGGGTCATCCCCACAAACCAGATGGGAATAATGGTAACGCCCCAATTGACCAGTTGCTGCCAGCTTACATTCGTGAGATGCAACATTTCTGGCTGCACGGTGCTGCGAATGGCCTCCATACCGCCAATTTCTATATAGGCGATGGGTACCCCAACAAAGATCAAGCCGGCCATGATAAGAGCCCACTGCACGGTGTCGGTATAAATGACCGCTTTGAGGCCTCCCATTACCGTGTAGACAATTGCTACTGCCCCCATGATATAGAGCGCCATTTGCAGATCGAGATCGGCAAAGGTACCGCTGGCAAGCTTTGCCCCGGCCAGCATTTGTGAGCTGGTAAATCCGGCATATCCGATCGCAGAGATGATGGCGGCCACAAAGGCGACATTGGCATTGTAGTAATGGCCAAATAGTTGCGGAAAGGTGTAGGCTTTATCGAAGGCGGGGTTGTTTTTAATTTTTGGTATCAGAAATACGGCCGCCAACCACGCTCCGATAAGTCCGGTAAAGAGCATCCAGGAACCGGAAAGCCCCATGATAAATCCGAGGCCGCCCAGGCCGATCGAAAAGCCGCCGCCCACATCGGTGGCCACCACCGAGAGCCCCACATGGTAGCTCTTCATGTTGCGGCCGCCTACATAGTAATCATCGCCGCCGCGATTTCTCTTGAAAAAGAAGTAGCCAAATGCCAACAAACCCACGATGTATAGGACGAAGATCGTCAGGTCAACGGGATGCATAGCTGGCTATACGGTTTTTTGAGATGCGGATAATGAAATGGAGCCACTGCCGACCCGGCATGGGCTATTGATTTGGTTGGTTGCCGTTTTCGCTTGGTTGAAAGGTAGGGGGTTGAGGCGGGAGGGGCAAATAACCTCTTCACAAATCAGTGATCTGTTCTTTTGATCGCAAATCCCGAAATTTTTATGGACGGTATCTCAAATCCATTGTTTTGAACAGAAACAGGGTTTATCTCAAACCGAGATAATGCATCTGCACCCATATCATCAGCCAATTCAAACATCTCTCTGATAATTCGCTCAGTATCGGCTACTTCTATATAATAGGTGCTTGATCCGAATTGACGTCGGTTGTACCCCTTAATATCTGGTGAATTGTCCTGTTTCACCTCTCGTATTTCCGGCAAAAAAGTAATTTCGACGAGCCCTATTGATTCATACGTTCCGCTGTATGATTCAGGTGTGAACAAAAACCCTTTGTGCGTGAATTCACGAAAATCGTAACCTGAAGATTGATAGGTACTTTCCCACTCCACCAATGATGGCGTACAAGCAGAAAGTACCATCAACATTGCGAGCATCGCTACGCTGTTTAATTGTACTCGATACATAATGGGTATCAGAATGGAATGTTTAATTATTCTACTTAAAAATATAAAAAAAGGGATTGAGCACTTAAGCTCAACCCCTATGTAAAGTGGCGGATAAGAGCCCGACGAGCTACTCCTTGAGTAATGTTTCCCTGATCCACTGACGGCCTTGACCACCTTTTAATTGCTTTTCTC
>JBLRWS010000015.1:0-44670 GCA_047921075.1 Balneolaceae bacterium | reverse complement strand
GGTAGAGCAGATCATCCGCAGCCACGGCTTTGAGCAGCGCTACGACGGCAGCACGATGTTGTGGCAGGTGCTGGTTTATGAGCGGAGGTGATGGGGTATTGACCGGCCTGGAACATGCATGTTCCCCCCTAAAAACCTTTCATCTAACCACCGTTCAGCGTAGATTGTGCCCATGAAAGTGTTAGGGATTTCAGCTTTTTATCACGACTCGGCGGCGGCTATTGTGGAGGATCAAACCATTCTGGCGGCGGCTCAGGAGGAGCGCTTTACACGTAAAAAACACGACGCGCGGTTTCCGTCTGCAGCAATCCGATACTGCCTGGAGGAGGCAGCCTGCTCGCTGAACGAGCTGGACGCCATCGCTTTTTACGACAAACCGCTGCTGAAATTCGAGCGCCTCCTCGAAACCTACTACTCCTTCGCACCGCGCGGGGTAGAGTCGTTTATCACGGCCATGCCGGTCTGGCTTAAGGAGAAGATGTTCCTGAAACGGCTGATTCATCAGGAGCTGGAAGAGATTGGCGGCTACAAAAAAGGCGACGTGAAATTGTTATTTCCCGAGCATCACCTCTCGCACGCTGCCAGCGCATTTTATCCGTCGCCGTTCGAAGAAGCGGCTATTTTAACCGTAGATGGTGTTGGCGAATGGGCCACGGCAACCATCAGCCATGGCAAAGGAAACGAGATTCGCATCTTGAAGGAGATGAACTTTCCCCATTCCGTCGGGCTTCTCTATTCGGCGTTTACTTATTATCTCGGCTTTCGTGTCAACTCCGGCGAGTACAAACTGATGGGGCTCGCTCCGTATGGAGATCCTTCGGCATCAGAAACGCGCCGCTTTCTGCAGGCTATTCGCGAAAAGCTGGTAACGATCTATGATGACGGGTCAATCTGGCTCAATCAGGATTTTTTCAACTACGCGACCGGCCTTGAGATGACCCTGAACGATAAATGGGAAGCGCTGTTTCGGATTCCCCGGCGGCGGCCCGAAGCAGAGCTAACCAATACCCACTGCAATCTGGCCTACGCCATCCAGCACGTTACCGAGGAGATTGTATGCAAGCTGGCAGCAACGGCATTGAAAGAGACCGGATCCTCAAAGCTCTGCCTGGCAGGCGGGGTGGCGCTGAACTGTGTGGCCAACGGAAAAATAGATCGGCTGCCGGGGTGCGAGGAGTTGTTTATCCAACCGGCATCGGGCGATGCGGGAGGTGCACCCGGTGCCGCCTGGGCAGCACAGCATATCTTTCTCAATACCCCGCACACCATTCAATCGGGCCGCGACCGCATGCGGGGCGCTTATCTGGGCCCCGACATCACCCAAAAAGAGATTGACCGGGTGGTACGCCGTTTTAAAGCAACGGCCCACACAGCGGCATCCATGGATGAGGTGGCTTCCATCACAGCCGACGATCTTGCAGCCGGCAAGGCGGTGGGCTGGGTGCAGGGGCGCATGGAGTTTGGCCCGCGGGCACTGGGTAATCGAAGTATTTTGGGCGATCCCCGCAATCCCGATATGCAGAAACGGCTGAACGTAAAGGTGAAATACAGAGAGAGTTTTCGGCCCTTCGCCCCATCTGTTCTGGCCGAGCACGCCCGGCACTGGTTCGACCTGAAATCGGATTCTCCGTACATGCTGCTGGTAGCGCCCGTCAGCGAAGAACACCGCAAGCCGCTGCCACCGCATTACAAAGAGACGGATGTGCGCACGCAGCTCTATACGGAGCGCTCCACTATTCCCGCCGTAACACATGTCGACTTTTCAGCCAGGGTACAAACCGTGCATAAAGAGACAAACCCCGCATATCACGCCCTGCTCGAGGCCTTTTACCAAAAAACCGGTGTGCCGGTGCTGGTGAATACCAGTTTTAATGTGCGCGGCGAGCCGATCGTCTGCACGGCTGAGGACGCCTACCGCTGTTTTATGCGAACGCGACTGGACCGGCTGGTAATCGGGACGACCATCTTTAAAAAAGAAGAGCAGCCCGCCTGGCCCGAAGCAGAAGAGTGGAAAGAGGAATTTACACTCGACTAACGAAAGAAAAAGTGGAAGGGTGAATGGGGCTTGTGTAACTTCAGTGATTGATTGCTTAAAACCGAACGGAGGATGAAGACTACGTGGATTTCCTAAAAGATTTATTTCGATTTCTGGTGCAGCGCAAAAAGTTTTGGCTGGTGCCCATGATTCTGATCCTTCTCTTCCTGGGCGTCATTATCGTGATTGGTGGCGGTTCGTCTATCGCCCCGTTCATTTACACCCTCTTCTAAGATGGACTTAAAACCGATCGACAAAGTGAAGGCGCAGCTGGTTATTGTAACCGGCCTGCTGTTGATTGGCCTGATTTTCGATTGGTTTTATGTGCAGCTTGCTGCAGCCATATTGGGCGTGGGCTTTGTGTTTGTGCCACCGTTCGGGAATCTGGTGCTAAAAGGCTGGTTTAAAATTGCCGAGGGGTTGGGATGGTTCAACTCCCGCATTCTGCTCTCTTTTGTATTCTACGTATTTCTGACTCCGCTGGCTGTTGCGTTTCGCCTGTTTGGAAATGATCCGCTAAAACTGAACGGCCCTCCTGAAAAATCGGTGTTTGACGAGCGTGATCATACCTACACCGCATCCGATCTCGAAAACCCGTGGTAACGACCCGGACGTTGTCGCATCTCCAACTTAGTTGACAATCTGCCGGAGCTGTTGCCGCCACGATCGTGCGCCCGGATAATTCGGATCCACCTCCATCAGCCGGTCCGACAGCTCCATCGCCTGCTGGTACTCTCCGCTCAGACCATACGCTCCGGAAAGGTTGTACAGCGCTTGAGGGTCGTCGGGGGCCAGCTCCAGCGATCGGGAAAGCAGGGCAATACCGCGCTGTAAATTGCGGCGATCTACCTCAATGGCCCCCAGCATTTTATTTGTAAACGCTTCATTTGGATTGATTTCGTACGCAGCCATAAGCAGCGGATAGGCACGGTCAAAATCATTATCGTCCAGAAAAACCCGCGCTGCAAAAAGATAGGGAGAGTCGTTCCAGGGCTGGCTTCGAATCAGTCCGTAATATTGCTGCAAGGCCATATCGGGCTGATCACTTCTCCGGTAGGCACCGGCCAGCTCCACCTTGGCACGGTCCCAGTCCAGGCGGTTGTGCACCATCTCGAAGGCCAGGCTATCGGCCACATTTTCCGGCGTGTAGGTGTGGCGATAGCTCGGCGCGCTCCCGCTGGTTGTAAACGGCCACCCCTCCTTCAACAGACGAATGCGATGGTACCCCACGCGTGCATCAAACTCGGTAAGATATTGACTCGAACGGTACGCCTCGGCGGTTTTCAGTCCGTCGGGATTGGTTGCCTGTTCAAAAAACCGGTGATGGTTCAACGCCTCTATAAACCCGATTCCCATCAAAAAATAGCCCCAGTCGTTTGGGTGCAAATGTTCCAGCATCAGCTCTTCCCCGATGATAC
Source organism: Balneolaceae bacterium (assembly GCA_047921075.1). GTDB lineage: Bacteria > Bacteroidota > Rhodothermia > Balneolales > Balneolaceae > JBLRWS01. The sequence continues at coordinate 41,217 of JBLRWS010000015.1, read as the reverse complement.
CGCCAGGGCTAAACTCCTGAAGCTTCTCTTTGATCGGCACATAAAGTGCATCGGTCTGTTCAGTAACGTCCCGGATAATCTGGTTCATGTCGGACGGGGCGCGAAATTTAAGCAGGTCCATATCGCGGGCTTGCTGCAGCAGCGGCAGCGCCTCATGATATTGCCCGTCCATAAAGTGCTGAAGCCCGTCGCGATAGCGGATGGTGGCCGACCGGCCGGGGTCGGTATCGTCCGAAATAAACGGGGCGTGATCTTTCAGGTTGCTGGCCAGCGAACCGATCATTACCGGAACCCCTTCAGCGGAGAAGCCCTCTACAATGGCCTCCAGATTGCTTCGGAATTGACGTTTCCCCATTTCGTAGAGATGGCTGTCTATCGGAATGGATTGCTCGCGGACAATGCGCTCCATCAAAGTGCCGCCTGGATCGGCCGGATCGCCGCCCCGAAGCCCGGTTAGCCACTGAGAAACCGAGCTCATCGCATCGCGGAGAAGCAGAAAGGTTTTGACGCGCTGCATATTCAAATAGAGCCGCACAAACCCGGGAAAACCGCCAAGCTGCTCGTTAGAGCCCACCCCGAGCGCACCGTAATATTCGTTATGGCCGGAGTAGATCAGAATCAGGTCGGGACGATGCTGCAGAATTTCCCGTACCTGATCGTACAGCGTATAGGTGTTGATGGCCGACGTTGCCACATTTACAACTTCTACATGGCGGTCGGGCATCACATCATCCAGCGCATCTTTCACCAGGCGGGATGGCAGGGCGTTGTGGCCATAGGGGTACCCCGCCGCTGTAGAGCCGCCCATCATAAACACACGAAAACCGTTGTCGGGCTTCTCTTTCAGAAAAAGATCGGGGTTAGGCGTAGGCAGTGTTCGGGTATAAAAAAAGTAGCGGGCGGTAAAATTTCGGTTGGGCCGCAGGTATTCTGTCTCGTACACGGTCATCTCCGAAAAGAGAGACACGTCGCCTTTATAATCGGCCAGGCGGAGGCCCGCCTCAAGCATCCCAAAAAAGAGAAACGGCAGTGCAATAGCAATGGCCATGAGTAGCCGGCGGCGTTCCGGGGCGATAGCCAGCCCCTCCCGCTCGATGAACGCTGCAACCTGCGCCTCTTCTACTCCGAGCTTTTGCGCCAGTTTGTTGGAGTCCCACCCGGGGTATTTTTTACGAATAAACGATTGCTGACGCTGGGTTAAGCTCATGCCTCATCTCTGGTTGTGTTTTCATCCGGCTCTCCGCTTTCGTGCGGACCCGTGGGCGGGCGGTATCCCTGGAATGGAATTTTTAGCAGATTGCCAAGCCGGTCGTTCTCTTCGGGATCCATATGTGTATCGATACCAAACACCAGGTCTTCGGTGCGGTCTACCGATGCGAAGGTGCCAAACAGGCGATCCCAAACCGAAAAGATGTTGCCATAGTTGGTGTCGGTGAGCGGCAGTGTATAGTGATGGTGCACTTTATGCATGTTGGGAGTCACAAACAGGTACGAGAGTGCCCGGTCGATGGTTTTGGGCATGGTAATATTGGCGTGCGTAAGGTGCGCAAACAGCACGGAGAGACTTTGATACAGCATGACAATGGCGATGGGGACGCCGATCAAAAGCACCCCTAAAATGGTAAAGAAGATTCGGAAGAGCGTTTCGCCGGGATGGTGGCGAAGCCCCGTGGTTACGTCTACCGTGCGGTCGCTATGGTGGATCAGATGGAATTTCCACATCCAGCGTACATTGTGCTGTATCCAGTGGATGAGCCATGCACCGATAAAATCGAGGAGCATCACACCGATGATAATCTTGGCCCAAATCGGGAAATTGGCCAGATGAAGCAGGCCAAATTCATTTACCGTAACCCAGTGAGACGTGTAGTAGAGTGCGCCGGCGAGCCCAAACCCGATGACGGCTGTAAAAAAGGTAAATGTAAGGTTGATGCCCGCATGGCGAATTTTGTTGTACTGAAACCGAAAGAGCGGAATAACTCCTTCCAGCACCCAAAACAGGAAAATGCCACCAATCAAAATGGCCGCCCGAAACGTGGTGGGCACATCTTCAAAAAATGCGAGCAGAGACTCAATCATAGCAGAAACCGATAAATCGTTTACGTCTTTCTAAAGTAATAAAAATTCTGCTTTTGAATACTGGAGTAAAGGTTTTGGCGGAAGAAATCAACGAACAAACGAGTGGAATTGTATCTTACTGATAAAACCGGAAACAAACCGTGGGGTGCATGAACAAAGATCAACCAGAACATCTGCCGATTGATGGCGTACTGGATCTGCACAGCTTTCGCCCTCAGGATCTTGGATCACTCATCCCCGAGTATATCCACGCCTGCCGTGAAGAGGGCATCTATTCCATTCGCATCATTCACGGAAAAGGAAAAGGGGTGCTTCGGCGAACCGTACACGCTCTTCTTGAGCGCCACCCGGAGGTTCTGCATTACGAAACAGCCAAAGACCGAAGCGGATGGGGAGCAACCTGGGTGGAACTTCGAAAGAATCCATAAATTTGCATATACAAACAAGATCGTTTTTTGGGCAGTGTTTGCCTTTCTGTAAAAATGGGATACATTTAGCGAGTCGTTCTCCTTTATTATACATTTTGCAAATCGTCTGACAGTAATAAACGCGTATGTCCATTTTTTTCTGGGTTGTATTACTCTATTTGGCTTTGTTGCTTGGTATTTCAGTAGTGAAGTCGCGCACCATTCGTAACCAGGAAGATTTTATGGTGGCGGGGCGGAGTGTGCCAACCTATAAACTTGTGGGTACGCTGCTTTGCACCTGGCTTGGGTCGGGTACGCTGCTTGCCGGCGCGGGCCTTGCAGCCCGTGTAGGCATTTCGGAATTGTGGCTTGCTGCAGGTGCATGGATTGGAATTATTCTCATCTTTTTCCTTGCCGGACGTGTGCGACGTATTGCGCAGTTCACCGTTCCTGACATTTTAGAGCTTCGCTACAACCGGTGGGCGCGCGTGCTGGGCACACTGGTGATTGTTATTGCATATACAACTATTGTTGGGTATCAATTCCGGGGAGGGGGATTTGTGCTCGCGCTGGTTGCGGACATTCCGGAGTGGCAGGGTGTACTCATGACCGCTGCATTTATCATCGTGTTTACTGCATTTGCAGGAATGGTATCCATTGTATCGGTCGATGTGATCAACGGGGCCGTCATTACGCTGGCCGTTTTGGTGGCGCTTCCGATTGTGTTTTTTAATCTGGGGGGAATGGGTTATGTATCGACAGAATTAGATCCTTCCCTTTTCCACATCACCGGCGGGCACAGCTGGATTTGGGTGATGGGGGTGTTTTTCCCGACACTGCTTCTTCTGTTGGGCGAATCGAACATGTATCAAAAGTTCTTTTCGGCAAAGAGCGAATCATCGGCAAAATCGGCCGTGGTTTGGTGGGTTATTGGTACCGTGATCATTGAAACGGCGATCGCTTCACTGGCGATTCTCGCGTTCAGTCATTTTAACGGACTCGACCCCTCCTCCGCAGCCTACCTGGCCGCGGAAGACAGCGAGCGTATTATCCTGCATGCTGCACGCTATGGATTGGAAATAGGCATTCCGCTGGTTGGCGGCTTGCTGCTCATCTGTGCATCGGTAGCCATCATTACATCTACAGGAAACAGTTTTTTACTGGCTCCATCAACCAACCTTTCGAGAGATATTTATCAGCGATTTATCCGTCCCGATGCCTCTCAAAAAGAGATGGTTCTGTTTCAGCGAATAATGGTCGCTGTGTTGGGGGTGGCGGCGTATCTGTTGCTCACCCAATTCCGAACCATTCTGGATATGGCTTTTACCGCATACACGATGATTGGTGCCGGACTAACACCCGCTTTACTGGCGGTGTTTCTCTGGAAACGGGTAACGACTGCCGGAGGTGTGGCATCGATTGTGACCGGCATGAGCGTAACGCTGCTCATTACCATTGTAAACAGCATACTGCCCGAGCCGTGGATACCCACATCGTATATCGTATTACCGGCGGCAGGGCTGTCGATTGCAGCTCTTATAACGGTTTCGTTGGTAACCAAGGCTGACCCGAAAGAGAAGTGGGAACCGTTTTACGAAAAAGAAGCGGATTTGAGTGATGCATTGCAGCAGAAAAATGGGGAGGCATAAAAAAACCTCTGCCTATTTTTAGGCAGAGGTCTAAAGTGTGAGTGCCTCAACAACAACTTAGTTGTCAGAATCTTCGTCTTGCTGAATCGGTACGGCTGATTGCGTTTGAGAAGGAATCGTAAAATCCTGCTGCGTTTCCATCGGCACGCCAGACTGCTGAATCGTGCTTTGTCCTTGTCCGCCGCGGTCGATAAAAAAGTTGGCCGCCACGCTCAGCGATAAAAACAAAATAGCCAAGATGGTGGTCGTTTTAGAGAGCAGGTCGGCCGTGCGCCGGGCACCCATAGCGGCTCCTCCGGCCATGCCGGCAGCCAAACCACCGGTAAGTCCTTCTTTTTGCCCGGGCTGCAGTAATACAACAATGATCAACAAGAAGCAGATGATCGTAATAAGCGATATAATAATTCCGTATAACATAATTGAAAGCTCGTAAATATAAATCGTTGACGAATTGGTAAAATATCACTATTTACGCACAAACAAAAGCTGGTTTCATCCCTATCTTTACATTGGTTGATACAGCCGGACCCTTTTGACTAGCCCGCTAAATCTATGAATAGCAACAACTTTCAATTTGATACGCTTTTGGCCGAACTGTCTGCACAATACGGGCGCGTGGTGGAAACGGCCGTTATCATCGTCGTATTCATCATTTTGAGGGCGATTCTGATACGGGTCATCAACCGAAATATTAAAAGTACCGATGCCAGATATAAGTGGCGGAAAAACATTACCTACTTTTTGGTATTTGCCGCCTTTATTCTGGTCGGGCGCACATGGTTCGAGGGAGTCGGTTCGCTGGCTACCTTTCTTGGATTGTTATCAGCCGGTTTGGCCATTGCACTTCGGGGGCCGGTTACAGATATGGCCGGGTGGATTTTTCTGGTGTGGCGAAAGCCGTTTCATGTGGGCGACCGCATTGAGATAAGCGGGCACAAGGGGGATGTGATTGATATTCGGTTTTTTAAATTCTCCATTCTTGAAATTGGGAACTGGGTTCATGCCGATCAAAGTACCGGCCGCATCATTCACATGCCGAATAACATGGTCTTTTCCAGCCCCATCGCAAACTATACAAGCGATTTTGATTTTGTATGGAACGAAATTGAGGTGGTTATTACGTTTGAGAGCGACTGGAAAAAGGCGAAAGGAATTCTTCAGGATATCGTGGAGAACCATCTCGAAGAGTTTGTACACGACGCCCATCAACAGATCCAACACGCGTCAAAATCGTATCTGATTCGCTACAAAAATCTCACACCCATCGTGTACACCGAAGTGGTAGATATCGGCGTAAAGCTAACCATCCGCCATCTGAGTAACGCCCGGCACCGGCGCGGACTCAATCAGGTGATTTGGGAAGATATACTGGACCACTTCCTGAAAGAGCCCAATATCGATTTTGCCTATCACACGGTGAGGGTTTATCAAAACCAGCTGGAAGGGAAAAAAGAGCTTCGGCCGGACGGATAATCCCATGATCCGACTCGCCTATCAAGAGGGGGTGGTGATGAATGACAATCTTAAGCGGGCACCCAAACCATGCCTCAATTGTGCCTCTACTTCGGGATCGGTTGTATCAGCGGTTCGGCATCATTGGCCGGGTCATTTACTTTCTTCGACACCCGATGCACCGTTAAATCGGTGATGTTAAAGTTGCCGCCGGCCTGTTTATAGACCGCTTCTGCCGTTGATTTGTCGGCTTCGATCCACGTACCAACCTGCTCTGCGGTAAGAAGCACCGGCATCAGGTCCGACATCGGGCGAATCAGTGTATTTGCCTGCTGATAGGCAAATTCGATGTAGGGAGTGTTTTTGTTTTCATGCTTTAAAAAGGCAGCTACTGCCATCGGGGCGTTGTCCATCATACGCACAAAAAAGGGGTGTTCTTTTTCGCGGCCGCTTTTCCAGACGTAAAAACCACTAATTGGGATTACTGCGTAGCTTTTTGCATCGGCGGCCTGCGCAGAAAAGCGATACTCTCCCAAATCGAGCTGGGCAGCGGAAGGATCAGATTTACCCCAACGAACGTGAGAATAGACCCGCTTTTCGCCCTCCCATAGCAACGCCGGTACATGCCGGCCAATCGCTATGTTGTACGACGGCAAAAACATCGATTCCGGCGCCGGAGCGGTATTAAAAAATTCATGCAGCTGTTCGGCCGGATGAAAGAGAGCAATTCGTTTAATCATAATCGCAACTGTTTTAACGATGAAGTACCTTTCGGGTATACTACATGGAAATTGGGAACCTTACAAGAAAAGGCGGAGCACTTGTTAAAGCACCTGTTCTATAAAAAAGAAGAAAACCGTTTGCGTTCGCTCTGGCGCATTTTGGTCACTACGTCTATCGCAATTACCCTATGCCTGCTGCTTGTTATACTACAGTTTGCCATAAACCAAACCTTGTTTCTGGGTTGGAATGTAATGTTGGCCATCGCTGTGTTTGTAGCGCTGCTGATTGCTTCCGTTTTTGTTGATAAACGGCCTTTCCGGAGTTTTGGACTCCACATTTCCGGTTTGTGGGCGGCTGATTTTGCAGCCGGTTTTTTCATAGCTGCCGCAGCAATGACGACTATTGTCGGCATTATGCTTGGAATGGGCTGGGCGCGCGTTGAAGACGCACTGCCGTTGACGGGCATCTCCATTCAGAGCGGTGTGCTTCTCTTTTTTGTATCAATGCTGGCAGTCGGGTTTTGGGAAGAAGCGTACTTTCGGGGGTATTTGATCATCAATCTGAAAGAGGGGCTAAACGCTCAATCGTGGAGCCGATCCTCTCAGCTTATAGCCGCCGTGTTTCTCTCTTCACTGTTTTTTAGCGCCGGTCATATCAACAATCCCGCAGCATCGGTTTCCTCAACAATCAACCTGATTATTGCGGGGCTGGTTCTTGCCTATCCGTTTGTGCGTACCGGAAGCCTTGGCCTCTCTGTCGGGTTGCACGCCTCCTGGAATTTTTTTCAAGGGGCTGTGTACGGACTTCCGGTTAGCGGCATAAGTACGGAGCAGGCCATAATCCAGACCCGGTTGACCGGCCCCGAAAGTTTTACCGGAGGAGCGTTTGGCCCGGAAGCCGGTGCCGGAGGTTTGCTTGGGCTTATGATTTTGCTGACATTATCTGAGGTTTATATTACCTTTGCTTACAAGAATAAAAAGGCAGCTCCGTTGATATGATGTTGCCTAATCTGTGAAGTGCGGCTGTTTTGACCGCATCACCGAGTTGTTAATTGAAATGATGATTTTAAAACGAAGAGGAATCCATTGTCGTTTAGTTCATATCGGTTCAGTTCAGACATTTTGAAGGGGTTAAAAGCAGCATCTATTGAAAACCCCTCATCGTTACAAAAGAAAATTTTAAAATCAGTTAAAGAAGGGTCAGATTTAGTGATCAATGCAGCGCCCGGCGATCAGCCGGAAGTCGGTTATCTGCTGCGATCCCTAAATACGATATCTAAATCCGAGCGAAGGCTTGGAACGCGGGCTATTGTGCTTGGCGATTCCAACGCTCGTGTGCACGCAATTGCCGATTGGGTAGACCAAGTAGGTAAACAGGCCTCCATTGCCGCAGCCCGTTTTACCGACGAGCAGGATGATAAAGAGCAGATGAACATCCTTGCTGCCGGGCCGCTTATTATTGTAGCCACCCCGCAGCAGCTGGCAAAAGTATTGGAGCAGGGGCGTGCTGTTTTTCGTGAGGTGGAGCATCTGATCATTGATCAGGCCGATGCCGTAACCGATTGGGCCGCCGCTGATGTGATTTCGCGCCGGGTCATCAATAAATGTCAGCGTATTTTTGTAGCCTCGAAAGACAGCAAAGAGCTGCGCGATGCCGAATCGAAAATGCTGACTGAACCGGAGCTGGTTCGCCTTGCCCCGCCCAAACAAGAAAAAGAAAAGGTGGCGGATCCGGTTGTACCCAAAGATCTTACCCAATATTACATCAATGTACCGCCGCGCTCCAAGATATCCACCTTGATGGCGTATCTGAATAATGAAAAGTCGGATCGTGTTGTCATTTTTACCGCTTCCCGAAAAACGGCCGATCGCCTGTACAAAGTGCTGCGTAAAAACGGCCGGCGGGCGGTAAGTGTTCACGATCAGGTGGATAAAAAAACCTACGACGAGCGGATGGACATGTTTTTGAAAAACAATGTTCAACACGCCATCATCGGGGAGCAATCAGCCGGTGATGTACCCATTCAAAATGCCGAGCTGGTTATTAATTACGATGTGCCCGAAGAGGTAGATGAGTATAAATTGCGGGCCGAATTGGTTGGCGACGGCAAAGCGGTAAAGATTATCTCCCTGGTTTCGCAGCAGGACCGCAGCGACATCAAAACCATCTGTACCCAGCTCGGGTATGCCCCCGAAGAGGTTCCCTTGCCCAAACAGGTAGCCGAAAAGAAAGACCGCAAGAAACAGAAGCCCGGCCCGCATAAGTCGAAATCAAAACCGAAGCGGTCCTCTTCCAAAAAAAGGCCCAAGAGCACAGAAAACGGACACAAGTACAAAGGGTTGCCCCGCCCTACGTATGACGGACTCCCGGGCGGACGAACCGGAAAGCAAAAAGAGGATGAACCGAAGGGAATTGTCGGCTTCTTTAAAAAGCTCTTTTCGTAATTGTTGACGGCTATCGCTCCTTCATAGAGTCGTACGCTTTCAGTGAAGCTGCCGTTGGTTTTGTAGCCAGGCTTACCAGCCAGGTGGCCAGCAGTGCAGCGATGAAACCGGGAATCAGTTCGTACAGCGCCTCCCGCAGCAGAGGTGTTAAGTACCAGAGTATGGTTACGGCTGTGCCTGTTATCAACCCGGCAAAGATGCCTGCCCGCGTGGTACCCCGCCAATAGAGCGCCAGAATGGATGTTGGGCCAATGGATGCGCCCAGCCCCGCCCACGCGAAAAGCACCAGCCAAAAGACCAGATCTTCTACCAGAAACCCAAATAGAAGTGCCGCTACCACCAAAGCCAAAACAACGGTACGGCTGTACAGCACCAGCTTTTTTTGAGGAATCTCCTCGCCTTTACGGATAATTTTTTCGTAGATGTCGCGCACCACACTCGATGCGGCAACCAGCAGCTGTGAATCTGCGGTAGACATGATGGCGGCAAAAATAGAGGCCAGCACCACGCCAAACAGGGCCGGGTGCAGATGAAGCTGAGCCAGCAGTGGAAACAGATTTTCCGTGTCGCTGTTGGGCAGCATTGCCACATCGGGAAAGGTGGCACGGCCAGCCAGGCCGATGAATACAGCCCCCCAAGCCATAAGCACGTTCCATACCGTTCCAACCACCGCAGCAACCCGAAGCTGTGCGGGGTCATCAATCGACATATAGCGCGCCAATATGTGCGGGTTTCCGGGAGAGCCCAGCCCAATCCCCAAAAAACCGATTGCAACGCCGGCTGTAATTGCCAGTGGGTCTACATAAATGGCATCCATCTCTTGTAGAATGGCCAGCATTTCCGGCAAGCCGCCAATATTTGCAATGGCAATTGCAGGAACAATCACCAGCGCCAAAATCATGAAAAAGGCTTGAATGGTGTCGGTCAGGCTCACCGCTAAAAACCCGCCCAAAATGGTATAAACCACAACAATGGCTGCTGTGAGTAAAATCCCCGAGGTGGTGCTGATTCCGAACCCTGAAGCGAATGCTTTACCGCCCGCATCAAACTGTGCCGATACATACCCGACCATAAACACCAGAAAAATCACCACAATGGTCATCCGTAACCGTCCGTCGGCATCGCCAAACCGTTCAGCAAAAAAATCGGGAACGGTGATGCAGTTAAACGCCTCTGTAAACTTGCGCAGCCGTTTGGCGTAATAGAGAAAAAGAAAGACTTCGACTACAATGTATCCGACAACGGCCCAAATGGCCGAAGGCCCCCGTGCGTAGGCCATACCGGTTACTCCCAGCAAAAGCCATGCACTGCGGCCCGACACCACCGCCGAAAGAGCCACCACAAAACGGTTCATCTTGCGGCCGCCGATAAAATACTCGCTGATTCCTTGAGAGGAGAACCGCGAAGAGTAGACCCCGATACCAATCAGAATAGCCAGATACCCGATAAACGCGGCAATCGCGTAGCGGTCGGCCGAAACCACAACATCTACCGCTTCATTCATCGGCGGGACGGTCCTTGTGTGCAAGTATGGCAGCCAATGCAATGATCAGCATCGGCAGCACGAACAGGGCCAGGTAAAAGGAGACCATAACAAGCCGGATTGATTAAAAGAAAACCGGAAAAAAAAGAAAAATGTGCGGATGAATGAAACTTCCGCGCCGCACATTACGTCTTACTATCAGATGTTTTGGTTAAAGCAGTTGTACGTGTACAAATAACTCCCGGTACGTTGAGCGCTACCGGGAGTTTTTTTATGCTGTTTACAACCATTTATGGGAAAATACCCATATCGCTGTACATGTAGCCAATCTTGTTTATGGCGCTGATAAATGCAGCCGTACGCAGATCAACCCCTTTTTCTTTTCGGATTTCGTTGATCTGATTGTAGGCCGTAATCATGGTTTCTTCCAAACCGGAATCAACCAGCTCCTCTTCACCGCCGCCGCGCGCAAGATGCGCCAGCTCTTTCTCCGTGAACTTTCGGTCGGAAATGGTTTCAATCACATTGAGGATTTTTTTATAGCTGCTCTCCTCAAACCGTTTCCCCATTCGGCCAAACCGTACGTGCTGCAGGTTCTTCAGCCACTCAAAATAAGATACCGTTACACCACCGGCGTTCAGGTAGTTATCGGGAATGATGAGCGCGCCCCGCTCTTTCATAATCTCGTGCGCTTCTGACGTGGTGGGGCCGTTTGCCGCCTCGCCTATGATCTTGGCTTTAATTTTATGAGCGTTGCTATTGTTCAGCTGGTTTTCGAGCGCGGCGGGAATCAGGATATTACACTCACTTTCGAGTACAGAACTGCTGTTTTCCAGAGTTTCGGTTCCCTCGAAGCCGGTTACCCCGCCCGTCTCCTTTTTGTATTGCATCAAGGCGTCCAGATCAATTCCTTTCTTGCTGTAGATAGAGCCGTCTATTTCGGCTACACCAACCATGATGGCACCGCCTTCAATCATATATTTCGCTGCATGGTAACCCACGTTTCCAAGACCCTGTACGATAAAGGTTTTTCCATCCAGCCCCGGCTCAAGGCCCAGCTCTTTCATATCTTCCCGATTGTTGCACGCCTCATAGATGCCGAAAAAGACACCGCGGCCGGTCGCTTCTGTCCGCCCGCGAATACCGCCCATCGCAATCGGCTTGCCGGTCACACACCCTTCGGCATTCAAGTCGGAATTAATCTGCCGATAGGTATCCAGAATCCACCCCATTTCGCGCGCGCTTGTTCCGTAATCGGGAGCGGGTACATCAATACCCGGGCCGATGAAGTTTTTCTTAATCAGCTCGAAGGTATACCGCCGGGTGATGCGTTCGAGCTCGGTATCGGAGTATTGTGATTTGTCAATTTTAATACCGCCTTTTGCTCCGCCAAACGGTACATCCACAACGGCGCATTTGTACGTCATCAGCGCCGCAAGGGCCATGGTTTCATCCTCGTTTACTGTGAGGCTGTACCGGATACCGCCTTTGGTGGGCAATTTATGATGGCTGTGTTCAACTCTCCAGCCCTCGATCACTTCGATGGTTCCGTTGTCGCGCTCGATGGGAAAGGTGATGTGAAGAACATCATTACACACCTTCATTTGCGACAGAATCCCGGCGTTTAAATTGGTGTAGGCCGCCGCTTTGTCGAACGCCTTGTTTACCTGTGGGAAAAATTTATAGTCAGACATATATCTCTTATGGTTTATGGTAGAATATGGTGTAAAGGTTTATAAATCCGCACTTACTTCCAAATAGATCATCCAAAATTCAGAAAGCTTTTTTGAACATGCACAGCCCACTGTTTGGGTGTTCCGTAAATCTCTGTTATCGAGAGTGCTTCAACGGTTATCTCGTCGGGTATAGCGGCCGCTGCAGCCGGAATAAATTCTGACGGCACGCTCCGAGGCAGTTCTTCGGTGGCTGTATACATCAAGCTGATGTGCAGCTCCGTTTTGAATTGAAGAAACGGGTTACGGCTTTTAACGGAACGAATAAATTCCCGGGCGGCCTCATTGGGGTGCACATCACAATAGACCCGCCGGTAGGGGGCGGGACCGGCCACCGGTTTCTGTACAACAAACGATGCCGCTTTCGGTGGGGACTGTGTAAGGTCGAATGTACACGCCGCCGGAGATTGCGTTGTGGAGCCAAGCGTGATGTGTGGCAAAAACGTGGGGGATGGATAGCGCTCTGACGCTGTTCGAATAATTCGTTGGAACGGTTCCCGCGGATGGGGAATCAGCCACAGAGCCGTTCCGGAAAGTGACGGGAGCAACGATTGAGAGGGGTCAGGCATTGTCACCGTGCTCAGGCACTGGTGCGAGCATCTTCGCCATGCTTGTGATCAAAGCTAAACACGTTGCACAAAAACAGAAAAGCGATGGAGCCAAGCGCGGCATACACCAGAGGAGCAAACACGCCAAGTAAAATCATCACCACTCCAATAATTACAGACCCGGCGGCACCGCCAAACAGATTGGCGCCCAAGCTTACCCCGCGTTTACCAATAAAAAAATCCACAATGAGCCCTACCAGCAGACCGATTGAGATTAACCAATAGATGGTGATACCGTTTAACTCTTCCATGAAAATCGTAGATTGCCTGTTTGCATTAAGGTGCAAAAGATAAGGAATTAAGAATTTGTTTGCTTTCACCCTCGTGGAAAAATTCTCCGGCACATCCAACACCACCCGCAAGATCATCCATATCGATATGGATGCCTTTTTCGCCTCGGTTGAACAGCGCGATCGGCCGGAGCTGCGGGGCAAGCCGGTTGTTGTGGGCGGCTCTCCTCAGGGGCGCGGTGTGGTGGCCGCCGCCAGCTACGAAGCCCGGCGATACGGTATCCACTCGGCCATGCCGGCTATGCGCGCCGTATCGCTCTGCCCTTCGTGTATTTTTGTAAAACCACGTTTCGACATTTATAAGGAGGTATCGCACCAAATCCGCGACATCTTTTTTCGATACACCGATCTTGTAGAGCCGCTGTCGCTGGATGAAGCGTATCTGGATGTGACCGAAAATTTTGCCAATACCCCCTCGGCTACCCGAATCGCACAAGCCATTCGGGCCGACATTAAAAACGAAACCGACCTTACGGCATCAGCCGGCATCTCCATCAATAAATTCCTGGCAAAAATTGCCTCCGATATGGACAAGCCCGACGGCTGTTTTCTGATTCCTCCACACAAAGCCGAGGCATTTGTAGAGGCACTGCCCATTGGTACGTTTCACGGTGTGGGAAAGGTTACACAGCGCAAAATGGAACAGCTCGGTATCGAAACCGGTGCCGATTTAAAAAAATGGGATGAGGTGGATCTGGTGAAACAGTTTGGCAAGGCCGGCCACCACTATTTCCGCATTGCCCGGGCCATTGACGAACGCCCCGTTAAATCGCATCGCATCCGCAAATCGATCGGCAAAGAACGCACCTTTTCCGATGATGTATCGGACCGGGAGTGGATGGTGTCGTTTCTTCAGGAGCTTGCTGAAAAAGTGGCCGACAGTATGGACAGGCTACAGGCCGGCGGAAAAACAATTACCTTGAAAGTGCGCTACAAAAACTTCGATACCATTACCCGAAGCCATACCTTGCCCTCTTTTACCAGCTCGGCGGAGGAAATTGCCCGGGTAGCCATTTTGTTATTCGACGAAACCGAAGCCGGAGCCCGCGATGTGCGCCTTCTGGGCATCTCCGTTTCGGGATTGAACCTGACCGGCCAGGGCACCATTGGCGAGCAGCTCGAGCTACCGTTTCGCACCCGGTTTGCTGATACCGCGCCAGACAATTTGAACTGATTATGGATCCACTTACACATGGTTTAACCGGAGCCGTTGCCGCCCGTTTTGCAGCCGATGAACCGGAACGCAAAAAAGCGATGGGCGTCGGCTTTTTTGCCGCACTACTGGCCGACCTGGATATTTTTATTCAGATGCCGGGCAATCCGCTCTTCGCCATTGAGGTGCACCGGCAGTTCACCCATTCGCTGATGTTTATCCCGATCGGTGCACTGATTGCTGCCGGGGTCGTGATGCTGCTGTTTAAGCGCCATTTTGTGTTCCGGCAGGTATACCTCTACAGTCTTGCCGGCTATGCCACAAGCGGGTTGATGGATGCGCTAACCAGTTACGGCACCGTGCTTTTTTGGCCGTTCAGCGATACCCGTATCGCCTGGAATCTGATTTCTGTGGTAGACCCCCTCCTCACGGCCGGCCTACTTGTTGCCGTGATCGTGAGCTTCTATCGCACCGAGTTGCGGTGGGCTCTGTTTGGAGCGGGGTGGATCCTTCTGTTTATGCTGACCGGTTCCATTCAACAGCACCGTGCTACACAGGCCGCTCTGCAAATAGCCGAGCAAAGAGGCCATGTTGTACAATCTATTGTGGTAAAACCAACCATTGGCAATCAGCTGCTTTGGCGATCAACCTATATTCACGGCACCACCGTGCAAACCGATGGCATTCGCGCCGGCCTTGGCGGTATACGTATGTACGAAGGGGAGTCGGCGCCGCTCGTTGTACCGGAACATGATTTAAACCATCTGCAGGGCACTACGCTCTACCATGATGTGCAGCGTATGCATGCACTTTCTGATGGATTTCTGGTTCGCCATCGTACTGAACCGGAGGTCATTGGCGACGCCCGCTATTCGATGCTGCCCACATCTATGATACCCCTTTGGGGTGTGCGGCTCGACACTGCCCGGCCCGGTCAGCACCTCGACTTTGAATACTTCCGTGATGCCGGCCCGGAGATCCGCACCCAATTTACCGATATGCTGCTGGGCCGCGAAACCGACCCTACGGCTGATCCACAAACTGAACCGTAACGGATCCGCCGCTGGTGCGCGCTTCTACCGGGTAACCGCCACCCATCAGTTCACCGACTACCTTGTTCCGTTCAATGGTGCCCGAAAACTGCGCAAGCTGGGCGTTTACCCTGGTACCCGACAGATTCAGATTAATCCCGGTCTGGCCCGGCAGTGAAAGTGTGATGCTTCCGCCGCTGGTTCGAAGCGTGACGGGACCTGTAATTCGATCCATATTGGCACGAATACTGCCGCCGCTGGTGCGCGCATCAACGGAGCCGGACAGGTCGCTGAGCCGAATGCTGCCACCGCTGGTACGAAGGGCCACATCACCATTCAGGTTTGCCGCCGAAATACTGCCGCCCGATGTGCGCATATTGATGGACCCCGAGGCGTTCTCGATGGAAATGGATCCGCCGGATGTGCGCATCTCCAGAGAGCCGGACGTGCCGTCTACGGATATACTGCCACCGCTTGTCCGCCCTTCAATATCTGCCGTTTCAGGCACGTAAATACGAAAGGCGAGCGAAAGGTTTTGATTGTTACTTCCTATCCCCAAAAACCCACGCTGACCGGATGCGCGGCGTGCCACGGCTGTTATGCGGTTTCCGTCGCGCGTCACGTCAAGCTCCACTCCATCAAGTTCATCATCCGGGCCAAGTGCCCTTCGGCTCCGCCGGGCAATCAGCTCCACCACAACGTCGGGCCGGGAATGGGCAATTACCGTAATGCTGCCTCCCGAAGTTTGGGTATCAACGGTGGGTGCAGCCTCGGTTTGGAATGTCCAGCTGCGGGTTATATCCCCGCCCTGCCCAGGCTGTGCCACAGCAGAAAAAAAGGTGCACAGCAAGCACAAGATCCAGGCCGTCATCTTTTGTAAGAATGTAAAAATTGAGTTCACAACAGGTTCTCCTCTGTTCATCTTGGGTTACAACGCTCTTCAAGCCCCTACGCAGGTGGAATACAATAAGTTGCACCCACGGAACCCGGTTGTAAAAAAACAACGTTACGATAGTGTGAAATTTACGCGTGTTTGCTAATTTAGCGCCCACCTAATTGGAAGCTATTGTCACCATTATGAAACTACCTTTTGCCTTAGCCAAACGCTTTGTAGCGGGAGAAACTTTTGAGCGGGCTGTTCCGCAGGTTCGCGCCATCAACGAAAAAGGGATTGCCGTTACACTCGATCTTCTTGGAGAGTATGTAAAAGAGCGCGATGTGGCCAGCCAAAATGTGGAGGATTACATCCAGCTGATTCAAAACATCGAACGGGTGGGAATCAACAGTACCATCTCCATCAAGCTTACCATGATTGGCCTGAAAATTGACCGGATGTTTTGCGAAGAGAACCTCTTCCGCTTGCTTCAGGTTGCCCGCGAAAAAGATCTTTTTGTGCGCATTGATATGGAGGGGTCGGATGTTACCCAAGATACCATTGAGGTATTTCAAAAAGCGTACAAAGAGTTTGGCAAGCACGTGGGTATTGTACTGCAAGCCTATCTGCACCGCACCAAAGATGATGTACGCGAGCTGGCCGAAGCGGGTGCCGATATACGCCTCTGCAAAGGCGCGTACAGAGAACCGGAGCGGGTAGCGCTGCAAAAAATGCCGGCCATTCGGGATGCGTTCAAAGACTATGCCACCATTTTGCTCGATAAAACTCCCTTTCCCCGCATTGCCACGCACGACGACGAACTCGTAAACTGGGTACAAACCTACACCAGAGAACAGTCGATTGGGCCCTCCCGTTTTGAATTTCAAATGCTCTACGGGCTGCGGCAAGAAACCATGGAGCAGCTCACGGCCGACGGGTATAAAACTCGGGTGTATGTGCCTTACGGGACGATGTGGTTTCCCTATTTTAAAAGGCGGCTGCTCGAGCGAAAAGAGAATATCTTTTTTGTGGCCAGTACCATGTTCAAAAAGTAAAGTAGTGGCTCGGCGCTTCTCTTAACGCCTTTTTACGTGCGGAAGGCGTGACGATTGGTTATTTTCGAGCACCGACATTCCGAAATCAACCTCCCAACCTATGATCCGCTCTTCTTTAAATCGCCTGGCTATCTTGGCCGGTATCGCTTTTCTCTTTAGCTCTTGCTCCATTTTTCAGGCGTCCTCATCCAGTCAACCGACGCCGCGTGCCGAGAGGCCCTCACAAACCGATTATGAAAAACTGATTACGAAAGATGCGGTTTCGAACAAAGGCGTGGTGGATGTACACTATGTGGGAGATAAGATCTACTACGAAATTCCCGATTCCCTGCTACACCGCGATTTTCTGATGGTGAGCCGCGTGGCCGCCGTACCCAGCAACTTTTTTGGGTTTCAAAGCAGCGGATCTGCCACCGCCCGACAAGTCATCGTTTTTGAACGGGTACGCGACAAAATTAACATCCGCCAGCGGCTCTATAACAGTGTAGCGCCCGACTCGCTGCCCATTGCCTACTCGGTTCGGGCCAATAATTACGAACCGGTGATCGCCACGTTTGATATCAAAGCGATCGGCCCCGACAGTGCGTCAACGGTTATCGAAATCAATAGTTTGTTCGAGTCGGATGTGCCGGCAATTTCCGGATTGAGCAGCGGGTTACGGACCAATTATCAGGTTCGGCGGCTCGACACCAACCGAAGCTACATCGACACGGTGCGCACCTTTCCGATGAATGTGGAGGCGCGCCACGTGATGACATATGAGGCGATGAACCCGCCCTCTTCCGGTGGCAGCAACACCCTCTCACTGCTGATGAACCAATCCATGATTCTGCTGCCTGCAGAGCCGATGCGGCCTCGCTATCACGATCCGCGCGTGGGATGGTTTACCATTACCCAGCTCGATTTTGGCTCGCAGGAGCAGAAAGCCGATACCCGCAGGCTGATTCGCCGCTGGCGGCTTGAACCATCCGACCCCGATGCGTATGCCCGTGGTGAACTGGTAGAGCCGGTAAAGCCGATTGTGTACTATCTGGATCCCGGCACGCCGGAGGAGTATGTACAGGCGGTGATTGATGGCGTTGAAGACTGGAATGTGGCATTTGAAGAAGCCGGCTTCAAAAACGCAATCAAAGCGCTGCCAGCGCCCACGAAAGAAGAAGATCCCGATTTTGAGCCGGAGGATATTCGCTACAACATGGTACGCTGGATTGCCAATACCACACGCAATGCGACCGGGCCAAGCACATCCGACCCCCGTACCGGAGAAATTATAGCAAGTGATATATTCTGGTTCCACAATCACATTCGTTCGTATCGCAACCGGCTGATGATCGAAACGGGTGCCACCAACCCGAAAGCGCGCTCCATTATGGTAGACGACGAATATCTGCAAGAAGCGATTCGGCAGGTGATTGCCCATGAAATTGGCCACGCGTTAGGCCTGCCCCATAATATGGCGGCCAACTACGCCTATCCGGTTGATTCCCTTCGGTCGCCCACATTCACAGAGCAGTATGGTGTATCGGCATCGGTGATGGATTACGCCCGCCAGAACTACATCGCCCAGCCCGGTGATGGTGTAGAGCGTTTTATCCGAAAAATCGGGCCGTACGATCTTCATTCCGTTAACTGGGGATACCGCGTGATTCCCGATGCGGCTACCCCCGAAGATGAAGTTCCGGTACTGAACCGCTGGATCATGGAGCGCGCCGGCGACCCGATGTACCGCTTTGGCCAATCCACCGGCTACGACCCCTCCGCACAGACTGAAACCCTGTCGAATGATCCGGTTCAGGCCTCCACCTACGGCATGATGAACCTGCAGCGGGTGGTGCCAAATCTGCCCGAGTGGACCTCGCGTCCGGGGCGCGGCTATGATGATTTAGAAGAAATTTACGGTGAACTGATTGGCCAGTGGAACCGATATGTAAACCATGTTATAACCAATATCGGCGGTGTGTATTACCACCATGTGGCTACCGACGAAGATCGTCGCGCGTATACACCGGTTGATAAAGAGTATCAAAAAAAGGCGATGGCGTTTATGACCGAGCACGCCTTCTCCACACCGCACTGGCTGCTGGATGAATCCATTTTACGCAATATTGAACATGCCGGAGCGATCGAGCGGATACAAACCCTGCAAGGGTTTCATCTGCGAAATGTGATGAACGGAGCGCGCATGATTCGAATGATAGAGGATGAGGCTTTCCGAGGCACAGCGGCCTATACCGTAGCCGAAATGCTCACTGATGTACGCAATGGCGTGTGGGGAGAACTTGCCCAAAACCGTCCGATAGATGTATACCGACGCAATCTGCAGCGCGCCTATATCAGCCATGTTCAAAATCTGATGGAGAGCGACAGCAGCACGCTGGACGGAAGCGACATCAAAGCTCTGTTGCGCGGCGAGCTCACCGAACTGCGCGACCGGGTTCAGCGCGCCTCAACGCGGGTGAACGACCGCGCCACCGAGCTGCACCTGAAAGATATTCACGCCCGCATCGAGATGATTTTGGAAGGATAAGTGGATAAAACCGGGTGCCGGCTCGCTATCCGGCATCCGTAAACCGGCACTCTAATTGCAACGCCTGTTGCAGACGGCGTTCGTACTCTTGCGCCGATATTTCAATACATCCGAACTGTGCAAGATGGTCGGTGTAGAATTGGGTGTCCCACAATTCAAACCCATTCTTTTGCAGGATTTGGTGACAGTGCCAAAGCGCGATTTTGTCCGCCTCGTTTTCTTCTTTAAACATCGATTCGCCAAAAAACGCACCGCCCAGAGAAACGCCGTATAATCCGCCGGCAAGCTCATCATCGGCGTTGTAGATCTCCACAGAATGAGCGTGGCCCGACAGGTGCAGCACCTCACAAGAGCGAATGATAATATCCGATATCCAGGTTGACGGGCGATCGGCACACCTCTCCAGCACCTCCCGAAACCGTGTATTGATGCGACATTCAAATCGCCCCTGGCGAATAATGCGCTCCACATTCGATGATACCCGAAACCGTTCAATCGGGATGACACCGCGCCGCCGTGCCGAGTACCAAGCCACCTTCTCATCGTTGCGGCTCTCGCTCATCGGAAAAACCCCGCGGCTATATCCATCCAGCAAAATGGCCGGCGGAATAATCGGATCGGTTGCTTCGTGTCGTGTAATGGCGGCAGACGATTAAGTGTTAGAGATAGGTCGGTTCAAAACGTTGTAACCGGCGGGCAACCTTAGGCCGGTGGGTGCACGCCGTTTTTATACACTTTGTAGATGAGATAAGGGGGGATATTAAGCGGCTCAAAATCGGTTTCGAGATTGCCAAAAACATCCATCACCGGCTTTTTCAGGTGGCCGCTCGTCTGATATGCGAGGAACAACCCGCCCTGCTTCAAAATACTTTTCGTGGCATCCAAAACCGCACGTTTCCGATCTTTTTTAAGAAAGGAGAACGGAATCCCCGAGAGCACATAATCCACCGAACCGATCAGCTCGTCCGGAAGAACAGACTCCACATCTCCCGCAAGACAGTTGTGCACGGTAACCCGTTCGTCCGTAAGTGTCTCTGTTAGATGCTTGGCAAAATCACGGTTGGCTTCAATCAAAATGATCCGGGATCCCGGGGTCATTTTATCCAATAAATAACGGGAGAAAACCCCTTCACCAGGCCCGTACTCCACCAGTGTAAAGTCGGAGCTAAAATCGATGTTGGCGCAAACCTTTTTAACGCAACGCTGGGACGTGGGAATAACCGACGCCACATCACGGTCCTTTATAAACGTTTTAAAAAACTGAATTTTTCCCATGTTGTGTTTCAGGCTGTGGTTTTACAATTCTTTTTCCAATTGGTCAATTTGATCGCGTATGCGGGCCGCCTCTTCAAACTCCATGTTTTTGGCAGCCTGCAGCATGGAATCACGCAGATAATCGAGAAATTTATCCTTGCTATCAAATGTAACTTCTTTCATGGCGGGATTGGCCTTGTACCGAATGCCTTCCTCTGCCACTTTTATCGTTTCAAGATACTGCTCATCCTGAGTAACGTCGCCCTCTTTTTGGCCAAAGTCAAAGCTCTGTGTTGATATCAATGCGGGATCGACCAGTGGTTTTAGCTCTTTTACGATGGTTTTGGGGGTGATGCCGTGTTTCTCGTTGTACGCTTTTTGGATGGCCCGGCGGCGTTCGGTCTCGTCAATCACCTTCTGCATACTCTTGGTTATTTTATTGGCATACAGAATGGCCTTACCACCCACATTCCGTGCTGCGCGTCCTACAATCTGAAACAGAGATGTTTCCGATCGCAAAAATCCCTCTTTATCCGCATCAAGGATGGCAACCAGGCTCAGCTCCGGAATATCAATTCCCTCGCGAAGCAGATTGATTCCCACCAACACACTAAAATCACCTCGCCGATACTTATACAACACTTCCACCCGCTGCATGGCATCCAATTCGCTGTGCATGTAAGCGGCTGAAATACCAAGCCCTTTTAAATACTCGCTTAGCTCTTCACTCAAACGCTTGGTGAGGGTAATACAGAGCACCCGTTCATTATTTTTTACCCGTTTGGATATTTCATCCAACAGGTCGTCTATTTGATTGTCGAGCGGACGCACTTCAATTTCGGGCTCCATCAACCCGGTGGGCCGAATGATCTGCTCAACGTATACCCCACCCGATTTTTCAAGCTCGTAATCGTTCGGGGTGGCACTCACAAAAATGGCCTGATTGATGAGCGATTCCCACTCCTCGAAGGTGAGCGGACGGTTATCCAACGCGGATGGAAGTCTAAAACCGTGCTCGACCAATTCGATCTTTCGGGAGCGGTCGCCGCCATACATCGCACCGATTTGCGGCACGGTTTGATGGCTCTCATCCACCACCAGCATAAAATCATCGGGAAAATAATCGAACAGGCAGTAGGGGCGCTCACCCGGTTTTCGTGCACTAAGGTAGCGCGAGTAGTTTTCGATTCCGGAACAGAAGCCGATCTCCTGCATCATCTCTATATCAAAAAGGGTGCGCTGCTCAATCCGTTTCGCCTCCAGAAATTTCTGCTCTTTTTGAAGGATCTCAATGCGCCAGTAAAGCTCCTCGCGAATCTGGTCAATGGCCTGATCGAGCCGCCCTTTTGAGGTTACGTAGTGGGATGCGGGGTAGATTCGAAACTCCTCAACCTGCTGTAAAATCCGGCCGTTATCAATATCAAAAATTTCGAGCTTTTCGATTTCATCACCCCACATCGAGATGCGCAGCCCCTCCTCCGAATACGCGGGGTAGACATCCACAATATCACCCCGAACGCGGAACGTGCCGCGGGTAAAATCGCGATCGCTGCGGCGGTAGTGCAAATCCACCAAATCATATAGCAGCGTGTTTCGGGGGATGGTCTGTCCGTTGGTAAGTGTGATGATCAGCTTTTCATATTCCGAAGGCGAGCCGATACCGTAAATACAGCTTACCGACGAGACGATGATTACATCGCGCCGACCGGAAAGAAGAGAACTTGTGGCCCGCAGCCGAAGCCTTTGTATCTCCTCGTTGATGGAGAGATCTTTCTCGATATACTTATCCTGCGAGGAGATGTACGCCTCCGGCTGATAGTAGTCATAATAGGAGATAAAAAACTCCACCCGGTTTTCGGGAAAAAAATCACTTAGCTCCCGATAGAGCTGAGCGGCCAGCGTTTTGTTGTGGCTCATCACCAGTGTGGGCTTCTGCACATTATCAATCACGCCGGCAATAGTGCGGGTTTTTCCCGAACCGGTAATACCAAGAAGTGTCTGAAATGGATCGTTTTGCCGGATTCCTTCGGTGAGCTCCTTAATGGCTTGCGGCTGATCGCCTGCCGGCTCCCACGGCGAATGTAACGTGAATTTGTGCATAGACTCACAAGATAATGATGCGATAGGTGGTAATAAACAAAGTTGAGCCGGAAACGTTGCCTTATTGCACATTTTAATATGAATAAGGCTACTTTATGCGATCCGACACAACCAAGGACGAACAGGCAGTAACGATGGCAACAACAGGTGATGGTTTACAACCGCAACGCGAAGAAATCGATCAAATAGACCGACAGATTCTGGATCTGTTGCAACAGCGGAACCGTGTAGCGGCCGAGGTCATCAAACAAAAAATAGAAAAGCAGCTGCCGGTTTTTGTGGCGGGGCGCGAAGAGCAAAAAACGGCTGCGTTCCGCACCATGGCGCAGCAGCGCGGGCTGGATCCGGATTGGGCCGAAGATTTTCTCCGGATGATCATGAGCGCCTCTCGGGCCACGCAATCAACCGCCACATTTCCACGGGCAACACCCGAGCCAAAACACATTTTATTTGTAGGCGGTGAGGGAGGAATGGGCTCCCTGTATCGCCAGGTTGCGGAAAATAGCGGCCACATCACCTATAGTATTGACAAAGGAAACTGGTACGAACTGGATGAAATTGCACCGGCGCTGGATTTGGCCATTGTTACCGTTCCCATTAATGTAACGGTAGCCGTCATTGAACGTCTTGCCAGGAAACTCACCTCCAAAACCGTTCTTGCCGATTTTACCAGCAACAAAACAGAACCACTTCGCGCGATGCTGGAAACGCACGATGGGCCGGTCGTTGGCCTCCACCCGATGCACGGGCCCGATGTGCCAAACTTATCCAAACAGTTGATGGTGGTATGCGGCGGACGCGATCAAGAGCAAGCCGATTGGTTCAAAGAGCAGTGCCGGCTGTGGGGCATGCGCATCCTGGATGCCGAGCCTGAAAAACACGACCACGTCATGAATCTGGTGCAGGGGCTGCGGCACTTTGTAGCTCTGATTCACGGCTCATTTATGCGCAAATACAACCTGAACCCGCAGGAGATGATCGATTATTCCAGCCCGGTTTATCGCGCTGAACTGATGATGACCGGGCGAATTTTTGCCCAGGATGCCGAGCTATACGCCGATATTGTGTTTGCAGATGAGCAGCGCAGGGAACTGTTGCTCTCCTTTTTTGATCATCAAACATCACTCATAGAGATGGTCAAAAATGATGATAAGAAAGGATTTATTCGGGAATTTGAACAGGTGACGGACTTCTTCGGTGCCTTTGCCACTCAGGCGTTAAAAGAGAGCGGATATCTGATTAACCGCCTTGCCGACCGGTTCTCGTAACCTCAGTTCAACATCCAGATTGCGGCATTCAGAGCTGTTGCAAAAAGCACCCACAGAATATACGGCACCATCAGCCATCCGGCCGTTTTACTGTGCCTGAAAAAAGCGGCGGTTGCGGCAACAATGGCCAGGAGCAGAACAACGATTTCGATCAGTGCCAGATCCACCCGCTGCATCCCAAAAAAAAGCTGCGACCACACCCCGTTTAGAACCAGCTGAATTGCAAAAAGAGTGTGTGCAAACCGTGCATCCCTCCATCCGCTACTCCTCCAAACCAGCCACGCCGCTACAGCCATTGAAGCATACAGAACGGTCCAGACCGGCCCAAACACCCAGGCCGGGGGATTCCACGACGGCTTCTGCAGCAACTGATACCAATCGGCCGGCGCAATACCGGGCGAGACCTGCGCCCCGGTCCATGCCACAAAGAAGCAGAGGGCAAGAAAGCCGATGAGGACAAGGGAGGATCTACGCAGCACGTTCACTTTGTTATTTTAATTCAATTTATACAAATTACGTAACCAGTTTGCCCTAACATCCGCAACCGATTAAACATTCACACAAGAGCTAAAATCGGTTTTTTAACAGATCATTCAATAAACGACTATGACCCGATTCGCTACTGCCTTCCTCTTTACTCTTTTATTTGCATATAGCGCTTCTGCACAGAACGTTATTGTACTGAATCCCATCGACTCACACGCTGCACAGCCGTTGCTGGCTCAGTCTTCCACCAATACGGAACCTTTTTTTTTTGATTTTGACCCCGCAGCTGTTGATAAGATTTTGACGGATGACGGTACCGCATTATTACGCGTTTACAGCAGTTCTGCTGTGTACCACGATGTGGAAATTTTCCGCACCGCCTCCTTCACTCCCAATACACGATCGATCATTGCGGGAGACCCTTCCAACCCTGGAAATTTACTCACACTAACTCTTTATGATGACTCTGTGGTGGGCTTCCTGCACACCGCTCATAATGGCGTATTTGAACTTGGCTTCGCCCCCGATACACAACAGCATTTCATTTCCACCGCTTCCGGTCACGATGTTCTTGAGTGTGGTCTCCATGAGCTGGGAGACGGGCTTCCACCGCCACGCTTTGAGCAACATGCCGCTCTTATGGCAACATCAAACGCCACACCCGGTATACATACCCCAAATGTTTTGGCTCTGGCGGGCACGCTGGAAGACAATGTTACCATTGATGTCTTGATTGCCTACACTCAAAAAGCAGAAGATTGGGCCCTTCAAACCGATGGCTCCGGAAACGTCGTACGGTCTATCGAATCTGTCATTGCCCAAGCCATGGCAAACTCTCAGGCGGCTCTTGATAATAGTAATGTATTTATAACACTCCGGCTGGTTCATTTTTACAAAACCGACTATAATGATGACGAGACCGAAACTACTGCAGGCGAACACCTTCGCCGCTTTACGGAAAACCCCGCCGCCCCCCGATTTGGTGAGGAGTTTGAAGGGTACATGGAAGAAGTGCATACCCTGCGCAATCAGTTTGGAGCTGATTTGGTTGCCCTGATTGCAAGCGAGCCTAAAACCGGGGGTATTGCCTGGTTAAAAGGAACCATTTCTGGGGGCGAAGATTTAGCCTTTTCAGTAAATAGGGTACAACAGATGGCGAACTCCTTTACGTTGGTTCACGAATTTGGCCACAATCTCGGCAGCCTGCACGCCCGCAATCAGCCAACGGCAGCTGCGTCGCCAAGAGGCGGATTGTTTAAATATTCAACCGGCAATCGTTTTAACGACGGGCCCAATTTGTTTGCAACCGTTATGGCTTATACCACGAACGGGTACCAGCGCATTCCCCATTTTTCGAACCCGCAAGTGTTTTTCTCCGGCCAGCCAACCGGACGGAATTTTGGCGGAGATGCCGGGCCTGCAAACTCTGCGCGCGCGTTTCGGGAAGTGAAACGAGCCATTGCGGCATACCGGCCCACAATGGTTAACCCACCGACATTGGCTGTTCTTGACACCGGCATTGAAGTAACCGTCAGCCCAGACGGCGAGCCCGTAACGGTTCCGGTACAGATTACCAACAATGGCCAATCTGACCTTTTGTGGGATGTCGATTTTGATGTAACATCACAAACCCTATCCCAAGGTTCTTTACGAGTTACCAACATGCATCCGCTGGAAGAGGAGCTCGCCCGCCAAAATCAGAACCTTCAGCGCAATGAAAAAGCTCTGCCTGCGGCTTTTCAGTACTCTTCATTTTCTCAAAACGGAGATATTATTTACTCCACGGATTTTGAAACCGGGCCCGGCGGAAATGATTTTAAACTTGGTGATCACGAGCTCATCAACCTTTGGAGAACCTCCGGCGATGCCGGCCTGCTTGAAATTTCCGATCAAAACCCCGCATCCGGAACAACGCATCTGCGTTTACCAACACGGCCCGGAACCAATCAAATTATCAATGCTCGCTCCCCATATGTAGGCCCGTTGCCATTTGGCCAGTATGAGATTGAAGTAGACCTGGCCGTTTCCCAAAATACCCCCGGTGAAAATCAACGGTTTGATTTTCTGGTTTTTGATGCGAAAACCGACGGTGTCTCTTCGGCGGTCATATTTTTTAACGGCGGGTTATTTACGGCAAACCTTAACGAAAGCGGACAAGTAAATTTCACATTTACGGGGGCCAACTACGCCGGGAATGGCACCTACGAGCGATTCCGAATCGTGTACAATACCACAGCACCATCCATCGATTATTATCTAGACGATGAGTTGCTCGCCTCAGGCCCATTTTTACCCAATACCACTCCCGACTTTATCCAAATACGTAATTACAATGACGTACAGGATGCGGTAATGGATGTGGATAATCTTACCATCCGGCAGGTCAATACCCCGTTCGAGTGGTTGGATGTAGACCGTTACGGTGCCGTTACACAGCCGGGAAGTTCCCATTCACTTCAACTCACGTTTTCGTCTGAGGGGCTTGATGAGGGCACCTACTCATCCGTCATGCTCATCAACTCCAACGATCCTAACAACCCTCAGGTAGAAGTTCCTGTTACACTAAATGTGGAACTCGCCACCTCCACCGAGCGGGACGGGCAAAATCCCGTTGCTTTTCAGCTGAACCAAAACTACCCCAACCCGTTTAATCCAAGCACCATTATTCCCTACTCACTGTCTCAATCGGCGCATGTGCAAATCGCGGTGTACGATATGCTGGGCCGCCGGGTAACCACACTGATCGATGAACAGCGCCCGGCCGGATCGCACACCATTCAATTCGATGCGAGTAACCTTGCGAGTGGCGTGTATATGTACCGGCTTCAAACGGCATCGCAGGTGCTTTCGCGGCAGATGGTGCTAATCAAATAGCCGATGATTCGATTCGATTATACTCTCTTTTTAACGGCTTTTTCGTTGCTCCTTTTCGCATGTGCGGGCGAACAGGAAACATCGGGCAGCACGCTGTCGGAACTCTCACTATACCCCGGAGCCAGTGGTCTGTTCACCATTCCCGAAAACCCGCCGTCCATCGCGCAAGCAACCACCCATTCAGAGCCGGTAGTAGCGGCCGTGTTCGTAGAGCTCCAACACGATTATCTGTACAAGGTGCCGGGAGATACGCTTCGATTTTACCTTGATGGGGAGACACCGTACCTCGCTCTGGTACAGCGTGTGCAAGAGCAGGTTCCGGGTATCGAAACGCTTACGGCAGCTATTCACTCTCCCGAGCCGGGGCACCTTTCGCTGGTTCTTCGTGGAGATCAGATATCGGGAACTATTCAGCTATACGGACAAAACCGCCATTTCATACTCTCCTATGATGGCGCTTCCGGCTATCATCTTTTGGCCGAGCTGGATCCGGAACAACTCGATATTCGTGAAGGGTCCGAGCCGATGACCGCCGAACCGCAGAGATAACCCATTGCTGTTCCCAACCGGCAGGAAGGGCCTCACATCGCGTTTATTCCTGTCTCTATGTTCAATCCGCTTTTACAGTAAAAATCTCTCGGATACCACCGGTTTTGTAGAATAGCCGGCTGACTGCTACCTTATTTGTGATTCATCAACCACATACCATTCCAGTATTCGATCAACCATGACGTACCTTCGCACGCTCTTCGCACTCGTATGTTTAAGCCTGATTCTCTTCCACCTGAATGCGGCCGACCTGCACGCTCAAACGGAGCCGACCGACACAGAAACCGTTGCCATTCGGATTGTGCCTCCGTTCGTAATCGAAGAGCCGGACGGGAGCTATAGCGGGCTTACAATCTTCTTGTGGGAACAAATTGCCGAGGAGATGGACATCAACACGCGGTACGAAAAAGAGTCGATTCAGGGAATGATTGACGGCGTGGCCAATGGCCGGTATCTGGCGGCGGCTTCTGCACTTACCATTACGTCAGAGCGCGAACGGATGGTCGATTTTTCGCACCCGTTTTACATAACTGGACTTGGGATTGCAGTGCCCGATAAACCGGCCGGATTGTTCGGCGCTATTCGTGCTCTGTTTTCTGCCGATTTATGGTGGTCACTGATTCTCCTGCTTGGCCTGCTTCTATTTTGGGGTGTTTTGGTGTGGGTTTTTGAACGGCAGGAGAATCGTGAGGAGTTTGGCGGAAGTGCCGCTGAAGGCATTGGCAGCGGATTTTGGTGGGCAGCGGTTACCATGACAACCGTCGGGTACGGCGACAAATCGCCACGTACACTCGGTGGGCGCATTATCGGTTTCATCTGGATGTTTACTGCGGTTATTGTCATTTCGTTCTTTACCGCCTCCATCGCATCCAGCCTTACCATCAATCAGCTCGACAGCCGTGTGAGCAGCGCCGACGACCTCCCCAATGCCCGGGTTGGGGTACTCGAAAACTCGGCAACTATCCTCTACATGGAGGCAGAAGACATTCCGGTGCGAACGTTCGGCTCTATCGAGGAGGGGTTACAGGCCGTTGTCGATGACCGGCTGGACGCTTTTTTGCACGACGCCCCGATTCTGGCCTATCAAATTCAGCAGCACCACAGAGGCCGGCTGCGCCTGCTTCCGGACACCGTAGAGGAACAATACTATGGCATTGCCCTTCAACCCAACAGCCCGCTGAGAAATCAAATCAACACTGTGCTGCTCGATGTTATTCGCAGCGATGCCTGGCAGGCTCAGCTCCAGCAGTACATTGGGAAATAACCGGCTTACTTCGTCAACCACAAACAACACTCGCTCCATAAAGCACGTCCATTCAAAACGATATGAATTTCCACTACCACATCAATATACAGTACAAAAGCCGTGAAAGGCGGCTTTTAAATGCCGTTTTAGCCATTGTAACGGGAGTGCTCACGTTGCTGTACCCCTCTTTTCTTTACCTGATTGCCGGCGGCTACCTCATGGCACTTGGTATCCTGTTTCTTCTGTTTAGGATGCCGGTATTCCTCGCTGCATTTCCGATTGTAGCGGGTATGCTGATTTTTATTTTTCCCGATTTGATCCCCTTTACCTTTGCCGGCTTCATGGCCCTCTTCGGCCTGTTGATGGTCGTCTCTCTCGGCTTCGTGGTGGTGGGCATCATCACGTTAATCCTCGCTTTTTTGATCTTCAGCAATCCCGATTCCGTAGCCTATTTCATAGCTGCTTTTTTATTACTCTACGGCGTTAGCAACCTCATCAAAGGAATTCGGGATCAACGCCCACAGGGGCCGGGCCGCTACCCGGAAAAGCCGCGTGACCCCAACGAAATTGTGATCGAGCAGTAGGCCGGTACGGTTGCTTTACCGGTCGGAGTGAGAGATCAAGAGATCCATGTCGATCATATCAAGGGAGCGCTCATGGCACGCCTCCAGCATAACCAACGGGGCTTTGCCTGCCCGGTACGCTTCCAGCCAGCGCAACGCGCAGAGACACCAGTAATCCCCCGCCTTTAAACCCGGAAAATTGAACTCCGGCCGTGGTGTGCTTAAATCGTTTCCCGCGGCCTTTGAAAAGGCGAGAAATTCATCGGTCATTTTCGCACATACGGTGTGAACGCCGGCATCCTGTGAGCCGGTATTGCAACACCCATCCCGGTAGAATCCGGTGAGCGGCGACTCGCTGCAGCTGATGAGTGTATTTCCAAATATGTTCATAGACGCATCCATAAGGATCGATGTGCATTTTTACCAATAATCGATGCTGCGGTGCTACTTATCGTCGGCCCATGCAATGGCTGCGCGGACAGCCCGCTTCCACCCTTTGGTGAGGCCATCCACCTTTTTCTTATCCATTTCGGGCTGGAACTCCTTGTCAACCATCCACTGCGTGCGGATCTCTTCAATATCGCTCCAGTACCCAACGGCGAGGCCGGCCAGATACGCCGCGCCGAGCGCAGTGGTTTCGGTTATTTTAGGCCGAATGACCGGCACCTGCAGCAAATCGCTCTGAAATTGCATCAGCGTGTCGTTTACAGTTGCACCGCCATCGACACGTAGTTCTTTAATATGGATGTTTGAGTCGGCAATCATCGCATCTAAAAGATCGGTAACCTGATAAGCGATGGAGTCCTGTGCCGCACGGGCGATGTGCGCACGATTGGTCCCACGGGTAACCCCCACCATGGTCCCCCGCGCATGCTGATTCCAGTGAGGGGCGCCGAGCCCTGCAAAAGCCGGCACCAGGTACACACCGTCGGAATCGTCCACCTTGTTGGCAAAATATTCGATATCGCGCGATTCCTGGATTATACTCATCTCATCACGCAGCCATTGCACCACCGCGCCGGCAATAAAGACGGATCCCTCGAGGGCATACTCGGTCTTTCCATTCACTTTCCATGCTACGGTTGTAAGCAGATTGTTTTCTGATTTAATCGGTTTGTCCCCGATATTCATCAACATAAAACAGCCTGTTCCATAGGTATTTTTTACCATTCCCTTTTCGGTACACATCTGCCCGAACAGTGCCGACTGCTGATCGCCCGCGATACCTGCAATCGGTACTTTGGACGCAAACAGGGTGGTTCTTGTGTTTCCATATACTTCGCTCGACTGACGCACCTGCGGCAACATCTTTTTCGGAATATCGAGCAGCTCCAGAATCTCCTCATCCCACTCCATCGAGTTGATATTGAAAAGCAGGGTGCGAGATGCATTCGTCACGTCGGTAATGTGCAGGTCACCTTGCGTAAAATTCCAGATCAGCCACGAGTCGATGGTACCGAAGGCCAGCTCTCCTTTTTCAGCCTTTGCGCGTGCGCCGTCTACGTTATCAAGGATCCACTTTACTTTGGTTCCGGAGAAGTAGGCATCAATCACCAGGCCGGTTTTCTCCTGAAACATGTCGGCATGGCCGGCTTTTTTCAGCTCATCACAATAGTCGGAGGTGCGCCGGTCCTGCCATACAATGGCATTGTAAATCGGCTTGCCCGATTTGCGATCCCACACAACGGTGGTCTCCCTCTGGTTGGTAATGCCGATTCCGGCAATGGATTTACCACTAGCGCCGGCCGAGGCCACGGCCTCTGCTGCAACACCGGCCTGAGTTGACCATATCTCCTGTGCATCGTGCTCTACCCATCCGGGTTGGGGGTAAATTTGTCGAAACTCTTTTTGTGCGGTTGAAACAATTTCGCCCTTTTTATTGAAAACGATGGCGCGGGAACTGGTTGTGCCCTGATCGAGAGCTAAGATGTAGGAATCCATAATGGTAGGGTTGGTTGATATTACACTGATTGTAATGGCTGTTACGGCTCCAACAAATAACGAGTTGCCAATGCTGTAAAGTCTGAAATCTGCTGTTTTGCCCAGCCTTCCTCTTTTCCGAGTTCGTGCTGCATAAGCCGGGCTGTTTCGGGCGCCATATCCATAGCCGCCTGTGCATCAAGAAACAGAATACGAATTCGCCGGGCAAGAAAATCTTCAACGCTTCGGGCCATCTCTTCCCGGGCGGCCCATACCACCTGTGCTTTGATGTGAGGATAATCGGGATGTAGTTTACCTGCCAGATCGGGCTGCTCATTGGCCAGCGAAAGAATGGCCTCTTTATCGGTGCCATAGAAATAGAGCGGATCGTTGAAATCGACATGATCATCGGCTCCATGAATACGAATCTCTTCCGACCTACTGGGCGATTGGCTCAGCCCTTTCAAGGCCACCGCCTTGTCTACCGTATCTTCTCCCATCTTACGGAACGTGGTCCACTTGCCGCCGGTAATGGTGATGAGGCCGGAGTCGGTAACAAACACCTTGTGGCTGCGCGAAATTTCTTTGGTTTTACCGGAATCGTTGGTGGGAGCTGCCAGCGGACGCAAACCCACAAATACACTTTTTACATCGTTTCTGGTTGGTTTTTTCTGCAAATACCGGCCCGCCGTCTCCAATATAAACTCAATTTCGTGCTCCAACGCCACCGGTTCGAGGCTGTACTCATCCACCAGCGTATCGGTGGTACCCACTACCACTTTGTTGTGCCACGGAACGGCAAAAAGGACGCGTCCGTCATCTGTTTTGGGAATCATGATGGCATCATCGCCCGGCAGAAACTCTTTCTCAAACACGAGATGCACCCCCTGGCTGGGCCGTATCGATTTGGGGCGGCTGGGTTCGTCCATTTTTAAGATGTCATCGGCAAATACTCCGGTGGCGTTTACAACGGCCTTGCCTTTTACCAGATGCTCATTGCCCGTCTCGCAATCGGTGAATCGCACCCCGGCAACCGTCTCATTTTCTTTGTAAAGACCGGTAACCGTTGCGTAGTTAAGCAAGATGCCACCCTTTTCCAGACAGGTCTGCACCAGGTTCACAGAGAGCCGGGCATCGTCAAATTGCCCGTCCTGATACGTCACACCGCCTCTCAATCCCTTTTCCCGTATGGTGGAGATCCGTTTCAGTGTCTCTTTTTTTGAGATCCCTCTCGATTTCCCAAGGGTGAGCGAGCCCGCCAACATATCGTAGATTTTAAGCCCTACGGTGTAGAACCATTTGTTGAACAGCGTGTAACTGGGTATGACAAACGTTTTGTTTTGCACCAGATGCGGAGCATTTTTTTGCAACAACCCCCGCTCCCGCAGCGCTTCACGAACCAGATCAATCTGACCCTGCGCCAGATAGCGTACACCGCCGTGTACCAGTTTGGTGCTTCGGCTGGACGTTCCCTTCGAAAAGTCGGCTCTTTCAAGCAGCAGCGTATCCAAACCGCGAGAGAGTGAATCCAATGCCACACCCAGCCCGGTTGAACCGCCTCCAATGATCACCACATCCCACTCTTTTTCCGGTTGGCCGGCAAGCGCTTCAATCAGTTGGTCTCTGTTTGGCATATGGGGTGAGGTTATTTATTGATGAGCAGGCAATCTATTTCAAAATAAAACGAAAGTCAAACGAAACATAGTATTGCATATAACACTCTTTTTATCGACTATATGAACTGAAACAATCCGTTTATCATTCCGAAATACTTTCGATTAGTTTCATAATTTGATTGTAACAACCTGGGAACGTATCCTATTTGCATGAAAGACAGTGAAAATCTCTCCATATCCGAACGTCACGAGCATATCCTTCACAAACTGAAAGAAAACGGAAAGGTAATCGTTCAATCTCTCAGCGATGAACTCTCCGTATCGGAAGTGACCATCCGCAAAGACCTGCGCCTGCTTGAGGATAAAAATCTTCTGTTTCGCACACATGGCGGTGCCACGCTCAGCAACCCCTACACAAGCGACCGGCCGGTATCCGAAAAAGCTCTGCTCCAGGCACGGGAAAAGGAGCTTATCGCTCAGGAAGCGGTGAAGCTTATTGGAGATAACGACTCCGCTATCATGGCTTCGGGAACAACCGTCACTGCTCTTGCACGGCTGCTCCATTCAGCCACACCCCTTAACGTCATTACCTCCTCTCTTCAGGTCTCTCTGGAGCTCTCGGGGCGTCCCAATATTGATGTGACACAACTTGGGGGGCTTTTGCGGCCGAGTTCGCATTCGGTGGTAGGGCCTTATGCCGAGCAATTTCTCGACTCCATTACCTGCGGCATACTTTTTCTGGGTGTTGATGGGATCGATCTGGATTATGGATGCACAACCACCAACCTGATGGAGGCAAGCCTGAACCGGCGCTTTATCGACATCACACAATACACCGTTGTTCTGGCCGATCACACAAAATTTGGAAAACGTGGCTTCGGGCGAATTACCACCATCGAGAACATCCAGCATGTTATTACCGACAGCAAAACACCTGCATCGGTTATTTCAGAGCTTGAAAGCCGGGGCATTCGCGTTACTGTTGCCGGCCGTTAGCGGCTGTTTAAGAAAAACCTAAAACCACCATTGCTACCATACAAACCGCTGCAAAGAGCAGAAGTTTAAGCAGAAGCGGAAAGCAGAAGCGGAACCATTTATCGTAGGGAACGCCCGCCATACCCAGTATGCCCATCAATACGGCATTGGTTGGCACAAGCATGTTGGCAAAACCATCCCCAAAGAGAAATGCCTGCACGGCAATTTGCCGCGATACGCCTAAAATATCGCTCAACGGAGCCATCAACGGCATGGTTACAAACGCCTGTCCGCTGCCCGACGGCACGAACAAGTTCAGAATGGTTTGCATAATCATCATCCCTACTGCAGAAAGTTCCGGGCCAACCATGCCCAGCGGCACCGACAATCCATGCACAATGGTGTGCAGTATTTCGCCGTCTTCCATGATCAGCGCAATGCCACGTGCAACCCCTACAAGCAGTGCGGTTTCGGTCAGCTCTTTCGCACCAATCACAAACTCTTTGGCCATTAAACTTGGGCCGATCCGCGCAATGAGTGCCGTTACAATGCCCAGAATCAGAAATGCTGCGCCGAGCTCGTTCAGGTACCAGCCATACGTTCGGATTCCAAAAACAGCCACACCCAGAGTAATCAGAAAAGCGACCAGAATTGTGATATGCGTGCCGCTGAGTGCCGGATACTCTTTGGGGGGAGCGCCGGCATCAGGCGGTGCAATTCCTGCCATCAGACTTGCAGAGGGATTTAACTGCACCCTGCGCGAATACGCCCAGACGTGGTGCGCGCCTATCATCACAAACGGAACCATGATAGCCAACCGTACCTCCATGCCCGAATAGGTGGGAAGCCCGGCCACATCCTGCGCTACAATAACCGTGTATTGATTGAACGCCGCAGCCCCATAGCCAATACCATAGCCCGCCACGATGATGCCAACGGCCGTCATTGCATCCATATCCATACTGCGGCAGAGAGCCACCAGAATCAGCACAAAGGGAATGTATTCTGCGGAAGCACCCACGGCGCTCGAGGCCAGTGCAAACACAAAAACGACGATAAAGATGAGGGTGCCCGGCCGTCCTCCGAGTCGGTCAAGCAGCCGGCCCAGAAGGGCATCAATGGTGCCTGTTTTCCGAATGACTGCCATCACGCCACCGATAATAAACAGGAAGAAAATGATATTCTGTGCAGCTCCAAATGCCCTTGGAATAGCGGTAAACAGTGTGATCGGATTCAACAATTCCGCATCCTCATTCACCTGAAAGGTGCCCGGCACAACCACCTCTCTGCCATCCACAACTTCGGTTTGAAAGGCCCCCTGCGGGATAATCCAGGTAGCTACCAGAGCGGCAACCATCAGGAAAAAGAGCAGGGTGAGCGTGTGGGGCATTTTAAACTTCATAGAGCGCAACGATAAATTCATGTGTATGGCAACAGCGCCCAAAATAGTCAGGCAGGCAATGCTTTACAAGAACGCGCACCAAACATCGTTCATTACCTCGCCAGGGGCGCTCTAGCTGAAAAGTATATGTTCTAATTGGCCAATTTTGTATCTTAATATTAAGACTAAATAGTCTTAATACATTATATAATCAATGGTGGCACTCATGAACAGGGATATTACCGACAAACACATCTATACATTTGGCAACGGCGATGCAGAAGGCAACCGGCAAATGAAAAAGCTACTCGGAGGAAAGGGGGCAAACTTGGCCGAGATGTCATCCATTGGCCTGCCGGTGCCCGCCGGTTTTACCATATCCACCGATACGTGCCGCTATTACTCCGAAAACAGCCGGCAATGGCCCGCCGGACTTAAAGAACAGGTGCGAAAAGGGGTTCAATTTATCGAACAGATCATGGACACGCGCCTGGGTGATTCCGCCCATCCACTGCTGCTATCGGTGCGCTCAGGTGCTGCAATTTCTATGCCGGGCATGATGGATACCGTGCTTAACCTGGGCCTGAATGATAAAACCGTGAATGCCCTGGCCATGCACACCGGTAACGAACGCTTTGCCTACGATAGCTACCGCCGTTTCATCGACATGTTTGGTAATGTGGTTGTAGGTATACCGCACGACCGGTTCGAACACGCTCTTGAAGAACTCAAAAAAAGCAAACATATCGATCTCGATACCGACCTGAATACCGACGACCTGAAGGAGTTGGTAGACCGCTACAAGGCTGTCTATCGAAAAGCAACGGGCTATATGTTTCCCGATGATCCATACAAACAGCTCAAGCTGGCTATAAACGCAGTATTCGACTCCTGGGACAGCGACCGGGCCATCAAATATCGCCGTATCAACCATATCACCGGCCTGCTTGGCACGGCTGTAAATGTGCAGGCGATGGTATTTGGCAATATGGGCGACGATTGCGCAACCGGAGTATGCTTTACGCGTAATCCATCAACCGGAGAGAGCAAGTTATACGGGGAGTTTCTGATTAACGCGCAGGGTGAAGATGTAGTGGCCGGAATCCGCACTCCCGAAACGATTGCAGATTTGCAAGGAGTGATGCCGGCTGTTTACAGCGAACTTGCCGACTACTGCAACCGTCTTGAACTACATTACGGAAACATGCAGGATATTGAGTTTACCATTCAGAAAGGACAGCTCTACATACTGCAAACCCGCAATGGGAAGCGGACCGGAAAAGCCGCCATTAAAATTGCTGTGGATATGGTACGCGAGAGCAAAATCAACATCCGCCAGGCGGTTAAAGCGCTGGTAGAGCCGCGCCACCTCGACCAGCTCCTTCACCCGCAAATTGATATATCGGCGGCCGATCGGCATTCCATCCTGGGCCATGGGTTGCCGGCTTCGCCGGGAGCCGCTGTAGGCAAAGTGGTGTTCAGTTCAGAAAAAGCAGAAGAGCTGGCTGAAAAAGGGGAAAAAGTGATGCTGGTGCGTATAGAAACCAGCCCCGAAGATGTGGGGGGGATGTCGGCTGCACAGGGAATTTTAACCTCCCGGGGCGGCATGACCAGCCACGCTGCGGTTGTTGCACGCGGATGGGGCAAACCGTGTGTAGCAGGCTGCGGAGATATTATCATAAACTATGAAAAAGGCACCTTCACCAATGGGGAGCAGGTTGTCAATGAGGGAGACTGGATCTCCATCGACGGTTCAAAAGGAACTGTATACCTCGGGCAAAAAGAGGTAAAAGAGCCCACCATGGATGCCGACTACCACACCTTTATGCAGTGGGTGGATGCCTTTCGCCAAATGAAGGTTCGAACCAATGCCGACAGTCCCGCAGACGCCGCCAAAGCGCTCGATTTCGGTGCAGAAGGAATTGGCCTCTGCCGTACTGAGCATATGTTTTTCGGGGAAGACCGAATCCGTGCTATTCGTAGAATGATTATTTCAGAAACGAAAGAGGAGCGGAAAGATGCACTTGAGGAGCTGCTTCCCTTTCAGAAAAATGACTTTAAACAGATCTTTACCGTAATGGAAGGATGGCCGGTTACCGTTCGGCTGCTTGACCCCCCGCTGCACGAATTTCTACCGGAAGATCCCGATGAAGCCGCCAAAATTGCAAAAGAACTTGGCATACATCCCACACAATTCATGGAAAAAATACGCTCACTTCGGGAATTTAATCCCATGCTGGGCCATCGTGGGTGTCGCCTCGGTATCACCTACCCCGAAATTACTGAAATGCAAACCAGGGCTATTCTGGAAGCGGCACTGGAACTGAAATCGGACGGTGTAAGGGTACAGCCCGAAATCATGATTCCCCTCATTGGAACCCCACAGGAGTTTCGCAGTCAAAAACTGGTGATCGACCGCACCGCCCTCGAGCTGTTCGACCGGCACGGCGACACCATTGAGTACTCGGTTGGTACCATGATTGAAATTCCCCGCGCGGCACTGGTTGCCGATCAAATTGCCAACGAAGCGGAGTTTTTCTCATTTGGAACCAATGATCTCACACAAATGACCTTTGGCTATAGCCGCGACGATGCAGGAAAATTCCTCGCCACCTATTTGGATGAAGGTATTTTGCAGGAAGATCCCTTTCAGGTACTCGACATCGAGGGGGTAGGACAACTGGTAGAGATGGCTACGCAGCGGGGACGAGCTCAGCGGCCCGGGCTCAAGGTTGGCATTTGCGGCGAACATGGCGGCGAACCGGCGAGTGTGGCGTTCTGCTATCGCCAACAGATGGATTATGTCTCTTGCTCTCCATTTCGCGTTCCGGTAGCGCGGCTCGCTGCGGCTCAGGCCGCACTGGAATAGCGCAACAGGTCACCGTTATGACGTGAGTATTTCTGCCGCAAACAGACGATTTATAGCCGGTTGATTGTTGTTACGGCACTATTTCGACTACCAATCTAACCGGTAATTCCATACCCCGTCGCAAAAGGTTCGCTCTTTATTTGTGAATTCTGTACCCTTCATCAGAAAACCCATTCATTTACTGTTTCTGATATGATCAACCGACGCATTTTCTCCATTTTCCTGGCCCTGTTTTTATGGATCGGCTCTGCCGCTTGCAACAGCCAGCAACCCGACACCGCCACGATAGCTCCTGTTGATGCCGACGAGCTTTTGGCCGACCTCGCCTTTCTGTCATCCGATGAACTGGAAGGGCGCCGCACCGGTACCGAGGGCAACCGCATTGCCCGGGAGTATATTGAAGCACGTTTTATGGACCTGCAGCTGCAGCCCGTCGGCGACTCCTATCGACAGCCGTTTACGCATACCAACCGCCGTTCAGGCGAAACGTTCGACAATGCCATTAACATCATTGGCACGATTGAAGGTACCGAGCATCCCAATCGCTATATCGCCGTAATCGCTCATTACGACCATTTAGGTGTGCAGAACGGAGAGATTTATAACGGCACCGACGACAACGCCTCCGGCACGAGCGGGCTGATGGCAATCGCCCGGTACTTTTCAGCCAATCCCCCGGCCAACAGCCTTCTCTTT
Organism: Balneolaceae bacterium; assembly: GCA_047921075.1. Taxonomy (GTDB): domain Bacteria; phylum Bacteroidota; class Rhodothermia; order Balneolales; family Balneolaceae; genus JBLRWS01. The sequence continues at coordinate 1,912 of JBLRWS010000015.1, read as the reverse complement.
ATCGCTCTGGACGCCGAAGAACAGGGCCTTGGCGGTGCCTGGCATTATGTAGAGAACCCGCTTATCCCGCTGGAGCAGACAACCATGGTTGTGAACATGGACATGATCAGCAACAACGATGAGGATGAACTCTACGCGGTGGGCACCCACCACTATCCGTTTTTAAAGCCGATGATTGAAGAGGCTACTTCCGACGCCTCCATCTCGGTATTGTTTGGATTTGACTCCGAAGAGTGGCCGCAGGACTGGACGATGTCCTCCGATCACGGACCATTTCATCAAAAGGGTGTTCCCTTCATCTATTTCGGGGTAGAAGATCACGCCCATTATCACTCCCCATCCGACACATTCGAGAATACCAACCACGACTTTTTTGTGCATGCTGTGGAGACTATTCTCGGGGCCGTCACCTTTTTAGATAACCACCTCGACCAAGTAGAAAGCCATCGATAGTGTGAGTGCCATCACCCAGCATCCGCCCATTGCAGCCATCGCCACGCCGGTAGGTGAAGGGGGTATAGCTGTGATCCGTGTTTCGGGCAAGGGAGCCATCAAAAAAGTTCAGGGCTGTTTTTCTGGGAAAGATCTGTCTCAGGCAGATTCTCACACCGTCCATTTTGGTAGAATTATAAACCGGGATGGACAGGTGATTGACGACGTGCTGGCCACGATTTTTCGATCGCCGAAATCGTACACCGGTGAGGACACCGTTGAACTCTCCTGTCATGGCGGTGTGCTGGTTACACAAGCTGTACTGGAAACCATTCTCGGGCAAGGCATTCGAGCCGCTGAACCGGGCGAATTTACCCAGCGTGCATTTATGAACGGCAAACTGGATCTGGATCAGGCCGAGGCGGTGGCCGATCTGATTCACGCCAAAAGTATCAAGGCGGTGAGTGCCGCTCACCAACAGCTTGAGGGGAGGCTGGGTAAGCACATTAAAGCGTTCCGGCAACAGATTATTGACGCCACAGCGATGGTGGAGCTCGAGCTCGATTTTATTGAGGAGGACGTAGAGTTTGCCAACAAAGAGCAGCTTCAGACACTTCTCTCGGAACTGGATACAGAGATTGGGCGGCTGCTCGACACATACGAAACCGGACGATTGGTAAAAGATGGTGTTAAAACAGTGTTTATCGGCCGCCCCAATGCCGGAAAATCGACCCTGCTAAATACACTGGTAGGCAGCGATCGCGCAATCGTAACAGAAATTGCCGGCACCACCCGCGACACGATTGATGCCGACTGGAGTTATGAGGGGCTGCTCTTTAAGCTGATCGATACAGCCGGCCTTCGGGAGACGGAAGACATCATTGAAGCCGAAGGCGTAAAGCGATCTCAAAAGGCGTTTGAGCAGGCCGATCTGGTGGTCTACCTGAAAGATCTCTCCCTGCCGCTGGAGCCGGAAGAGCGAAAGGAGATTGCAGGCTTTCAAAAACGAGCTGCCGATACACCGTTTCTTTTGATTGGCACAAAGCTTGATCTGGACCATCAGCCGGGTGAAGAGCGCCTGCAGTTCGATCTGAAAATTTCGGCGCTTGAAGAGCAGAATATTGATGCCCTCAAAAACCTGATGAAGCAGCGGGCACTCGAAAACAAGGATTACGACACCTCCACCCTGCTGGTTACCTCAACCCGCCATCGCGATGCGCTCCAAAAAGCCCGGGACGACGTTCGTCGGGCCATCCATGCGCTGGATCAGGATATGACGGGAGATTTCCTTTCGATTGACCTGCGCTCTGCCCTCCACCATCTGGGAACCATTACCGGCGAAATTACCAACGAAGATATTCTCGACAGTATTTTTTCGCGTTTTTGTATCGGTAAGTGATATGGAGTAAAAGGCTCCACATCCCCCATTCCGGGGTTTACCCAACATCCGCCCGACGCACGTATTCACATTGCGAGCAGA